>JAJYAG010000040.1 GCA_021779665.1 Bacteroidota bacterium | reverse complement strand
CCTTATTTGGGAATCGAAATATCTCCGTGTGCGAAGGCGAAGACTACCTGCTCAAACCCTCCATTTCTGTTCAATCTATAACCTGGGGAAATGGGAAACGTGATTCGGCAATACTGCTGAGCCAGGCAGGATATTACAGGGCTGAAGCGGTGCTTTCTTCAGGATGCACGCTCAGGGATTCTGTATTTTTTGAGATAAGTCCCAAACCCTACTTTTCTTTGGGTAAGGATACCAGTTTATGTGAAGACGAAACGCTGGTGCTGGATCCGGGTGTACAGGCAGCCGACTACGAGTGGTCGACAGGCGATAAAGCTTCAACCGTTACCGTAAGCGCTGGTGCAGGTATTGTATGGGCCAGATTAACCACTGCAAACGGATGTTCGTTTGCTGATACAATTCTTATCGGCTCCTGTAAGCCTCAATCGCTTACCTCGCGCATTCCCAATGCCTTTACTCCTAACAACGACGGCGACAATGATACCTGGACCATTGATTTGCTTGACAAATATCCCGATGCCAGCGTCATGATTTACAACCGTTGGGGACAAATCGTTTTCAAATGTCAGAAAAACTATAATGCTTCAGCCTGGGATGGAACTTATTTGGGTAAAGACCTTCCCATGTCGACCTACTTTTATGTAATCGACCTGAAAGATGGTAAAGCTCCCATTGTAGGCAGTGTTAATTTAATCCGTTAACTTATGAACTATAGAGGAAATTTAAAGATGCGAGGACTTTTGGTGATAGCCGGAATTATGTCTCTGCTACCCTCTGTGGCTCAGCAATTGCCGGTTTACAGTCAGTATTCCTTTAATGCATTTTTATTGAATCCTGCAGCAGCCGGAGCCGAAGGGTACACTTCGGTAAATTCAACTTCGCGTCAGCAGTGGCTTGGCATTGAAGGAGCGCCTGTAACCTATGCTTTGAGTTTGCAAAGCAGGCTTATGAAACAGAGATCAGTCAGCCCGGGGGCTTCGGTAAAAAAGAGATACAAGGCTTCCCGTAGCGGAAGAGTAGGACTGGGAGCGTATATTTACAAGGACAGAATAGGGTTAATGGATCAAACGGGTACCGAGTTTACCTATGCTTATCATCTTTCAGGAACAAAGTCGCAGCTTTCGTTTGGGGTTACTTTCAGCTTCTTTCAGTTTAAATTAAACAGGGAAGGATTGAGGTTACCTAATTCGGTTGATAAGCTCATCAACAGCGAGCCTATGATTATGTATATTCCCGATGCCAATGTAGGCGTTTATTATACCAATCAAAATCTTTTCTTTGGATTTTCGGTATACCATTTATCCAAAGCTTCCATTATGTTTGGCCCATATAAGCAAAAGGATTTCCGGCTGGAGCGTCAGTATAATACAACTGCAGGTTTTGTTTACCGGTTCAGCGATTTGTATGCACTTGAGCCATCGTGCTATGTTAAAGTCTCCGAACAATGGCGATTACAGGGCGATATAACCGCTAAAATTATTTACGACAGCAAAATATGGTTTGGGCTGGGTTATCGTAATCCGCAGATTGCAATAGCTACCATGGGGTTTAAAGTGAGTCGTTTTTATATGGGTTATGCTTTCGATTACAGCTCAAATCCATTGACCATATATTCGTCGGGCACGCACGAATTAATGCTTGCCGTTAAACTGGGCGACAATACAAGAAGATACCGCTGGATTGAACGTTATTAGGTGTAATTGGGAAAGTTTTCTTATTTTGGTTGTCCACTTGAAACTTGTCCCGATAGTTAGGATTATGAAAGCTTTTTTACGTCTGTACCCGCCATTTCTGTTGTTCATGGTACTTTATGTTCAACTTGCAGCCATAGTTCTTAACTATGAAATCTATGATTATCGCGATTTATTAGTATTTGCCTGCTGGATTCCTGTATTTACAATACCTGGTTTATACTTCAAAAATCAGAGTTGGTACGTAATTACAGTTTGTTTGTTTTTTACAGGAGGGCTTTTAAATCTCATACACTGGCTCATTCTTAAAGGTCCCATTTCAGCTTCCAGTCTTTTTATTCTTTTAAATACCAACATTGGAGAAGCTGGGGACTTCCTTACTCTGAAATCGAGCTTCCTGTTGTTGCTGTTATTACCTTACCTGTTACTTTTTTATTTTGCCATCAGGAAAAAGCCTGATTCTGAACCAGTAAATAAGTATTTGGTTCTGATTATTTCAATTCTTATCGGAATCTTTTTTACCGAAGCAATAATTCACAACCGATTTGTAAGAAAAACTCTGCCTCCGGCTTCAAAAGCACTTGTATCATTCTCAAGGGAAATTAAAACATTTAAGAACCTGAAACTTCGTGAGGTAAAGAAAATTGATGCTAAGCGAAATTACTCAGGGGAGCAGATTTGTGTTCTTATCATTGGAGAATCGTGTAACCGGAATCATATGTCATTATATGGATATGGCCGCAGCACAAATCCAAGGCTGGAATCGCGAAATGACATTCTAATTTACAGGGATGTTGTGAGTCCTTACTCGAATACCATTGGCTCTGTTTTAACTATGTTGACTGAGAGCAATCTCGAAAACCGGATGAATTATGATCAGGCGGTTAGTCTCATCGACGTATTTTATTCGGCAGGTTTCGAAACTATTTGGCTTTCGAACCAATCGCCCATTGGTATATGGGACAATGCTGTCTTTGACCTTGCCCGAACTTCTGACAGAACAGCATTCACAAATAATTACAGTAATTCATCTTTCGAAAGTATTACCTTATCACCTTACGACGAGAAATTGCTTCAACCTTTATCTGAGATATTAACAGCAGACAGCCACAGCAAATTTATTGTCGTTCACCTTATGGGTAATCATGCAGCTTATTCCAAAAGATATCCCGTTGAATATAAAAAGTTCAGAACGCATTCCGGTTCAATGGAAAAGCTGATAAATGAATACGATAATTCGATGGTTTATAACGATTTTATTATCGATTCCATCTTTAAGATTCTTGCAGAATACAGTCATAAGCACAAAAACTCCCACATGTCCGCGGTTTATATTGGCGATCATGGTGAAAACGTTTTTGATGAGAACGAAAATGTTGGTCACGATTATGCAGGTTCATTGCCACGGGCGAACGTGGAAATTCCAATGATAGTATGGCTTTCGGACAGCTTTATAAAATCTGATTCAACCAGATTCAAATCCTTACAAAGCGATAATACCCGACCTTTCGTTAGCGACGATCTGTTTCATGCATTAATTGACCTGAATAATATTGAATTTTCAGGATTTATTCCTGAAAGAAGTGTATTTAATTCAAAATTCAATTTTAAAAGAAAGAGGATTCTTGAAGATGGGAAGGATTATGATGAAAAGAGAAAAGAATAAACCTAATCTGATTGATTTTGAAGTCCACCGCTCTTTATTCATGATAAATGTCTTATTTTTGTTAAAAACGTAACAGTATGGACTTTCTGGAATTAGCAAAGAAGAGATATTCCTGCCGGAATTATAAGCCCGATGAAATAGAAGAGGCAAAGCTGATGAAAGTGCTCGAGGCAGCACGTGTGGCGCCATCGGCGGTTAATTACCAACCATGGCATTTTTATGTTGTAAAAAGTGCCGAAATAAAAGCCAAAATTGGTGATGCATACCAGCGCGAATGGATGAAGAGCGCTCCTGTTCTAATAGTTGCATGCGGTAACAAGCAAATATCGTGGAAACGTTCGGATGGTAAAGAACATATGGAAATTGATTTAAGTATTGCTGTTGATCATCTTACGCTGCAAGCCACCGAACTGGGTCTTGCTACCTGCTGGATCTGCAACTTCCAGGTTAAGAAGCTGAAAGAAGTAATGCAACTGCCTTCGGGAGTAGAGCCTGTTGCTATCATTCCACTAGGCTATCCTGAGGGAAATGCAAACCCTGACAGGCACGATGAAAAAAGAAAACCTTTGAACGAGATTGTGAGCTGGTTGTAAGATTTAGGGCAGAGTAACTGTTGTGAGTATTTAAAGAGGTACGCACTTCACTTTCAGGGTATACCAGCATACATTATACTCAAAGCATAACTCGTAACCTAACCTCACAATTCCTTAACAATCTGCATTACACAATCTTTGCAGTTGAACCGGAGCCGGTAGCGGATATTCTGGTCCTTCAGAAAAAGAGGCTCCTTTATTGTCGTTCCCTTATTGGTGAGCAGACAGGCATCGAGCTGATATCGGATACAATGTTTGGTTTCCATTAATACCTCATTGTTTACATGATTATCCAATTCATAAGCCTTTTCAAGAATTTGGGCACCATGCCGCTGATAGAATTTTTCGGATAAATGGTTGGAAACATTTCCCCTGAAATCAATTGCCTTCTGGGGAAATGGGTAATTATTCGGCTCCGTTATATAATCTTCCCGTTTATAATTGTTTAATCTCTCCTGAATCAGCAATTCGGTTGCTTCTCTTCTGAGTTCATTTATTTGGGCGACAGGGATAAAAGGAAAATCCAACAAATCAATTGTTATAGATTGCAGAAAGAAAGGAGTATTACCAAGTTTTGACAACTGGGTTTTAAGCATATTCTCAGCGTGTGAAGGGTTGGTAGCCTTAGTTCCGTCTAAGTTTTTTTCCTGTGAAACACTATTCCCATCCGAATCCGTGAGATGAAGGCTTATTTTGGTTGAGTCTCCTGCTATTTTCATTTCAACAGGAATCTTGCGGTTATCTAATGATTGTTTCACTTCATTTTCGAACCGGATATCAAAGTTTCTGTATAATACAGCTCCTTCATAAACCGATTGTGTATTGGAGGGGAGTATGGAGCCATTTTCAAAACCGTTCACATTAAAACCTTTCAGCTCATTCTCTTTGCTGAAAAAGCAAATGCCATCACCGGGATTCAGTGTTTCTCCTGTGTATAGAAGCCGGTTCCCCTTTATGCCGGTTATTTTTCCAACTTTTGTTCCCACTGACTTCTGGGTATAATATGTGGAAAGCTTTTCCTGCCGTCCGTGAATATTATAACTGGTATAACCTCGGTTAAAAGTTTTTTCGGGATCAGGATTAAAACTGAATACCAATCTACCCGAAGAAGCTTTGCAATATTCAGTTTTGCCTTCTAAAAATGTATCGAGCTGTTTGCGATAATGCGAAACTATGTTCTTGATATAACTAATATCTTTGAGGCGACCTTCTATTTTGAAGGAAGTGACTCCGGCAGCAATCATTTCGGGCAATTCTCCGGTAAGATTCAGGTCCTTGAGCGATATGAGGTGTTTATTTTTTACAATGGTTTGGCCCTTGCCATCCACCAGATCGTAGGCAGAGCGGCAGGGTTGGGCACATTCGCCCCGGTTTCCGCTGCGTCCGCAAACGGAGTGACTCATGTAGCACTGGCCGCTGTACGAAACGCACAAAGCTCCATGAATAAACGATTCCAGCTCAACGGTACTGTTCTTCCTTATTTCTTCAATCTGTTTTATAGATAACTCACGGGCAAGTATTACCCTCTGAAATCCTGCTTTTTCAAGAAACAGAATTTTCTCTGGAGTTGTATTATGGGTTTGCGTGCTTGCATGCAAGGGAATAGGAGGGAGGTTCATTTCCAGAATTCCCATATCCTGTATAATGAGGGCATCGGCACCGGACTCATATATTTCTTTAATCAGCTTTTCCGCTTCTTTAAGTTCGTGGTCGAAAAGAATAGTGTTGAGCGCAACAAAAACCCTGGCGTTATAAAGATGAGCATAGCGGCTTAATTCTTCTATTTGACCGGTGGAAGTGCTTGCAGCCTTACGTGCACTAAACATGGGAGCACCAATGTATACAGCATCGGCACCATGATTTATTGCTGCTTTCCCGTGCTCCAGATCTTTTGCAGGAGCGAGTAATTCCAGTTTTTTCATGCTTTTAATTGCGCACAAATATCTTTAAACTTTTCGAATTTCGATTATCTAAACGCCGATTACTCTATATTTGTATGTGGGTTGGCTTTTGTCTTACGACTTACTACTCCCGATAGATCGGGACGACTATGACTACGTCCAGTAATTTTAAGCTTTATCGCGAATGTTCGAAAAAATAAGCAGTGTTCAGAATCCGAAAGTTAAAAATGTGCTTCATTTGGGAAAAGCTTCCGAACGAAAGGAGCAAAACTTATTTATTGTTGAAGGCTTCAGAGAAATCACTCTGGCTGCAAATGCCGGATATGAATTCAAAAGCTTGTTTTTTTGTCCCGAAATTGGGAAAGCAAAACAAGTAGCAGATTTAGTGAGTTACCTTTCGAAAAGAACGACTGTTTTTGAAATTACTTTTTCTGTTTTCGAAAAAATGGCCTACCGCGAAAATTCCGATGGTTTAATAGCTGTGATGGTACCGAAATATCTGAAACCCGAGGAGTTGAAGCTGAGTGAAAATCCTTTGATTATTGTCCTCGAAAAGGTTGAAAAACCGGGGAATCTGGGTGCTGTGCTGCGTACTGCCGATGCTGCCAAAGTTGATGCTGTGCTGGTTTGTGACCCTGCGACTGATATTTTCAATCCAAATGTTGTGCGTTCAAGCATCGGTTGTTTGTTTACTAATCAGGTAGTTTGTTGTACTTCGCAGGAAGCGGTTGCCTGGATGAGAAAGCAAAAAATCAGGAGTTTTGCAGCAGCTTTAACTGCATCACACTTTTATCACCAAACCGATATGTCGGGCCCAACGGCCATTATATTAGGAACTGAAGCGGATGGCTTAACTGAGTTTTGGTTGAAAGAGAGCGATGATCAGATAAAAATTCCAATGCTGGGACAGATCGATTCCTTGAATGTTTCAAATGCCACTGCTATTATGGTTTACGAGGCCAAACGACAAAGAAATTTTAAGTAGCTTTGAGGGAATGAAAATAATTGAGGATCATATTATACATAGTTATATTTTTAACTTTATTGTTTATTATTGTCGCTTTAGGGGGAAATGAGGATCAGAACTTTTTTTTTGATAACCGGCTACTTTTTTTTTGCAGGCTTTTATGTCTGTGCCCAGGAACAAACTCCTAAAGTGAGAGCTTATAATCATTTTTTGGAAATCGGCCTGGGATTGAATTACCATGCAACCCGCGACGAAGCCACATCTCCTTTAATTTATCGCGGATACCAGCCTTCTTTTCATCTTCAGTATTTTTTCAGTAACCGAAAAAGTGTGGGAATCATTGATGAAAATTTTTCAGTGGGTTATCTCAAAAACAGGAATTACAGTTCAAAGGATAATAATAAAGCAATGTCCTTTAATAATGAACTTTCATTCAGTGCCCTCTATAACATCAGGAATTATGAAAAATCGACAATGTTTCTTGGCGGTGAGTTTCTGACAATGACTAATATTCGCCAAAATGAAAAGTTCAACAATGCGAATATTAATTATGAAGTTGCATTATCTGTGGCACCTTCAGCTATGTTCGAATACAGAACTTCGTGGAAAGCCGGGAAATTGAATCTCGGTTTCGTTTCGCTGAACAAACGCGACAGGAACTTCAAAATGCAATATATTGTAAGCATACCTGTTTTTACAGCAATGGCCAGACCCGGGTATGTTACAATTAACGATTTTGTGGACGAAAATAGTATGGTGGTAAGTTCCGAAAATGTTAATTATGTAACCTTTAACAATTTGTTTCTTATAAAAAACAGGTTTAATTTTTATTACGTATTGCACAATAATAATATGCTTAAATTTAATTATAATTTCAGCTATTATAATTATTATAAGAATCTTAACCCCGTAAAAGGGATCCATTCAGCCTTTTATGTTTCCATAGTTTTCCGTTTTACCAATAATTGATATGCGAACCATTTTAATTATTTGTTTGATACTTATCGGGAATTCATGTTCCGAAATGTTTCTTGGCGAGGACTTAAAGAGCTCTCCCCGCGAGAACTTCGAGTATTTATGGAATACATTGGACAAGAAATATTCTTTTTTCTCCTATAAGAATATCGATTGGAATGAGGTTTATGTGCGATACAACAGTAAGATTAACAATGGAATGAAGGATGTTGAGCTGTTTAATATTTTATTTTCCATGCTTACTGAGTTGAAGGATGCGCATGTGAACCTGGTTTCTCCCTTCAATGTTTCGCGTTATGAGGGTGTTTTTGCCAAAGGACCTGAGAATTTCAACAGTCGTCTTGTACAGGATTATTATCTGCGTAACGACTACTTCATTACCGGTCCGTTTAAACATCAGATAATTGCAAATGGAAGAGTTGGTTATATACGATACGCAAGCTTCTCATCTTCATTTTCGGCTGAGGATATTAACTTCATAATTAATAAATATAAGGATCTTAAAGGAATCATTATTGATGTGCGCAGTAACGGAGGCGGATATGTGAGCAATGTTTTTACTCTTTGCAAAGCTTTTGCTGATGAAAAACGCCATGTTTATACTTCATTGATTAAAACTGGCCCGGGACATGAAGAGTTTTCAGAACCTCACAAGGTTTTTATAGGTCCCGGTTCCAGCGAACCATACAAAAAGCCTGTTTGCATTCTCACGAACAGAGGATGTTATAGCGCTACTTCGTTCTTTGTGCTTGCAATGCGCGAGTTCCCGAATGTAACTACAATTGGCGATACCACAGGCGGTGGACTTGGCGCACCTACGGGAGCTGAATTGCCAAATGGATGGTCGTTTCGTTTTTCGTGTACACAAACTATAAGTACCGATGGTATAAATTACGAAGATGGTGTTCCGCCGGATATTCATAAAAGCCTGAGAGCCTCCGATGCCAACAAAGGATTGGATACAATTATTGAAACAGCTGTGAGTGAAATCCTTTTAAACAGCAGGTGATTACCATCATCACTTTTAGTAAGCTATCTCATAATCCTGATTAAGATATGTCATTGATTTGCTGGTACAAAACCATGTTTTTGGCTGTATATTTGTCTTATCATTTTGAGAGAGATTTCACAATATATAGCTTCTTTTCATAGGGTTTAAGTTAGGTAGTTTTTCTTTTATTTAGGTAATTTTTAGGGTTGCTCCGGAGATTTAATCTCCGGAGTTTTGCATTTTAGCCCTGATAGCACAAAGCATCGTTTAATGCCACAATAGCTTTGTTATAGCTTTCTCTCTCGATAACAAACTGCATGTTAACCTGGCGCATCGATTGTGTAAAACAAACGATGTTAATGTTATTATCGGCCAACGCTTTTGCTGCTTTGTAAAGGAATCCAGGTTTTGCGATATTTGAACCCATGGCACAAACAAGGGCTACTGGTTTTATTACCACTTCGAAGAAATTTGATTTGAGATCGTCGATGAGCGCATTGGCTTTTTTGTTATCCCAGATAGCACAGGTGATACAATTGGCGTTAGTGGATTTGACGATATAGCTGATATTATGTTTCTTATAATACTGCATAATACTCAGGTCAAAACCTGCCTCGCCAACCATCATGGGGTCGTGAACTTCAATAGCAATAACCTTATCAGTTCCCGATACAATTTCAACCTTCGACTCCGGACTTATATAGTTCTTCGAAATTACCGTACCGGCATGGTCGGGTTCGAAAGTGTTTTTTATTCTGATATTGATATTGGCAAGTTCCAGAGGTTTGGATGCTTTTGGATGTATTGCTTCCATGCCTATGTCAGCCAGCTGGTCGGCAACCATAAAATTTGTATATCCTACAGGAATTGATTTTTCAACTCCTACAATTTTAGGGTCGGCTGAGGATAAATGGAATTCCTTGTGAATGATTGCTTCATCGGCTTTAATATCGACTGCAATTTTGCAGAAGGTAACTTCGGAGTATCCACGGTCGAACTGACGCATAATACCTTCAGTACCTTTGGTGTAACCGGTTGCAATTACAACAGTCTTACTAAAGGGAATATTTTGAAAAGCCTTATGGATGCGCTGATCTATTGTCAATGGTTCTGAATCGTCAAATCCGCACAAATCGACCAGGGTTGCATTGATGCCGTGGTTATTCAGAATGTTAACGGAGTTGAAAGCAGAATGTGCCTCTCCGATAGAAGATAATATTTCGCGTGCGGCAAGATGAAGGTCGCGGCTGTCAACGTATCCCGAAGCCAGAACCTGATCCATGCTATGCAGATAATTTTTAGCTCTTTCAATGCGGCTTTTGATAAACTCATCGGCTATTGCCAAATCAAGTTTTATATCGGTATACAGGCGGTTTATTTCCTGAAGTTTCATTAAAAGTGCGTCAAGGGCACCTTTGTAATCTTCTTTGTTTAAAAACTTTACGTAAATACCATGTTCGCCAGTCTTTTTATGCTCAAGTAACCAGTTAGTCACATTGTTGTAAGCTGATACAACAAAAATGCGGTTATACATTTCTTCAGGTTTACGTTTTCCAATAATAATATTCTGAAGAACGTCCTGAAAGGCTGACATGGAGGTGCCTCCAATTTTCTCTACTGTTAGCATTTAACTTGGGTTTATGTTTTACAACAGTTTGCAAAGAAATTACTTTTTTGTGAATAATAAAAGGCCCAGTTCAAATAAAACAAAAAAGAGGCTTGCGGCCTCTGTTTGACTACGCCACAGGCGTAGGTATATGTTGAGAATAAACAGCTACGATGCAGGTTTGAATCGAACAACCAAAGCCAGTTCTTCAGTTGCTTTTTTTAATTCCGATTCAATTAACGTTGATTCACTTTGAGGTTTATACTTTACAATTTCTTTCAGTTCAGCTAAAACGGCTTCCATTCCATTATCCTCAGTTACTTCTGAAGTTTCAATATTTGCTGAAGGGATGTATTTTACTATCGATTCAAATTCTTTAAGATCTACAACAGCTTCATTGCTTTCAGTTGCAAATTCGGGATTGGCTTCGGGTTTAAACTGAACCGACGATTTTAAGGTATTTAATGTGTGAGTTAAATCGGTAAGATTTTCTTTAACAATTTTGTCCAGTTTTTTAGTGAACTGGTTTTCCTTGAGCGATTTTGTATTTTGAGCGTTTACTGACATGCTTATTACCATTGCTAAGGTTAAGGTTGCTGTTTTGATCATGTTTGTTTTCATGGTTTTTATTTTATGTTATGATCATAGATAAACAATGTGCGTGCCAAAGTTTGTAATATGCTATATATTAGAATATTGATTGAAGATTTGGAATCTGAGATCGGATACGCTGATGTACTATTAAAGAACAGGGGTGTTCGGAAACGTGCATTTCGTTTTAATGTGAAAGTTGTAAGGTTTTATAAGGGTTATGTAATGCTTTCAAAGGTGGAAAGGTCTACTTTTCTGAAAAACTTACACTATGGAAAAAAATCAGAAATATCAGGAAGAAGAGTTGCCGGGTTATCCCGAATATCCTGAAAGTGAAGATATTTATAACAACCAGGTTAAGGAAGATGAAATAGATCCCGATGCTGTTTCGGAACGCATCCTTCCCAATCTGGCATCCGATTTAGACGAAGTTCCGATTGACGATTACGATGCGGTTGGTTCTGATCTGGACATTCCGGGAACAGAACTGGACGATGTTCAGGAGAGTCTGGGAACTGAAGATGAGGAAAATAATTATTATAGCCTTGGTGGCGATAACCACGAAAATCTGGACGAAAGCACTGCGGGATAGTTTGTTATCCCGCTTGCTTTTCAGTCGTGATCAGGATAAGAAATATTGCATTGCCGGCGAATCTCGTCCAGCAATTTAATTAAATTGAGGCTGTCATTCCACGACATCAGATCGCTTTGTGTTTTACCTTCTAAAATGCATTTAGCGGCTTCTTCGGCTTCGTAATTATATCCATTTCCTTTGAAATTGAAATCGAAGTCGCGCCGGTTACCGTACTCATCAACCATATAAAAAGGTACAGGACGGAACCATTGTTCGTTGAAAACTATCTTTCCTTTTGTGCCATGAATCTCGGCGGTGACCTCGGTTCTTGCCACTACACTTGAATATAATACCGAAATCAGGTCATTTTCGTACGAAAAACAAATGCTGCAGTTGTGATCCACTCCGGTAGGTCCAATTCCGGCGTGCGAAACAATTTTTTGAGGCATACCCAACAAATACGTCGAAAGGAATACGGGATAAATACCTACATCCATCAACGATCCGCCAATGAGCTCACGTTTGAAAATACGGCTGTTGGGGTCGAAAGGTGAATTAAATCCGAAATCACCTTTCATAAATTTCAGTTCTCCGATAGCTCCATTGTCTATAAATTCTTTTGCTTTGATAATATGCGGTAAGAAACGGCTCCACAATGCCTCCATCAGAAAAAGATTTTTCTCACGGGCTTTTTCAATCATTTGCCTGACTTCTTTTTCGTTTACAGCAAAAGGCTTTTCGCACAAAACACTTTTACCATTTTCAAGGCAAAACATTGTGTTTTCGAAATGCAAATTATGCGGAGTAGCAATGTAAATGATATCCACATCAGGATCATTCACCAATTCCAGGTAAGAACCATATACGCGCTTTGCATTGTATTGATTTGCAAATTCCTGGGCTTTGCGGTAATCTCTGGAGCCAATGGCGAATAATTCAGAATTAGTCACATGCCTGAGTCCTTCGGCAAATTTGTGGGCTATTTTACCTGGTCCCAGAATACCCCATTTTATTGTTTTTTGCATAGATTGAGTGTTTCTTTAAAGCAAATATAAGCATCTGCTTTCAGTATTTAAAAAACCTGATTTAAATCAACTTTTTCTTCAACTACATGTTAAGTAAATATAAAATAAGAAGTAAAAGCTGTAAATTTTAGAATTGATATTATTTACATTTTACTGGTTTCCAGTTACTAAATCTATATACTAAAAACATGGACAGACGGAATTTTCTCAGAGGTTCAGCTATTGCTGCTGGTTTTGTCACTTTAAATTCATTGAATTTAAGTTCTGAAGTTAAAGTCAGGTCGCGAATGTATGCCACCGATAAGGTAAAACTGGGAACCACAGGCATTGAGGTTTCACGTATGGCGATTGGAACCGGCACCAATGGATGGGGGAAAAATTCGAATCAGACACGACAACTGGGCTTAAAAGGCTTATCGGATATGTTGCAGGCTGCTTATGAACAAGGCTTTATTTTTTGGGATTCGGCCGATCAGTATGGTTCGCATCCTCACTTAAAAGAAGCTTTGAAAAGGGTTCCTCGCGAAAAAGTTGTGATTCTCACTAAAACCCATGCAACAAGCGAAAAGGAAATGAACGAAGATCTGGATCGTTTTCGTAAGGAATTGGGAACAGATTACCTGGATATTGTATTGCTGCACTGCATGACCGATAGTAATTGGCCGAAGAATAAAGAAGGAGCCATGAATATTCTTTCAAAAGCCAGAGAAAGTAAGATCATCAAAGCTCATGGTGTATCGTGTCACACTTTGGGAGCCTTAAAAGCCGCTGCTGCAACACCATGGGTGCAAATTGATCTGGCGCGTATCAATCCTTACGGCGCTTCTATGGATGCTGATGTTGATACTGTTGTTCCTATTCTGAAACAGATGAAAGCATCGGGTAAAGTAATCATGGGCATGAAAATATTTGGTGCCGGCAAACTCACTGATAAAAAGGATGAATGCCTTCAATATGCGTTGAAACAGGATTACATGGATTGCTTCACCATTGGCATTGAAAATTACTCTCAGCTTCTGGATCTGAAAAAACGAATTCCTGAGGCCAGCATTGCGTAATTATTTCTTCAGTATCAAATCCTTCTTTTCTTCCTTATCATCCTTTTTGAAAAGTTCTATGATAAATCTTTTAGGCTCAAGGAAGAAATTGGGCTCTTCACGTTCCTCTTCCCGACTTACGACTGAAAACTTAGCCACCCCTGTGAGTTCCAGGTCGGGTTTTAAATCCAGGGTATCAGCCGGGGTAATTTGATTGCGTCGCAGCATAATGCCGCTAAGCAACTTATAATAGCCGGCATAATGGTTTCGCAGATGTCCTGTAGAGTCGAAAGCATATTTAAAAGCTTTAGGACGGGGAACAATGCTCGCCAGGAAAATTCCTTCCTTTAAATTGAGCTGAGAAGGCTGTTTGTTAAAATAGAACCGCGAAGCTTCTTTGGCGCCATAAATATTTGGTCCCCACTCAATAATGTTCAGGTACACCTCAAACATTCTTTCCTTGCTGGTAAGCCTCAGATTTTCTATCATCCAGACGATAAGCATTTCTTCAACCTTGCGGGCGATTGTCTTTTTACGGCTTAAAAACACGTTTTTAACCAATTGCATCGAAATAGTTGAACCGCCGCGTGCAAATCGCTTCTCCTGCCAGTTTTTGCTGATAGATTCACGAAAAGCATCCTGGTTAAAACCTTTATGATAGAAGAAATCTCCGTCTTCAGAGGTTAATATGCTATAACGCAAGTAGGGCGAGATTTGATCGAGAGGCGCAAAGTCGGGGTTTTCGGGGCCGACAATGAATGTACGAACCAGCCTGTCCCGCTCGTAAACCTCATGCCGGAAACTACCGTTCATTTTTCTCAGGTCTTCGCCTTCATATTTCACTATAGAAAAGTCTTTTTTCTCAAGTCGGGAGTCTAACGTGGCACTGTCGGGATAATCAAGGTTTAATGAAGCATTCAGGCTATAGATTAGGTTTCCTTTGGTCTCAAGTTTTGGAATGATGCTGAACAGGCCCTCAGGAAAAGATTTAAAGAGCCGGTGGGCTTCAAATTCCTGACGAATAATTTTTAACTGAACAACACGATTGGGATTCTTTTCAAATTTAAAATAGGGAGAAAATTCAAAATCGTTGAATGCTACCGTGGAGGTACTATCTATTTCAAAAGCTCTTTCGGAGATGTGAAGTTTTAAATTGCCGTTGCCTCTTTTTGTAATTACGGGCTCGGGACCAATACGATCGTCTTTCACCATAAAATTTTCGATACCTGAAGCAACCCTGATATCTAAAATATTTCCCCTGTAACGTGTCATTTCAAATTCCCCGAAAATCTGGTCGAATTTAACAAGTGAGTTCCATCTGGGACCAATATAAGGTACGGTAATTGTTTTTCCATTCTCGTTTCTGGCCTGGAATGAAATGCGGTTGTCATATTTATCAATGTTTCCGCTTAAAAGTATGTTCTCGTCCACACGGTTGTCCTTTATGATAGCGTTACCCGTAAATTTGTTTTTTTTCAACAGGAATTTGGAAACAGTAATGTTCGAAAATATAGTATCGTGCTTGTAATCCAGGGTGAATTTATCTATTTTGAGTCGCGATGGTATATTCTGAAAGGAGGTGTTGATGATGTTATAGAAGAACTTTGAATAATTCGTTTGAGAATCAGTTTTTTCAACAGTATCAATGGGAACGGCAGTAATCTTCTTTATTTTGCGAAGTTTTTTGATGTCGAAATTGAATTTTCCTTCCCTCACATCAATTTCTTTGAAGAGAATTCTGCCCGTTAAAAGTGAGAAAATTTTAGGATTAACACGAAGTGTATCGATTAACAGAATTGTACTGCTGTCGAAATCTACTTTCAGTTTTTGAAAAGTAATGGTTTTGAATCCCGTGAAACCAACTTTTTCAGCCTGAAGATTTAAAGCATAACCCTTATTGAGTTTTTGCTGCACTTTGGAAAATACCATTTTCAGGACAGGAGTACGAACCAGGAAGTAAATTGCAAACAGAACCAGCAGGCTCAGGAGGGCATACCTGAATTTTTTTGAATGCTTTCTAAAGAATTGTTTGACTGGCGACAAATTCATATATCATCGTTTAGACAGGTAGTAATTTGCTAAAATCTGAGAGCCTAGTGCCGAAAAAATGTAGATCATAAAAAGTGGCCCGTTTCCTCTTCCCAAAAGTGTAAATGTTGTCATGCTTAGCCCTACAAGAACCATAAATCCAACCACCAGATACATAACCTGTTTGTGGCTTTTACGTTCGATATGCTGCATGGCTGCAAGAGGCAGACAAAGGGTAACACTTATTACTGCAATGTCGAAAAAGAAAGCATATCTTGTCATAAGTAACCCGATAACATTGACTAAAGCCAATAATAGCAGTATCCCTATGATTTTTGCATATGTTTTTTCAGATTTATTAAGCGCAAATCTCCCAAATTTATTCATTTGCAGGAATAAATTCGAAATTGGCATAATGAGCCATGTAAATACAACAAACGAGGCATAAAGATAGATAACAGGATAAAGAAAAGGCGCTGCTCCCGGGTTTGAATTTGCAACAGAATCTATAATGCGGATAAGGATGTATAATCCGATAATAAATCCCCATTGAACGTTTCCTTTTAGGCGCGAAAGCCAGAATGCATACTGAAGAAATAGCCGGTAAACAAGATAACGCGATTTCATGGCTTCGATAATACCGCGCCGGGCTGATTCATTGGACGGGTTTAACCTCAAAGCTTCTCTGAAATGAACCAGCGAGAGTTTCGATTCACCGTTTTCGAGCAAGGCAAAACCGAAAGTGGTATGGGTGTGGCTGTCGTTAGGATCGTAAGCAAGGGCTTTTTCTATAGTTGCATAGGCAGCATCGGCTTTCTTCATTTTAAGAAGTGCAATCGTTCTTGCATTTAAGCAGGCGAGGTTTTCAGCATCGATGGATAAACCATTGTTTGCTGCGTCCAGAGCTTCCTTAAAATGCCCCGTATGAATCCTGATATTGGCCAACAAAGAGAAATACTCGGGTTCAACAGAATCAAGTGCGAGAGCTTCGAGGATATTGGTTTCAGCTTCTTTATAATTGCTGTCGTCGTATTTAATAAAGGAGCGGATGTAAAAATGCCTGGCGTTTGTCGGATCCTGCCCAATGGCATTTTCAATGTGCTGAAGCGCCTCTTTGTTTTTATTCTGCATCAGACAGCAGTATGCCAGCATGTTTAAAGTTTCGGCATCGTGAGGATTTTGAGCAAGCGATTGTTTCAGCTGACTTTCGGCCTCATCGAACCGATGCGAGTTAATATAAAACTGTGCTCTTAATTGTGAATCGTTGGGCATAAGGGGTTACTTCAGATTTAAATATTTGGCAATATCGTCGTACAAACCGGTATCGTTTGCATATAAAGCATAATTTTTTGCAGCCTGAAACCACTCTTTTACAGCTGTAGGCTTGTGCTTATCCAACGCTTTCACAAGGTCCTTGGTAGCGATAGGAGTGGGAATACCGCTCGAAAATGATTCCTTCAGTTTATCTTCCACACATATATCGATAAGCGCTTTTAAGTCGGCTCCGGAATAATCGGCTGTTTTTTTAGCGAGTGTAGCATAATCGATCGAGTTCACCGGCTTTTTCTGCAAAAGTATTTCAAGAATGCTTTTTCGGCTTTCCACATCGGGGGGCGGAACAAAAATGATCCTGTCGAAACGGTTGGGACGGCGGAAAGCGGGATCGAGATGCCATGGAACGTTGGTGGCGCCAAGCACCAGAACGCCGTCGTTGTTGGATGCCACGCCGTCGAGTTCGCTCAGGAACTGATTAATTACGTGCTTACCCGCGTGGTTCTTCATGTCGTTACGGTTGGCGCCCAAGGCATCAATTTCGTCGAAAAACAGTACACAGGGAGCATTTTTACGTGCGGTTTCGAAAAAAGCATGAAGCTTTTGCTCCGAGGAACCGAGCCACATATCAAATACATCGTGAATGCTGACATTGATAAAATTTGCATTGATTTCGCCAGCGGTGGCTTTGGCAATATAGGTTTTGCCGCATCCCGGAGGTCCGTATAATAAAATGCCGCCGCCGATTTTTTTATCGTAAGCTTTGTAGAGGTCTGCAAACTTGAGCGGATTGATAATCTTCAGTCCTATTTGCTCTTTTACATATTGCATTCCGCCAACATGCGTGAAGTTGATCGAGGGCTTTTCAAAATTTTGGATGCTGTCGTCTTCATCATCAAAATCCTCTTCGTCTTCATTATTGCCCACGTTTTTTTCGTACTGACGAAGACGGAATTCATTATCCATTTCTTCGTCCACATACGATGAATTAATCTTTAAAGCTCTCTGGTAATAAGTGCGTGCCTGTTCTTTTGCACCTTCCTTAAACAAAGCTTTAGCATAAAGAAGCAGTATTTCAGGATTTGAGTCGACACGTTCAACCAGGCCTTCGAGTATGACCAGTGCGGCAGAATATTTTTTCTGTAAAAAAAATATGCGGGCCAGCAGAATGTTAGCTCTCAAATGCTCATGCTGAATAGCCAGGACTTCCTTCATCTGCAGCTCGGCTTCATCGAACAAGGCAGATTTTATAAGCGCTTCTGCTAATAAAATTTTTAGAGGGATATTATTGGGTGATTGTCTTAATGCTTCCCTTAAACTCTGTATGTCGTCCATATAAAATTAAAATGCAAAAATAAAGATAATAAGCCGAACTTTATTAACGATTTTTCAGAAGGAAGGTTTTAGTTTGTCAACCGGCAAAAAATTGAGCGAAAGAAGAACGAAGGAAGAGCGAAAGGAGAGCGAAAGAAGTGATTTAAGGTGGGAGGGAAATGGTGTATTGAATTGCACTATGCTTTTTTGATGGTACTTTCTGTGAATTCTTTATTTTAGCATCAAAATGATTTATCCTATGAAAAAACTTTTTTTACTATTCACTTTTGACCTTCTTCTGGCTTTAACGGCCATGGCTCAGGGTAATACCTACAAAAACCCCGTCATTCCGGGCTTTTATCCCGATCCAAGTATTTGTCGTAATGGCGACGATTATTATTTGGTTACCAGTTCGTTTCAATTTTTCCCGGGTGTTCCGGTGTTTCACAGCAAGGACCTGGTAAACTGGACTCAGGTTGGTAACTGTTTAACCCGAAAATCGCAGCTACCGCTTGAAAAAGTTCGCAGTTCAGGAGGTATTTATGCTCCAACAATTCGTTACAACAATGGTACTTTTTATATGGTGACTACCAATGTGTCGGGTGGCGGCAATTTTTATGTTACAACCACCGATCCCGCCAAAGAATGGAGCGAGCCCGTTTGGGTAAAGCAGGGTGGTATTGATCCTACCATATTTTTTGACGATAATGGCGAGGTTTACTTCACTTCCACGGGCAACAGAAGTATTGTGCTTTCGAAAATCGATATCAAAACCGGAAAGATCCTGAGCGAGATAAAAACGATATGGACAGGAACCGGAGGTCGCTACCCCGAAGCTCCTCATATTTACAAGCTGAATGGCTGGTATTACCTGATGATTGCCGAAGGAGGAACCGAATATGGCCACATGGAAACTATTGCACGCAGCAAAAGTATCTGGGGACCATACGAGAGCAACCCCGATAACCCAATAATCACGCATCGCACCCGTCATGGCCAGCATAGTCCTATCCAGGGAACGGGTCATGCCGATATAATCCAGGCACACGACAATAGCTGGTGGATGGTGTTTCTGGCGTTCAGGCCGGTTGGAGGAAACTTCCATCATCTTGGCCGCGAAACCTTCCTGATGCCCATTCAATGGAACAAGGAAGGCTGGCCTTATATGAACGAACAGGACACAGCCAGTGTGGTTAACAAAGTTCCTTCATTCTATAAAAAGAAGGCTGAGCGACAGAATGGTAAGGAAGACTTCGATAATTCTGCCTTTCAGCCTTATTGGAATTTTCTGCGAAATCCCATGGAAGCAAATTACAGTCTGACTCAAAAACCCGGTTTTCTTGCATTAAAAGGTTCTGAAGTAACTCTTAACGATGTTGCCAGTCCCACTTTTATCGGACGTCGCCAGCAGCATTTTAAGTTTGAAACGAATGTTCCTTTGAATTTTGAAAATGCAGGAATGAACGATGAGGCGGGCATAACAGTTTTTATGGACGAAAAGCATCATTACGATCTATGCCTCACAAACGAGGACAACAAATTTTTTGTGGTACTAAAATATAAGTTGGGCCAGATAAATCACGTCGAAAAAAAGGTACAGGTATCCACAACTAAAGTTCTTTTAACAGTTAAGGGAGAACCGCTCAATTATACCTTCAGCTTTAAAGAAGAAAGTTCAAACGATGGAATTGCAATGGGGACTGTGGAAACGAAGTTTTTGTCGTCGGAAGTGGCTGGTGGTTTTACAGGCGTTTACATGGGTTTGTACAGCACCGGAAATGGTAAAATTGCCAAGGTTCCGGCTTATTTCGACTGGTTTGATTATCAGCCTGAGGAATAGTGGCAACAAACTTTTTAATAAGCTGTTTTATTGAGAAGATCCGGAGTACCAACTTCATCATTGTTTAAAGTACACTTAATATTTATGAACAATGATGAAGTGGTAACGATAATTTTTTAATATTGCATTTTCATCAATTCTAAAAACAACTATCAAATGGGAAAAATAGATTCAATCATCTCTGCAATCAATAAAGGACAGAATAAAGCCTTTTTCGAACTCTATGGTAAAGATGCAGCTACGTTGCAAAAACAGGCTGACCGTTATACCAACCTCCTCAAAAAGTTTCAATCAGCTTTTGGTAAAGATGAGGCAGAGGTTTTCAGTTCTCCCGGCCGTACAGAAATTGGTGGTAATCACACCGACCATAACTTCGGACGCGTTTTAGCGGGTGCTGTTAACATGGATAATGTTGCCGTTGCAGCTAAAAACAATACAAATATTGTTACCATCGAATCGGTTGGCTACCCTAAAATTGTTGTTGACCTTGATAAATTAACTCCCGATAAAAGTGAATTCTATACTTCCGAATCGCTGGTTCGCGGTGTTAGTGCACGCTTAAAAGAATTAGGTTTTAATATAGGTGGTTTCGATGCCTGTATTGATGGCGGTGTACCCAAAGGTTCGGGATTAAGCTCTTCGGCTTCATTCGAAGTAATGGTAGGTGCTATCATCAGCGAGCTTTTCAACGATGGTAAACTCGATCCGGTTCAGAACGCAATTGTTGGTCAGTATGCTGAAAATAACTTCTTTGGAAAACCCTGCGGTTTAATGGACCAGACAGCCTGCTCCATGGGAGGTTTAATTACCATCGATTTTGAAGATCCTTCCAAGCCTATCGTTAAAAAAGTGAACTTCGATTTCGTATCAACCGGTTTTGCCCTCGTAATTACCGATACTGGTGGAAATCACGCCGATCTCAACGACGAATATGCCTCTTTGCCTACCGATATGAGAGCCGTAGCAGCTGAGTTAGGTAAAAAAGTACTTCGTCAGGTTAACCTGGAACAGGTTGTGGATATTGCTCCGAAAATTCGGGAAAAAGTCGGCGACCGTGCTTTATTGCGTGCTTATCACTTCCTTGGTGATAATCAGCGTGTTGTTGATCAGGTAGCAGCATTGGAGAAAAACGATTTCAAATCGTTCCTCAATATGGTTATCGAGTCGGGCTACAGCTCTTACATGTATAACCAGAATATTTTCCCTGTGAACAATGTTCGCGAACAAGGGGTTTCGCTTGCATTGGCTTTAAGCGAAATGGTATTGAAAGGACAGGGTGCATGGCGTGTTCATGGTGGCGGTTTTGCCGGTACTATCCAGGCTTTTGTTCCTCAGAACCTGCTCGACAAGTATGTTTCTACCTTAGAACATGTTTTTGGAGAAGGTAGGTGTCATAAATTATTTATCCGTGCAAAAGGTTCGGTTAAGGTAGATCTGTTATAATATTATCAGAAGAGGTTTAAAACCTTAAAACCTCACCCCCGCCCCCTCTCCTGAAAGAGAGGGGAGAAAGAACGCAAAACTCTTAATTCGTAGATCTTCAAAGTCCCTCTCCATATAGGAGAGGGATTTAGGGTGAGGTTTTCATTTTAATCTTAAAATCATTTACAATGAACTTAATTAAAGAAGAAGCATTTAAATCGACTCATAATGGCAAAGCCACTGCCTTATATACTTTGAAGAATAAAAATGGCGTAGTTGCTCAGGTAACAAACTATGGAGCTATTATCGTAAGCATTTTTGTGCCCGACAGAAACGGGAATTTTGCCGACATTGTACAGGGTTATGATACTATAGCTGAATATATTAATGGCAACGATCCTTACATGGGTGCAATTGTTGGACGCTGTGCCAACCGCATTGCAAAGGGTAAGTTCACCCTGGAAGGAAAAGATTATACTCTTGCTGTAAATAACGGTCCCAACCACCTTCATGGCGGTAAAATCGGGTACGATAAAGTTGTTTGGGATGTGAAAAGCGCTTCGGCTTCAAAGCTGGAGCTTACTTATTTCTCGAAGGACGGTGAAGAAGGTTACCCCGGGAACGTGAATGTTGCTGTTACCTACACACTCACTGATGAAAACGAGCTGCGTCTTGATTACAAAGCCACTACTGACAAGACCACTGTTTTCAATCTGGCAAGCCATTCGTACTTTAACCTTGCAGGAGAGGGCTCGGGCGATATTTACAATCAGGAACTGCAAATCAATGCCAATTTCTTTACACCGGTTGACGAAACCAGTGCTCCAACTGGTGAAATACTTTCGGTTAAAGGAACTCCGATGGATTTTACATCTCCCAAGAAATTCGGAACTGATATTGAAAAGGATTCCTATGAGCAAATAAAGTTTGGCGTTGGTTACGACCACAATTTTGTGCTGAAGCATCGCATAGGAACGTTGGGATTAGCTGCAATTGCAAGCGATCCTGTTTCCGGAAGAGTGATGGAAGTTTATACAACCCAGCCTGGTGTTCAGTTATATACTGCTAACTGGATTGATGGTGAAAAGGGTAAAGGCGGAAAGAAATATGGCAAACGTTGGGCATTTTGTCTCGAAACCCAGCATTTTGCCGATTCCATTAACGAGCCTCATTTCCCAAGCACAATTCTGAAACCGGGCGAAGTGTACCAACATTGCTGCGTTCATAAATTTTTAGTGAAGTAACAAAACCTGTTTGTATGAAAATAATTTGTAGTACTGTTGCCTTAATGATGTTTGTTTTTGCCGGAATGACGGCCCAACAACCATTATTCACCTTTGGAGAAGAACTGCCATCTGTTGTTTCTGGTAAAAAGGTCAAAGCACAGCCGGTACAATGGATTCAGGTGAGTACCAAAGCTGATACCTGGAAAGTTCAGGGTAAGGAATTGACTTGCTCAGGTAATCCCATTGGTGTGGTCCGCACAAAAGATGAATACGAAAACTTTGTGTTGCATGTGGAATGGAAGCACAATATAGCAGGAGGAAACTCTGGAGTTTTTGTGTGGAGCAAGGCAGAGCCCGGTCCAAAGGGTTTACCCGATGGAGTTGAGGCTCAGATGCTCGAACTCGATTTCATTAAATTGAATGTAAAGGATGGCGTTGCTCCACCCGAAGCACGGGTTCATGGCGAAATGTTCGGAATGGGAGGGCTGCCCATTATGGCCGATAATCCAAACGGCAACAAAAGCTTCCCTGTCGAAAACCGTTGCAAAGGCAAAGGCGAATGGAACAGCTACGACCTTGTTTGCGTGGACGGTACCATCAAATTAGCTGTAAACGGTAAGTTTGTGAATGGTGTTAAAGTAGATCGCAAAAAAGGATACATCTGTCTGGAATCCGAAGGTTTTGAAATAAATTTCAGAAACATTCAGATTATTAAACTGCCTTAAATTTAAAATTATACTTTAAAGCCATCTGTTTTCAGATGGCTTTTTTTAAATTAACACTTTGATTAAGTCATATTTGTATTACCTTAGCACGTTATTAGTGTAAAAAAGGCACTTTATTACCATGGGAAATTATTATTCGAATTACGACAAGCACTATGTTGCACTCGATTGCATTATTTTCGGCTTTGAAGGTGGCGAGCTGAAGTTACTTTTATTGAAACGGAAATTCGAACCTGCTAAAGGAGAGTGGTCGCTTATGGGAGGATTCCTCGATAAGAGCGAAAGTCTTGACGACGGCGCCAGAAGAATCCTGCACCAGCTCACCGGTCTTAATGATATTTATATGGAACAACTTTTTACGTACGGTGATGTTAATCGTGACTCGGGCGAGCGAACCATTTCCGTTACTTATTATGCACTTATTAAGGTTGACGAAAACGACAGGAAACTGGCCGAGGCACATGGAGCTCAATGGGTGGCGATAAACAAAGTTCCCAAATTAATATTCGACCATAACAAGATGGTGAATAAGGCTTTATCAACATTACGCAGTAAAATTGTCCGTAAACCCATCGGTTTTGAACTTCTGCCCGAAAAATTCACACTTCCTCAACTTCAGAATCTCTACGAAGCTATTAATCAGGAACAGCTTGATAAACGCAACTTCCGCAAACGTATTCTCGAGATTGGCCTTCTTGATAAACTTGACGAAAAGGAAAAAGAATCGTCTAAAAAAGGAGCGTTCTATTACAAATTCAATAAGGAAAAATATCTTTTATATACTGAAAAGGGATTGTTATTCCATTTTAAAGTAAAAAAGGATAACCTTATAAAAGTTTCCTCTACTGAAGATTTAGGTATTTAGCTAAAAAATATAAGTTTTTTATAGAAATGTTTTTTGTATAAAAAATATTTATACTTTTGAATTAAGTATAAAATTTACACTTAATTTATAACTAACATTTAATTAACTATTTATACATGAACTGGACTTCACAAGAGTTTATCTGGCTCGATTGGCTCATCATCGCCGTCGGCATCATAGCCATTGCCTGGGCAGTATGGCGTTCAATACAAAAGCACAAAAAGTCACTGCAAGGTGAAAGTAGCGAAGATTACCTCTTTGGTAAAGGCGAACCCTGGTACATCATTGGTGCGGCTATATTTGCTGCAAACATTGGTTCGGAACATCTTGTAGGGCTTGCCGGAACCGGTGCAAAGTCGGGTGTAGGTATGGCACACTGGGAAATGCAAGGCTGGATGATCCTTATCTTAGGATGGCTCTTTGTTCCATTCTACCAGCTTATGAACAATAAACTGGGCAAAATCATCACCATGCCCGATTTCTTGAAAAACCGTTACACACCTGCTACAGGCTCATGGTTGTCCATTATCACGCTTATAGCCTATATTCTCACTAAAGTAAGCGTAACAGCTTTTACAGGAGGTATCTTTATGGAAAGCCTTCTTGGCCTGCCTTTCTGGTACGGAGCCATCGGTCTTATTGTATTAACAGGTATTTTTACTGTTTTAGGAGGTATGAAGGGTGTAATGACACTGTCGGCAATACAAACCCCTATACTTATCCTTGGATCTTTTCTGGTGCTATTCCTGGGATTATCTGCGCTTGGCGATGGCAGTATCGCTCATGGCTGGACTGCAATGATTGAACATGCCAAAACACTCAATGTTGGTAAAGATGGAGTTGCATATGGAACAAACCATATGTTTCACTTAGAAACCGGTGATCCGATGTATGACGATTATCCTGGCTTCTGGGTATTTCTTGGCGCTTCGATAATAGGTTTATGGTACTGGGCTACCGACCAGCATATCGTTCAACGTGTACTCGGACAAACAAAAGGGGAAGCCAGTGATGTTGTTATGAAACGTGCCCGTCGTGGTACAATTGCAGCAGGTTATTTTAAATTGTTGCCTGTGTTTATGTTTCTGATCCCCGGTATGGTTGCAGCCGCCCTTGCAGCGCGTCCCGAGAGTGGTTTTACCTTAGCTACTCCCGATACAGCCTTTGGTTCGATGGTTAAATTTGTATTGCCAGCTGGGGTGAAAGGTATTGTAACCATCGGTTTTATATCGGCTCTTGTGGCTTCTTTGGCTGCATTCTTCAATTCCTGCGCTACCTTATTTACCGAAGATTTTTACAAACCTAACTTCAAAGGTAAGAGCGAAGCCCGTTACGTTCTGGTAGGCCGTATTGCAACTGTAGTTGTTGTAATACTTGGTATTATCTGGATTCCTGTGATGATGAGTCTCGGAAGTCTTTACGATTATCTGCAGGGAATTCAATCGCTGCTTGCTCCTGCAATGGTGGCAGTTTTCGTTTTGGGTATTTTCTCCAAAAAAATTACTCCTAAAGCTGGTGAATTCGGTATGATTGTGGGTTTTGTTATTGGTATGATACGTCTTTTAACCAATATCTTTACAAATACCGGCAAAAATGTTATGACCGGCTGGTATTGGGAATCCACCACCTGGTTCTGGCAAACAAACTGGCTTATATTTGAGATATGGCTTCTTGCTTTCATCATGTTGATGATGGTTGTAGTATCTTTCTTCACGCCTAAACCTACTGCCAAACAAATAGAGTTTGTCACTTTCACTGACGACTACAAAGCACTGATCAGAAAAAGCTGGAATGTTTGGGATGTGGTAGCTTCGGCAGGTGTTGTAATATTCTGTATTTTATTCTATATCTATTTTTGGTAAACAATGCTCGAGCAACTGAAAGAGGAAGTTTTTAAGGCGAACATCGATCTTGTAAAATATGGTCTGGTTATTTTTACCTGGGGAAATGTGAGCGGCATAGATCGTGAAAAAGGGCTGATTGCCATTAAGCCAAGCGGGGTTTCGTACGACAACATGAAAGCTGAGGATATGGTAATTGTTGATCTGGATGGTAAAGTGGTTGAGGGAAAATATAAACCTTCAAGCGATACCCCAACGCACCTGATTCTTTACAAATCGTTTCCCAAGGTAGGCGGAGTAGTGCATACACATTCCGAATGGGCAACAAGCTGGGCTCAGGCCGGAATTCCTATTCCTGCCCTGGGAACCACTCATGCCGATTACTTTTATGGCGACGTTCCATGTACCCGTAAATTAACTGAAAAAGAAATTCAGGAAAATTATGAGGTTGAAACCGGGAATGTGATAGTGGAATCTTTTCAGAAAATTGATCCTTTGGCCATTCCATCTGTAATTGTTAACGGACATGGTCCCTTTTCCTGGGGAACCGATGCTCATAATGCAGTTCACAATGCCGTGGTTCTGGAGCAGGTAGCTAAAATGGCGCATCACACTTTGACAATGAACGACGTTAAAGGAATCGATCAGTATCTGCTCGACAAGCATTACATGCGCAAGCATGGACCGAATGCCTATTATGGACAAAAATAATTTCTAATTAGCTGTTTAGGCTTTTAGCTATTAGGTTGTAGAAAGAATAGCATTTTCCTGCAATCTATAGCCAATAGTCTGCAGCCTTATTAATTTTAAAATATTATGAGTAACACAAAATTTGTAATTGGAGTAGATTACGGAACCGATTCGGTTCGCTCATTAATTGTTGATACAACCAATGGTAAAGAAGTTGGAAGTGCAGTTTTTGAATATCCCCGCTGGAAAGCCGGTAAATATTGCAATGCTGCTCAGAATCAATTCCGCCAGCATCCTCTTGACTATCTGGAAGGACTGGAAACATCCATAAAGCAGGCTCTTGCTAAAGCTCCGGCCGGGACAGCATCAAATGTTGTAGCTATTTCAGTTGATACAACCGGTTCCACACCCATTGCTGTTGATAAAAATGGAACACCTCTTTCGATGACTCCGGGATTTGAAGAAAACCCAAATGCCATGTTTGTGTTGTGGAAAGACCACACTGCTGTTAAGGAAGCCGATGAGATTAATGACCTGGCCCGCTCATGGGGTGGAGTCGACTATACGAAATACGAAGGTGGTATTTATTCTTCCGAATGGTTTTGGGCAAAAATACTGCATGTTTTAAGGGTTGATGACAAAGTCCGTAATGCCGCTTTTTCTTGGGTGGAGCATTGTGACTGGATTCCGGCAGTTTTGGCTGGAAATACGGAAGCCATCGGTATGAAAAGAAGTCGTTGCGCGGCGGGCCACAAAGCTATGTGGCATACCGAGTGGAACGGTTTACCGGCTGAAGAATTTCTTGTAAAACTTGATCCTGTATTAAAAGGTGTTCGCAACAATTTGTTTGCTGATACTTATACCAGTGATATTTCTGTTGGAAAGATTTCCAAAGAATGGGCTCAAAAATTAGGACTGACAGAAAACGTATCTATTGGGGTAGGAGCTTTTGATGCCCATCTTGGTGCAGCCGGTGGTGAAATTAAACCTTACTATCTCAGCAAAGTAATGGGAACTTCTACATGCGATATGCTTATTGCTCCCACAGCCGAAGTTGGCGATAAACTTATCAAAGGTATTTGTGGTCAGGTTGATGGTTCCATTATTCCGGGAATGATGGGTATGGAAGCAGGACAAAGTGCTTTTGGCGATATTTATGCCTGGTTTAAAAAAGTTCTTTTGTGGCCAACCGAGCAGATTTTAAGTCAATCGACATTGGTGGACGATGCCACCCGTGAAAAACTTTTGAAGGAAATAGCTGATAAACTTATCCCTGAATTATCCAAGGCTGCTGAAAAACTTCCAATAGAAGAAACAGGAGTTTTAGCGCTCGACTGGATGAATGGTCGTCGTACGCCTGATGCAAATCAAAATCTTAAAGGCGTCATCGCAAACCTTAATCTGGGTTCCGATGCACCAAGGATTTTTAAGGCTCTTGTAGAAGCTACTGCTTTTGGAGCAAAGAAAATCGTGGATCGGTTTATCGATGAAGGTGTTCGTATTGATGGCGTTATAGCTTTGGGCGGTGTTGCCAAAAAATCAACTTTTGTGATGCAAACTGTTGCCGATGTTTTAAATATGCCTATTTTGGTGGCTCGCAGCGAACAAGCCTGTGCTTTGGGATCGGCAATGGCTGCTGCAGTGGTAGCCGGCGTTTATCCAAATGTTGAAGCTGCTCAGAAATCAATGGGTAATGGCTTCGAAAACGAATATAAGCCGATACCTGAAAATGCTGCTAAGTATAAAGCTCTGTATGACAGGTATTCTAAACTTGGAGATCTGATTGAGAATAATTTCAAATAATAATCCTGATTTGAAAATACAAACCGCTGGCAGATTCTGTTCAGCGGTTTTTTTATTCCGGATTAACAACAAGAATGAAGTAAACTATCGATAACACGTTAGGTATGCGCCGACATCCGAGCTAATGCGTCTAAGGCGACCTGAAAGAACAAACAAAGTATCTGATGTTTGTTTTGGTTTATATCTTTCCTTTAGACCGCTGAAATCCAACGCGGTCCATTTTACCCCACGAACGAACCCCGCGCATATAGTCAATATTCCCGCGTACTGCCCAATATACTGTAAGTGGGTGATAAAATATGGGCTCAATTAATGCGGTGATAAATAACTTCAGAACATCGCGGCGCTTTTCGTATTTATGATAGGTAAGTTCTTCGAAAAGTAAGGCCCATGTGCTTAAAGAAACGGCAAAGGTATACACAAATACAAACAGCAGGAGGAAAAAATACCAGTTTGGCTCATCAAAAATTACAAGTAAAGTAAAATAGATCAATCCCAGAAACTCGATTACAGGAGCAAGCCATTCGAACAAAAGCCAATAGGTATATCCAAGCATCCCAAAAATTCCATATTTGGGATTCATGAATAAAACTTTATGCTTAAATAAGGTTTCCATGGTACCTCTTGTCCATCTGTTGCGCTGCCGACCCAGAACTTTAAGCGTTGAAGGAACCTCAGTCCAAACCAGCGGATCGGGAATGTAGATTACTTCATATTTCTGCTTTTGTTCGGCCATATATCTTCTCATCCGCACTACCAGTTCCATATCTTCACCTACAGTGCTGGTGCTGTATCCTCCGCATTTAACTACGGTTTCCTTATCGAACATTCCCAATGCACCAGAAATAAGCAGTAAACCGTTGAGTTTACCCCAGGCCATACGGGCCATTAAAAAGGCTCGGGTATACTCAAGAACCTGTACCCGAGGCAGAAACTTTTCAGGTAGATGAATTCTTTTAATCTGGCCATTTTCAATCTGGCAGGAATTTGCAATGCGAATAACTCCTCCGGTACCGATAACCTTTTTGTCGCCTTCTTCCATAAAAGGTTTTACCAGTTTTAAAAGAGCATCGGGTTCCATAATGGAATCCACATCGATACTGCAAATAAGCTGATTTTTTGAAATATTAATACCGGCATTCAGGGCATCGGCTTTTCCTCCGTTAACCTTATCAATAAATGTCAGCTTTTTAAACGAACGGTTTCTCGACTTGTAAACGCCCCTGATTCTTTCGCATGGAATACGATAATCAAAGAAATAATTCACACGTTCCATATCGAAAGCTTCAATTACAGTTTTGAAAGTATTATCAGTACTTCCATCGTTAACTACTGTAACTTCAAAGTTGTTGTAATAAAGAGCCAGTAAAGCCCGTATGTTGTCAACTATGGATTTTTCTTCGTTATATGCCGGGGCAATAACTGATATGGATGGTGTTACAGGGGCAAGGATAATATTATTATAATCAACAAAACTGTTCTTTCTTAAATAATTACGGAGTGCTATGGCTGAAATTAAGGCGAGAATTAAATAAGAAGAGAAGATTACAATGGTAAGACCAAGTATAAAGTTATTTACAATGTAGGACAGTATATCAAAAAAAATATCCATTAATTGATTCGTTTATCGAGCACGTGTTTTACAATAATCTGATAGTTTTTATAATCGGAGGTGAGAAGTTTGTTTAATGTGTCGGAACCTTTAATTCCAAGCTTATTTATAGCCATGGCTGCTTCAATCTGCAGCTGAACGTCATCTTCCTTATCAAGAACAAGCTTGAGAAATCCCAGCATGCTTTCGTCGTTAATACTGGCAATAGCTTTAATTATCTCCAGACAGTTTTCGTAGGTTTCGGTTTTGTAAATGCGTTTGAGCTGAGGCAGGCAATCGTTAATTTTTAAAGCACCCATCACGTGAATTGCCTGGTTCCGTATTTCGGCACTTTTGTGAGAGAGCAATTCCAGCATTGTGTTAAAAGTATTTCGGAGCTGAAATATTCTGATCATCCGAAGTGAAAACATTACAATAGAATCGTTTGTCGATTTAAGTAAATGATCAAAATCGGGAAGGTTGAGCTGGTGAAATGTAATTGTTTCGTAAACATTCAATTGTTCCCAGAGTGTGTATCTCTTTTTTAACTGTTCCAGGAACTCAAATGAATTATCAGGGTAGAGCCTGATGGTTGCAAACTGGGCTTCCATCCGGAGAATATCGTTTCGCGAAGTGAGACAACGCCTGATTTCTTTGTTGGCACTCGGAATATTCATAAATGCAAGTTCACGGAATCCTTTGGCCTTTATATGCCATTTGCGGCTCATTGCTCTTTTGTACGAGTCCTTATCTAACCCCAGGAGAAGGTACAAGTTTTTTAACTTCTCTTTTTCTTCCCCCGTAAGGGTGATGCTAAGGTCGATCATCTGATCTATCAATATCCTGCGGTTAAATTTATTGTTGGAGATTTTTTTGATTTTGGAGATAAACTCCTGATTAATTTCAGTTGCAAAAAGATAATTCACAAGCATTGTCTGATATTCTTCCAGCAAATATTGCTTTCTTTTCTCGGCACGCATCATGTTATTGCGGTTAATAAGAGCCGTTGCAAGGGCAATAACCATTGAAGTAATTGAGAAGACAATTACAAGAATCAGAGCTGTTATAAGAAAGCCAGGCTTGTTGAAGTCAAAAATAAATTCACTAACAAATCTGTTTTGCGATTGATTCAACCTTAATGTGACCTGTTTGATCCTGTACTGCGGAAAATAAGCGCCAGGCTTGATTTTATTTGCTCTTTCGAATTGTTTAAGAGCAAGTGCATCCAAATGAAGACTGAAAAATCTTTCGCCCCAGATGATTCTTTTTTCATAATCTCGTTCCCGCTGCAATACCAATTCAGCCGATTCTTTTTCTGAAGCCGGATAAACGGGTAAGTTAGCGATGAGACTTATAAAAGTAATTAGTACAATATTAAGAATAAACCTCAATTGAATAAATCTCTTATTCATTAAATGGTACATTTTACCATAAGGTGAATATTATAAACTGCTTTTGTTTTTTAACAATAAACGTTTTATCCGTATTGCTAATTCATCTGGGTTAAAAGGCTTTGTTATATAGTCGTCGGCGCCAAGCTCAAAAGCCTGTAATACTGTTTCTTCCAGACCAACCCTTGTTAACATCACAATTGGCATATTACTCTGAAGTTTACCTCTAAGAAAACTGATTAGTTCCAATCCGCTTAAAACCGGCATATGAAGATCGGTCAACAGCAGATCGATGTCATTTTGTTCCGAAAGTATGTCACATGCGCTTTTTCCGTCTTTGGCGGAAATTATTTCGTAACCTTCTTTTTTAAGTTTATGTTCCAATGCTTTCAAAGTCATTGTATCATCTTCACAAATCAATATTTTCATAATCGAAAAAGTTAAAGGTTAAAGTCTTTCTTAAGTTCTTCCGAAACCAAAATGCATTCTGTGTTGAGCTTATCTAATAACGTTGAAATCTGATCCAGATTTTTTCTGCCGAAAGAAAAATCTTCCAGTTGATTAATAACAGGGCGCAATGATACCAATCCCAGGAATTGAAGGCTGGGAGCAAACCGGTGAGCATTTTCTCCAAGCTGGTCCCATTTTTCTTCTTTGGCATAATTCCTTAAAGTAGCTATTTCAAGGGGGGTATTTTCAATAAACGTTTGTACCATATCCAAAATAAACTCCTCGTCTCCCCCTGATATTTCTTTCAAATAACTCAGGTTGTACCTTTTCGTTCCCATGAAAACAGAAATTACTGTTACTTTTTGTATATATTTTTCTCAAGAATCCCTTTCAATAAAGGTACGTAAAAATTCCAAAAAAACTCATTGTTTGTGCCATTTGATCCTGTATGAATTTTTTTCATACATTCAGATATTCCGCCAAAATTCGCAAGCCATCCAACTGGTTGATGGTCAGAGAAATCTCCCGAAAAATAATAAAACTTGTAATCCTTCGTATTTTCGATAATGGCCGGAAAATTCACTGGCAGTCCGTTTTCTTCCAGCATTTTGTGTCCCAGATCGTTCACATCCAGTTTAAAATATGCCTGAATTGTGTTCTTTTTGGAAGTTTGAATGATGTCGAACCAGAATCCGTATTTTTGAAAAGATGGTAAATCGTATTCTTTTCTTGCTTCTTCAGTAGGAATGATAGCTGGTACCGCAGTGTTCATACTGGTATTTTCTTCCAATACCAGAATTCTTCCGTCTTCGTTTACAATTACGACACCCGGATTGGAGAACTCCCATTTTTTCCCATAGTTCTTTTGATATGAATTAATGATCCAGCCAGGGATGTGGTTTTTCGAGATGTTTTGCAACGACTTGAAATACCGCCCTGTCCATCCTGTCCATCGAAAATCGAAAAGTTCCTGGGTTTTTTGTTTGATGAGATCGGAAGTTGGAGAACCTAAAAGATTAAACTCTGTGATAATGAGCTTATTCTTCCGTTTCATTTCACGAAGCAGGAGGTAGTCGTTTTGGTTAAGCCCACCATAAATGAGATAAGGCTTGATGTAAACTCCCGAATCGGCCAAATCGCTGCTAAAAACTCCGTAGCTATCTGTGTAATACACCATATCAAGCTGATCGGAAAGGGTAAGCACTTCAAATAACCGGATACTCTTAATTTTATACTTTTCTTTATCAGTAGGTTTTAACGGAACAAAACCATAATAATCCTGGTCCTTCCGGTAAAGGGTTCCATCGGATTTCACAATTTTATTATTTCTTAAAACCCATGTAAAAGAGGCATGTTCCCGGTAAGTAAAATCGGTTACTGTTTTGTCAAGTATAAAAATGTTAAGCTTTTTGGAAGGCTTAAAATACCAAAAGGAGAATGATACAACAACAATGGATACAATTACCAAAAAAAGGATAAGGAGAAAATTTACTTTTTTCATTTTTTCTGTTAAAACTTATCAATCTGGGCATTAATGATTGACGAATTTATTAAATTTTTATAACGTTTAAATTTATTTTTCAAGCATTTATGTCGATTATTGTGCTTATTTATCTTTTAATCAACTCGTTGAATGAAGTTAGTATTTAGATGATGATATGACGAAATACATTAATTTAAGGATGAATAGCTGGCGGAACCTTTTGTCTACCCAAATTTACATAGTTATACATGGGGAGTTTTATCATTCCACAAATTTATAACCAACCCCTTTTATTGTTTTTATATACCGGTTTCCTATTTTTTCCCGGAGCTTTCGGATATGAACATCAATGGTTCTGTCTCCTACAATGATATTATCGCCCCAAACACTGGTGAAAATGTCGTCGCGGGTAAATACTTTCTCGGGTTTTGAAACCAGCAACGCGAGCAATTCAAATTCTTTTTTAGGCAGGGTAAGTTCCTTATTGTTTTTAATAACAACATACCGCTCTTTATCTATAATCAGTTCATTTTTGGATGCTGATTTTTCAACTACCGCCGGAGTCTCAGGAACAGGCTCAACAAAACGTTTGAGCAAGGCTTTAATACGGCTTTGTAAAACCTTTGGCTTAATAGGCTTTGTAATGTAATCATCGCCACCCGCTTCAAATCCGGCTATCTGGGAATAATCCTCCGACCGGGCTGTAAGAAAGGCGATGATGGTATTTTTAAGTGCCGGAATGGAACGAATTTCTTCACAAGTTTCTATCCCATCCATTTCGGGCATCATAACATCCAGTAAAATCAGGTGAGGTTTTATTTCTTTGGCTTTAGTAACAGCTTCTTTTCCATTGTTGGCAACGGCTACCTCATACCCGGCTTTTTTCAGGTTGTAACTGACAAACTCCAGAATATCAGGCTCATCGTCGACTAACAGGATTTTATGGTTTAACGGTTCCATTGACATAAATTAAAGCATAAATATAGGTAAAGTTTAAGTTTGCGAATTTAAATACGAAAACGAAAGTTTCAGTATACCTTATTGATTCCAAGTGCACGGATGTAGCCCTTATTTGGTGAGCAACTCATGAAATTGCTGGATTTTGCGTATTCCATCATTGCATTACGGGCGTTTTCTTTAGGCGGTAACTTCAGAAACATTTTTTCGAATCCGGTATAAGGTTCGTTTTCATAATTTATGATTTCATCGTAAAACGCAGGTTTTGGAAAAGAAACAATACACCTGGTATCTTCCATTTTTTTGTATGGCCAGAAACACCATCCGATATTATTTGCGTCGAGCATTTTACGAAAAGAGTTTATCCACTCATCTGTATTTTCGCCCGATTCGCCCAACCAAATGGGAACATTATACTTGTTCCGGAAATCGATAATATCCTGAATAACCGAAACCGTTGTATCGCCACCGTATCTATGAAAAGTGAAAACCGATTTCGGATCAAAAGGAGTCAGGTGTTTAAAATTTGTATTCCACTGAGAACCACCTATGAAAACGATATGATTATTATCCACTTCCCTGATTGCACTTACAATGGCTTTATAAACCGGCTCCAAACGCGGATTTAAACGGGCTGTATCGTAAAAGGGCGGAATAGGTTCATTCAGCAAATCGTACCCGATCACAACAGGGTCGTTTTTATAGTGGCGAGCGATATCTCTCCATATCCGGGCAGTTTTTGTCACGCAGGCATCGTCTTCGAATAACCATGGATAACCATGTGAGTCATCAATATTCTGACCGGTTTGACCGCAGGGAGCGCAATGCATATCAAGTATTACATAAAGCTTTTCCTTGCGGCACCAGTGCAGCAGACTGTCCATCAATCCAAAACCAACGGAGCGGTCGTAACCCAAGTAGTCTTCATCAGTAAATAATTTGTAATGAAAGGGTACACGGATCGAATTCATACCGAGGGACTTGATAAAAGAGATGTCTTTCTGTGTAATATAATTGCCCAGAAAATTAGCCCAGAACTGCTTTGTAAATTCACTGCCGGATATTTCGGTAAACAGATCGTTGATAAGCCTTGGCGAATTTGCTTCCTTGAATTTAAACATGTAGCCTTCAGGAACAAGCCAGTTACCAAGGTTAATTCCTTTCAGGATTATCGGCGCACCAGTTGGATCAATGATGTCTTTTCCCATGGTCGAAAAAAAACGCTGCGCATTGATTTGCCCTGAAAATGACGCAACCAGAAAGAAAATCAATATTTTTTTCATTGCCTTAACGTTTACATCAGTCAAATAATTATCCCAAATGTTGCGGACGAAGCAGGTCGTTTATTGTTTTAACCGGATTGAAAGTAACAACAGGAACTTCTACAAAAACAGTGTTCCAGAATGCCATCGATCCATTCCATAAACCGGGTAATTCCAATGCTTTTAATTCTTTACCATCTTTCGACTTGATGGAGATAAAACCAGTATCAGGATCACGATACTGATGCAATGGGAATGGCTTGCCGTTTTTATCTTTTGTGGAGCAGATAAGATCAACCGGGTTAAAGTGGGTTGATCCCTGAAATGCCTGTTTGTGCTCGGGAAGTGAAAGATTAAACTGCGAACTTTCAAGAATTTGCAGCGACAATGAACCATCGGCGGCTTTCACCCAAAATGGACCTCCGCCGGGTTCACCTTGGTTGCGAACCATGCCGCACACTCGTAGCGGGCGATTTAATATTTGTTTTACTTTACTTTTCTTTTCCTCTTCACCTAAACTGCTGCTAAAGGTGTAACCAAGGTTCTTTTCAATAAATGTAACTGCTTCCTGAAGGTTAGATTCGCCAGATTCGAGTTTATCAAGATATGCAGTAATTTCCGATTGCAGGCGAATGAGCAAACCTGCCAGGGCTTTCTTGTAAAGTATGGTTTGTTCCTTTAAACTGTCGGGAACAACATTGTCGATATTTTTTATGAAAATAATATCAGCGTCAATTTCATTGAGATTATCGAGAAGAGCGCCATGGCCTCCGGGTCGAAACAATATATTTCCGTTCTTATCGCGGAAAGGTTCATTATTAGCGTCGGCTGCAATGGTATCAGTCGATGGTTTCTGCTCGGAAAGGTCCACTTCCAGTTTCACCTTATAGTCTTCTTCGAATTTGCTTTTTACTTTATCAAGAAGGCGTACAAAACCCTCGCGATGTTCGGGAGATACTGTAAAATGTATGTTAACCAGGTTGCCTTTGCCGGTTGCGTATAAAGCTCCTTCGGCCAGATGTTCCTCAAAAGCTGTACGGGCGCCATCATTATACAAATGGAATTTTAAAAGGCCTTTTGGAAGATTGCCATAATTGAGACCTGAACTATTCAGAATGGCATCAATAATTTTTAAGGCGGTTTCAGGCTTATCTTTTTCTTCGGGAGAAATACCATTTTTTAAAAGTATTTCTTTCAATTCACCATAAAAAGCAAACGAATTGAGTTTCAGAAGTACTTCTTCGGTATCCTGATTCAGGTTTTTACTTTCAACAAACTCAAAAAGAGCTTTGAACATACGTGTTGCTGCACCTGAAGCAGGTACAAACTTAACTATTTTTTTGTTCGCTTTCTCCTTATCGTATACCGACCTGTAATCGCTTAATTCCGCTTCGTCGAGGTGCTTTATACCATCACTAATGGTTGCAGGTTTGGCAATATCAAGAACCGGAAAACCATTTCGGAAATAGTTTAGTTGTTCTTTTACAAGGGCTTCGTTTATCCCCTTTTTAGTCAGCAGTTCAATGTCGTTCTCTTTAAACATAATTGGGAAGTGTTGTTATGTAATTCCTTAAAAATACAAATTATAAGTTAATATCAATTGTGTTTTACAGCCATCCTGTTCCTAAATTGTAAAATGGCCAGGGTACCGCAGCGAGAATAATCAGAAAACCAATAATGTAAAATACTAAGAGCTTGCTGTATTTTTTCTCCTCGGTCAGAGCCTTTTTAGCAGCCGAATATCCAATGGTCACAATAGCAACTCCAATTAGCATGGCTGTAATGTGTTCCACCAGAAAAAAGCGTGTAAGGTGAGTTTTCATGGCCATACCGCTAAAGATAACTTTTGGACTGATAAAATAGAGAATCAATCCAATCAGGAATTGGATATGCAGAATGTTCAACGTGGCAAATGCAAGTTTACCGGTTTTGACAAAAGCAAGGTTTCTGGACTTTCCATAAAAAGCATAAATGATTGTGATAATGAATAATACTACTAAAGCCCAGCGTAGAATTGAATGAAAATTTACAATAAAGTTATACATAGCATTAAAAGTTATTTAAAAATTAACATCGTGCAACCTTTAAAGTTCAGGCAATTTATAAAAAAATGGAAGCATTAACCTACTATGGCTCGAAAGTTGATTTCATATTGAAAAACCAACGCCATGAAGCCTTTTTATAACTACAGATTTTATCTCCTTTTGACATTGATGGTTACAAACCTTGATGTTTCTGTATTTTCACAGAAAATCAGAAAATTAAAGGGCCTGGAGGTTGATTCCCTAAGCATTATTTTGGATAGCAATTATATCAGGTTGCCCGGATACCCTTTCCCCTTTGCGCTTAAAGCAATTACCAAAAATCATGGAGTCCTTTACACCCGGGGTCTTGGAGGAGGAGACCTGAAATGGTCTAATTTTGATGTTACAGTTAAAGGAGGAACAATTTATAATGGAAATATCAATGTTTCACATCTTCTTTTTCCGGGAGATTACATCGAAGTTAATGCCACCAGTAAATATCATCCGTTGGTTAAAATATCACGCATTATTCGGTTAAACTATGTGCAAAACCTGAATTTGTATACTATTAGTACATTTGATAAAATTCCGGGAGAACGTTTTAATTTTGGTATGAAACTGAAATATGACAATGGATGCAGCGAGACCGTTACCTCCTGGAACAGAAACTATAAATTGATGAATTCGTTAAAATTCCAGTTTCTGCCTGTTGGGGGAAGAGTGAGAAATAACAGCTTTTTAATTGATGATGACTTTGAAAATATACCCAATCATACGGTATTTCTGCGCACCAGCACTCCCAAAGGACCCTACACTTCCGATTCTCTTGGATTTATGCTTGACTACCGGGGCAACTTCAGATATTATACCGAGGCGTCCGATGGAATGGATGGCAGAAACGGATGTGACGGATCCGGGGGTTCTGATGGTTCGGAATCTGGAAACGGAGGAAACGGTTCTCATGGATCCTGTGGCGAAGATGGACGCATGGGTGATGATGGCTATTTTCTGGAAGTGTTTTGCGATGCATATTTCGATACCATTGTTAAATCCACTTTGCTGTATGTGGAAGTTAAAAACCCCGAAAGGGCTACGATGAAAAAGTATCTTGTAAACCCCAATGGCGGATCTGTTCAGATTGTCAGTTCAGGTGGAGACGGAGGCGATGGCGGCAGAGGCGGAAATGGAGGAAACGGCGGTCGTGGCGGTGATGGTAAAAAATTTACAAAAGAGGTGAAAGATACATCGGGTATAAGATATTATGTTTGCCAGGAAAACGGAGGAAATGGTGGTAAAGGCGGACAGGGTGGCAATGGCGGTTATGGAGGACATGGCGGTCGCGGAGGGGTGATTGATATTTTTTATACAAATTCAGCAAAGCCATATCTGTCGTGTGTCAGGCCACTATGTCCGGGAGGATCGGCAGGTAGCGGAGGTTCCGGAGGAAGTGGCGGCAGTGGAGGAGGAAGTGGATCACCAGGAGGAAGCAGCGGAACAGCAGGGTCGTCCGGCTCTTCAGCATCTTCGGGATTCAGCGGCGATCAGGGAATTATAAACTGGCATCCGACTGATGAGTGAGATGCTTAGAATCTGGTTTCGAAACCTTTGTGATTTTTTATATCACCTTTATTAACTTCTACATTCTCAACTATGGCATGTTCGGGTCCGTGATGGCACCACTGTATAAACTCATCCATAATCTGTTCGTCTCCTTCTACTTCAATCAATACCGATTCGTCGGGTAAATTCTTGATATAACCCGATAAACCAAGATTTCGGGCCAGGGATTTTGCATTATACCTGAAACCAACTCCCTGAACTCTTCCTCGAATGATCATCTGAACATTTCTCATGTCTAATTTTTTTTCATCAAACGCTCAATATCCTCAGGTTGTTTAGGTATTTGTGCCGAAAGGACTTCATTTCCACTGCTTGTGATCAAAATATCATCCTCAATGCGTATGCCAATATTCGCGTATTTCTTAAATGCAGCACTAACTTTACTGACATATGCGTCGAGTTCTGTTTTGGGTACATTTTCGTACATCACATAGATGAAATCGAGCATCGCGGGATTAATATAAATTCCAGGTTCAATTGTAATTACCATTCCAGGAAGCAGGTCGCGACCCCGGGAGTTTTTCTGGCTAAAATCGACAAATTTTCCTACATCATGAACATCCAAACCCAGGTAGTGGCCGGCGGTATAGAGCACAAACATATCTCTCTGCCATTTTTTGGTGGTATCTGTCACCAGCCCGAGATCGTAAAGTCCCCGCATTACAATTTCAGCACATTTATTGTGAAAGTCCATATACTTGTTTCCGGGCTTCATGTATTTTAGTCCATCAAGCTGAGCTTTTAGCACGAGATTATAAATTTCGAGCTGCGGCTTGGTGAATTTTCCCGAAACAGGGATGGTTCGCGTAATATCAGCGCAGTATCCGTTGTATTTTGCCCCGACATCCATGAGAAGCACTTCGCCGCTCTGCATTAATTTATTATTTGCATCGTAATGCAGTGCGGTTGAATTGAGGCCTGATCCGCAAATGCTTCCAAAAGCTTCTTCGCAATTGTTTCTTTTATATTCAAAACTGTAAAGTGCAGCAATTTCGTACTCGAACATATTGGGTTGAGTATTTCTGACTGCATTGTTTATCGCATTGGCAGTAACCTGTATTGCTTTACGTATGCATTCAACTTCCTGTGGTGTTTTTAAGACTCGCATTTCGTTCAAAGTGGAATCGATGTAAACGAGTTTGAGAGAATCGGACTTTGTTATGCTTTTGAGATTATCTTTTAATGTTATATCGGAGCTTAATCCATAAATTGTCTTACCTGATTTGAGAATTTCTCTTAACTGTTTTTTAAAGTCGAAATATTGAACAGCTGTTGCTCCCATTTTTGCGGCCTCAGCTTTTCCAGGCAACTGACCATTCCAGATAATTGATTGAGGATTTGATGACGGAACAAACAATTTAAAAGATGCGTTATCAGACAATTCTATAATAGCGCAGGCTGGTTCCGATCTCCATCCGGTGATATAATAAAATTTATCGCGTGTTTTTTCCTGGTTCATCATAACAAAAACACCGTCTTTAAACTTTTGAGAAAGAAACTGCCGTCGCTCCAGACAATTTTGCGCAAGCATCTGACTATCGGCGGCATTTGAAGGCTTTAAAGCCGTAACCAGTTGTATGTTATTTTTCTGGCCGAACGATATGGAGAAAACGCTCAGAATAACAGCTATCGCCAGGTTTCGTTTGGTAATCAGGTAGTAATTCATATATTCCAAATTTGGCTGAAAATTAACTTTAATTACATCTCAAAAAAAGAAAGAAGCCGTTTTTCTTCGGAATTAATTATTGTCCGGTAAAAAATATGAGATTTACCTTTGGTGAGATCGCTATCTCTAAGTTCTCACTTTGGTCCAAATGACAAGGCTTTTACGTATTTAAAAAGAGAGGAGGCCTAGTAGGCGGCGAA
>JAJYAG010000039.1 GCA_021779665.1 Bacteroidota bacterium | reverse complement strand
AGTTCTGCTTTAAACGTATTTTGCATTTATAAGTTTTCGAAAGCTTAAGAAGTCTATTTCTGCTGATTCAAATCCGATGAATCCTTAAGAACAGCGTTTTTATCAACTTTCAGACGCATTTTGTCTTCAACTTCAATAATGATAGTTTGTTCGCCAATTTCAGCAATTTTACCATATATACCACCAGTGGTAACAATTTTATCACCCTTTTGAAGGCTGTTGCGATAATTTGCAAGTTCTTTCTGTCTTTTAACCTGAGGACGGATCATGAAGAAATAGAAAACAACAATGATTAACAATAAAGGGAGCAGACTCATTAATCCGGATGCACCACCTTGCTGTCCTGTCGGCATTAAAATAATTGATAACAAATCCATAATCTAAATTTTAATATGTAATGTAATTAATAAACTAACTGAAATGTTGTCAAAAGTACGACATTTTTTTAAATGGAGATAGCTTTAGTCAATGGCCGTCATTAAGAACTAAACAGACCATACTATTTATCTCCAATCAAACCGCGGCCTGTCTTTATAATTGTTTTATTATCCTTTAGTTCTACAATTATTTTATCGAGAATACCATTGATAAACTCATTGCTTTTGCTTGTTGAATAATATTTTGCAAGTTCGATATACTCGTTCAGGGTAACTTTTATGGGTATCTCGGGGAACTCAACCATTTCGGTAATTGCCATTACCATCAGTTGAATATCCATGAGTGCAATACGGTCGATCTCCCAGTTTTTGGTATATTTTTCAATTAAGGTTTTATATTCGTCGTAGCGAAGTATAACTTTCCTGATCAGATTTTTTGCAAACTCCCGGTCGTCTTCGTTTTTAAACAAGGAAAGCAGGTTACCTCCTTCGTTGTTACTTTCCTTAAAACGATCGATGGTACGCAAAATCATACTAATCACAAATTCAATATCATCGTTCCAGAAAATATTTTGTTCTTCCAGAACATGATACATTAATTCAAGATTTTCAAACTCATTTGTAAGAATATCAACAACAAGCTGTTTTTCGTCCGAATAGGTAACTTCGGGTTGAGACATATATTTCTTATAGTACTCGGAACCGGTTACAGCATAATAAAGCTTTTTAACAACTTCGTCGTTATTAGCCCACGATAATTTTTTACGAGCAAGATGCTGGGCAAGAGTTAAGTTCTCTCTGAGCTGCAGGAGCACTCTGTTTTGTACAAACCGGGTATTGGGATTTAAGTCCTCGTGCGTTGGTAAAATTTTATTGGATGCAATATCAATTCTATCCTGGGCATACTTGCGGACTTCCAGAAGGAGCAACATCAGATAGTGGTAAAGATCGTAAGTTTTGTCTATATTGAACCAAAGACTTTTCTCAGATTTAATTAAGTCGCCAGCTTCATCATTCAACCAGGCGTAAACCACCTGCATAATCTTAATTCGTATCAACCTTCTGCTAATCATCCTATGTAAAGAGCGTTAAATGAATATTACCGTTTTTAAAAACGGGACAGCAAAATAAGTTTATTTTTGGGTAACGACCAAGGTGAATTTTACAAAAAAACATGAATTTGTATATACAAGTTCCTTTTTGTTTAAAAATAATTTACTAAAAACTTTTAAAAAAAACAACTATTTGAAAATTAAATTATTTATTTTTTTACTTTTGATTGTTGTGAAATAAAATGGCAATCTTAACACCTAACCAAATGGAAGAAGGAAACGAAAAATTAGACGGATCGGAGAAAACTGAAAGGGAAGAGATTTACTCAAGAAAAATCCGTGCCGGAAAACGGACCTACTTCATTGATGTTAAAGCTACCCGCCGAAGCGATTTTTATATTACTATCACAGAAAGTAAAAAAAGATTTTATCGCGACGGTAAATATTTTTTCGAGAAACACAAGATTTTCCTTTATAAGGAAGATTTTGAAAAGTTTGTTGATGGCCTTACTGAAATGGTCGATTTCATTCGGCAGAATCAGCAGGATTACGGCGACTTTAACAGATTGGATCAGGATCATGAATACGAAAACAGAACTCATGAACCTTTAAACTCCGATTTCGAAGAAGTAGAGGTAGAAGTAGATTCGTATTCCAACATTGATTTCGATGACTTGGAAGAAAAACGCTAAAAAAAAACAAAAAAAGCCGGATTTCCCTTCCGGCTTTTTTTATCTGAATTTTTCGATCTTATCTTCAAAAAACAAATCCTTTTTGGCGGACCGTTGTAATTTCATGTTAACCAAAACTTCATCAGCACCTGCTTCAATACAAACCTCCTGAGTTCGCTTAACCAGTTGCATTACTTCGTCGTACTCTCCTTCCACAACTGTTTCGAAAGGACAAACAAGATACTTTAACCCTGACCGTGAGATTTCGTCAATGGCAAGATCAATTAATTTATACATGTCGACACTCGACGATTTGGGTATGATCTGAATTGCTAAATTTATTTTCATAACATTGAGTTTAACTTAAAAAACAAAGAAACTTAAAAATGACTTAGATCAGAAAGAAAAAATAATATAAAACCCACTTTCTACTCGTCCAGACAATATTTAATGTGCTTTATTCAAAATAAAACAAGCATTTTTTTTTACCAGAATTTATTTTAGCAATTTTAAAGCATAAAACTAAGCCAGGCCAATTTTACCTCAACTGCTAACAATTAAAGACTTCGATAATGAAAAAAGCGTTAAAATTCACCGGATTTACCTTGGTTATTTTGCTCATTGCACTGTTTGTCTGGATTGGGTTTAACCTGAAGGACAGGCATCCGGGCTATAATACCAACATGAAAATCCTAAACAGCAAAACGTCACCCCTGAGTGCCGGATTTGCAGCTATCAGCATCACACCTGAAGTTCCCGACCGCTGGACTGATAATAACAACAATTCAAAATACGAACCGGATAAGGGCGATACTTTTACCGATGGAAACGGAAACGGTGTATTTGACCCAGTATGGATCGCCGGATTTAGTAACAGCAGAGCTGCCAATGGCATACACGACGAACTTTGGGCACGCACTATGATTGTAGATGATGGAAAAACCCGCCTGGCCATTGTTTCGCTGGACGCGATAGGATTAATGAATGATAATATTATAGATATACGGGAAATGTTGCCAACTGATGCAGGCGTTAGTTACCTTTTGGTTACATCAACTCACGATCACGAAGCTCCTGATTTGATGGGACTTTGGGGAAAAACTGAATTTAAGAATGGCATAAATCCTGAATACCTTGCTTTTATTAAAAAGCAGGTTGTGCAGTCGGTTTTAACAGCAATTAAAAACCTGCGTCCGGCGCGACTTGAATTTTCAGAGGATCTCACAGGTGCAGCTGCTCTTGTAAAAGATACCCGCACCCCGGAAGTTTTCGATTCTGGATTAAGACTTATCAAAGCTGTGGATAAAGAAAACGGAAACACCTTAGGTTCTCTGATCTCATGGGCCGATCATGCTGAAACACTCTGGAGCAAAAACCTGCTTTTAACCTCCGACTTTGCACATTACTTCCGCGAAGGCGTGGAGAAAGGAGTTTTCAAAGGCGACAGCCTGGTAAAAAAAGGGATTGGAGGGGTGGCAGTTTATGTTAACGGAGCTATTGGAGGTTTAATGACAACCCATCCAAGTATAACCGTTAAGGATCCATTGAGTGGCATAGAATATAGCGAACCATCCTTCGAAAAAGCCGAAGCTCAGGGCAAAATTCTTTCACTTCTGGTTTTGGCAGCCATGGAAAAACCAGTCGAAATCATTGATTCGGCAGCCATATCCATTATTGTAAAAAATGTAAAGCTTCCCATAGAAAACACGCTGTTTAAGTTAGGAACTGTATTTGGAGTTCTGGATCGTGGCACAACCGGATGGATGAAAATGCGCTCTGAAGTGTCCGCTTTCAGTATTGGGCCGGCAACTTTTGTAAGCATACCCGGTGAAATCTATCCCGAGATTGTTAATGGCGGCATAGAAGCTCCCGAAGGAAGAGATTTCAATATACAACCGCTGGAAATTCCTCCTATAAGAGAAATGATGCAGGGTAAGTACAAATTTATTATCGGACTTGCCAACGATGAAATAGGGTACATTATCCCTAAAAGTCAGTGGGACGAAAAGGCTCCCTTTACTTACAAAAAACCAGATTCTCCTTATGGTGAAGAAAACTCTCTTGGTAAGGAAACAGCTTCTATCATACATGCGAATATTAAAGAAATAGTTGGACAATTAAGTCAAAAGTGAAGATATGAAAACCTTAAAAAGAGTCTTGTGGGGAATCCTGATTCTCCTCCTCTCCTTTCTGCTGATTATGTCGGTTCCAAGAATTTTAGGCGTTTTTATGCCAGGAAAGGCTCCAATAGGATATCATTTTGAAACCCTGGATTATGCTGCAGTTTATCTTGGCTTTGAAAAAGCGATAGACCACAACCCTGCCGTCCCCGTTAACATTAAGGAAATTAAGAATATCGAATATAAAAATATTAACGGAAAATCGCTTCAGATGGATTTTTATATTCCCAAAAACATTAAGAAACCGGCACCTTTGATTGTATTTATTCACGGAGGATCGTGGAGCCACGGGAAACGATCGGATTACCTGGTATACCTGCTCCATTTTGCATCAAAGGGATATATTACTGCAACAGTTTCGTACCGGCTGATTGACGATGCCACATACCCTGCCTGTGTTGAAGATATACGCGACGCTGTTCATTGGTTGTTCAATAATGGCGAAAAGTATGGTTACGATCCCAACAGGATTGCATTGGCAGGAGGATCGGCCGGAGGGCACCTTGCATTACTGGGAGCTTATGGCTGGCACAAAGCTGGGGAACCAACTGACACTATTGCAACGGAACATAAAATTAAAGCAGTTGTGGATATCTACGGACCAGTGGATTTCACAACAGAATATGCCAGAAATCAACACCTGGTAAATCGTTTTATCGCTCATCCTTACTCTGAAAAACCTGAGCTATATGTTGAAGGATCACCAATTCAATATCTTGACAGAACTGATCCTCCAACCATGATTCTTCATGGCACCTCTGATAAACTGGTACCTCTCAGTCAATCGGACACACTTAAGGCCAGGCTCGACAGATTAGGAATTCCCAACCAGTATTGCAAGGTTCCTCTCTGGCCGCATGCCATGGACATTGTTCAAAGGGTAAACGATTATTCTAAACAGCAGATGGAAATATTTTTCAAAAAATACCTTTAAACGGAACTTTTTCGTCAATTACAAGGTCACCAGGTCCGAAATTTTCCTGATCAGATCTACGGTATAATCTCCCATGGCAGGTCCGTACCAACCCATGGTCTGAGATTCATATTGATCCATATTATAATATCGCCCCGGAATGATATACCCCAGGTAACTTCCGTTAAAACTGGAGACATTTGCCTGAAAACCCTTTACAGCCAGATTGTTTTTAATCTGAACTGCATATTCACCGCTGAAATCGGCCGGAGTTGTAATCCACACCATATCTCCTAACCGTAAAGCCTGAACACAGGAATTGTCCGGAACAGGTGATAATTTGGAGCCTGCCCAGGGTATTAGACAACGATGCCTGCTGATACGTACCTGAAATTCGGGTAGCGGTATTTTAACAGTTACAGTTGTCAACTGAATTTTATCAAGGAAATGTGTGTAATTCAAGTGGGTATTCAGACTGTCAGCTAATGATTCTCCAATAAACCGGGGTTTTTCAAACCCTTCTCCTTCGGCCACCGGGCTTTGACTGCCAACTGATCCGGCAAAAAATACAGCCAGATCAACAGATGTTTTTTCCATCTTTCGTGCCCAAAACCCGGGATAATCAGCACTTACTTCCATATTTGAGGCATTCATTGTGGTAGAATGAGCCGAGAAAGAACCAATTACAGCCTTCTTCCCTTTAATCTGCTGAAGAGCCACATAACAGAAATCGTTGTTTTTAACCCCTAATGTATCAATCAAACGATTACGGGTGTACTTTTCAGCATTGAATATACCATACCCCAGGTGAGCGGGACGTAAATCGGCAATAGCCTTAATAACAGCAGTTGATATTTGCTGAACCAACCATTTCTGAACACTTTCATTTGATTCTCCGGCAAACTGTTTTCCCAGAAAACCAGGAATCCAGGCACCAATGCTGGAATGTGAGTGCGTTGCAGAATAAAATACTTCTTCCCGATTGATGCCTTGTTTTTCTAATATCAGGCTCACCGTATCGATAATATTAGGAGGCATAATTAACAGGTCGGCACCCACAAAAACGACTCTTTTAGCACCAACTTTTACAGCTACAGCTTTCACAAATACTGAATCGTGAATTCCGGTGGCTGGTTTGCCTTCACGTTTTCCAAACCCAGCCAGAGGTACCTGCACAAATTTTCCTTCCTGAAAATGATCGGCTGAATTATTCAGGGAAGGAGTAATGCTTACCTTGGAAAACCCTGCCTGAATTGAATCCTCAGAAACTGTAGTTATCTTTTTTAAGCTATCAACCATAACACAGCTTTTCCTGAAATACTGAGTTTCATAAAAAGGGGTATCATTCACAGGATCCGTGAGAATGTAAAACGCCGAAACAATTAAGACTATAACAATCCCAACAACAAGAGCCAGTATTTTCGCAACCTTCCATAATTTCGACCTAATTGACTTTTTCTCTGCCATAATTTTCCTTTACTAATATTTCTGACTTAAATACAAAAGCATCAGATCCTTTCAAATCTAATGCTTTATTGTCCAAAACTCAAACTACACTACCGGGTTTTAGCAAGAAGTTGTTTTTCTGTTGAAACAAACATTCTTGTGCTTTGGGTATAATCTTCACTGAATGGGGCTTTATACACCAGGTCTACATAAAATGCCTTGAATCCGGATGCCGGTTTCTTAACTTCAATTTTCAAAACTCTTTTATCTTTTGAGTCAAGACTTGTGCTAACCCATTTTTCGTCACGAAAATCCTGATCTTTGGAGTCGGCACTCCACAAAACAGCATTGACAAGAATTTTGCGGGTCGATTTAACCTTAAGAGTAATTACGCCATCCGATTCGGTCACGGAATATTTACAGATGGGATATTTCCCTGTGGTGATTGTGTTTCCGAGAAAAGCACTTAAAGTAGCGAAGGCTTTCTTTTTATCACCCAAATTATGTCCGGCATTAGGGGTGTAACAAATGTGATTGTTTCCTGGAATGCTGTCGATATAATTTTTAATCGCATCTACCGGCCAATACTGATCGTTTGTACCCATAAAGATCATCTTTGGCATGGTGAGAGTTTTCCGGTATGAATAAGGATCCACCATCAGAACAAGATCGTTTCCGCCAGGAGTTCCAAACTGCTGAGCGATACCAAGCTTAACATAATCCTCTATTTCAATGCTGTAGTCTCCCCACACTTTTTTCTGATAATCGACATTCACAGGCATATTTAAAACATCAATAACCATGGGGGCTATTGCTTTAACACGTGGATCGTTGGCTCCAGTGAGCCAGGTTGTCCATCCGCGTTTTGATGCACCTGAAATAACAAAATTACTAATCTCACGATTAATCTGTTTCTTGGCAAACTGTTGAACCACATCCATTCCCCTGATGGCGCTTTTGGTCATGGGGAATAATAAAGGCCAGGTTAAATCATGATCATTCAAATAATTATGCAAAGTGTACGATATCAGAGCATCCTCAGTTAAATCATCATACAAAGGCTGATTGGGAACCTGCCATAAAATTGCGCAAAAAGTTTTGTTATCCTTTGCGACCTTGGTCAAAGCTACTGTTAACTCCTCGTCCCATTTATGAATGTTGGGTTTACCATTTTTGACACTACCTCCGGTGATAAACAAAAGCGCATCCTTATATTGAATACCGTCCGGTACAATCATGGTCATTTCATGTTTCCATTCAATTCCCCGCCATTTTTGTGAGGTGAATAAAATCCGGTAAAGACTGGCCCCTTCAGCTTTGGTTTGGTCTATCATTTCCCATTTAAACGATTGATCACCATTGTTAAGGTAATCCTTCATTGCAGTGCGGGGATTACCAGGCAAAAACTGGTTAGCCTGAAGAAACAGAAATGGAACCAGAAGTAATAAGACAATAAAAACTTTTCTCATTGTAAATGATTATTAAAGGCTTATAAATTTAAAAATATTAATGATATAAATCTGTTGTAAAAAACTTTAGGTGCATCGGGAAATCAACATTAATTCCCGATGCGTTAAAGGCTTACCAGGGTTTTGAAGTACCCTGTAACAGCCACGGTTTGGACCAGGCACTATTGTTACCATCAGTGGATGTATAAGTGGTAGATTCAAGTTTATCGATAGCCAGTTTAGCTTTTTCAGGATTATACAGCAGTTCATTCTGACCATAAATAAAACGCACAGGTAAAGCTGCTCTTTTGGCAGCAGCTCCGGCTTTCAGGTTTGGAAGTCCGGTACGCCTGTAATCAAACCACGACTCGGAAGCAGCTGTCCAGCTGGCAATCCATTTCTGCTCCATAATCTTTACAAGAGTTCCATCATATGTAACTCCGGCACTGGCAATATAGGAAGAATAAGAACTGGCAAGCCCCCATGCAGTAAGAGAAGCTTTTACACCTTCTTTATAATAGTATTCGGCAGTGTTCCCGGCATTCCATCCTTTAAGAGCAATTTCGGCCAGCGAAAAATTCACTTCGGCAGCCGAGAGCATGCGGGCTTTCAAATGTGGTCCTGAAGCTTCCTGATAAATATCGTTGAGCTGGGATGCGTGAGGATTAGGTTCACCCTGTTCCTTTGGCGGATTAAGATTGTACAACTGCATAAAGTTTGACCATGCAGGCGGAAGCCCGACATACTCCGGATCAGTATCGAGCGCGGTGTTATATTTGGTAAAATAAGCATCGGCAACGCCTTGTCCAATCACCCTCTTTCCATCAATAATCTGATCGAAATTACTGGCTTTGGAAGGGTCGATAACCATAGGAATCTGCACCTTTGCTGCCCATATTCCAAGACGAGGATCACTCAATGTCTGCATTTTATCTACAAGAACCGAGCACATTTTTATCCTGGTGAACCCGGATTTGTTTGTACTGAACCTGGTAGTCGAAGGCCATGAATCAGTTGTACTTGTTCCAACAAATGGGAAGCACGCATCGTCTGATGCATTCGTTATTAAAGGATATTTTGCAGGATCGGATGTTATTTTTTCAATTCCGGCTTTAGCTATTTCAGGTTCTTTGGAGGAAATACGCAAATAATATCTTAAGGCCAGAGAGTTGGAGAGCTTCCGCCACTTGGCAACATTTCCCGCATAAAGAATATCCTGAGTTGAATTTATCTCGGAGTACTCGCTTTGGTTTTTAGAAAGCAATGTGTTAGCCTCGTCGAGCATAGCAAGAATTCCAATATAAATATCTTTTTGATTATCGAAATCGGGTTTTAAATTATCGCCACCCTGCTCTCCCATCAAAGCTTTGGAGAATGGAGCATCACCCCACAAATCGGTGATAAGACCGTAATTAAAAGCTTTCATCACCAATGCCACACCCTGATGGAATTCAAGTTTTTGATTTTTTGCTTTGTTAAGTAATTCTTCTACCGACCGGAGAGTTCCATAATAAGAGGACCAGCTTTGGTCGGACCAATCGTAAGCATCGTGAGCTCCACTCCAACCATCGAGCTGAGTATGCTGCATTACGCCAGCCAGATTACCAAAACCCAGATTTACCATCTGTAAACCTGATGATGTTGTAATTGTAGCTACAAGAAGGTTAGGATTAGCTTTTGCCGGATCAACACCATTGGGGTTAACATTCACATCTTCCAGATCGAGACATGAAGCAAAAAGTACCAATAGAGCGAAAATTGCTGCAACTTTATATTTTAATGTTAACATAATTATTCAGTATTTAATATTAGAAAGTCAGATCGATTTTAAAACCTATTGGCATTGTCCAGGGATCGAGGTTGTACGATTCAATACCTTGTTTGAACTGAGTGCCCCTGTTACCGCTTGCCGAAGTTTCAGCCTGAAAAGCTCTTTCAGGGTCGATACCGATATTTGCCTTAGTCCATAAAATTATATTACGGCTAAATACCGACACGTTAAGCCCTTGCAGGTAACGTAATTTCCTGACTATCCTGTCGGGAACCCTGTAAGAGAGAGAAATTTCACGCAGTTTAACAAAATCAGCATCATACATAAAAGGACGTGCAAAGTTCCATGCATTACTCAGAATAAAGGGATTGACCAGGGTTCCTTCTTCGCCCAGGTTTTCAACATATTTGATACCTCCATTTCCATCATCAACAGCAATTACGCCGGGAACAAAAGTACCATCATTTACAGCTATCCCGCCCATATCTTCCCGGAACCCGCCATATTCAACAGTGGGGCCACCCACTACATGGAAACCATTTAATATATATTCTTCCTTATTAGCCATCAGCCAGTCGCGAAGCTCCTTTCCTGTCCTGCCACCCGGGTTGATAAGTCTGTCGAGCCATGCCTGCGAATTCACAGCTTCGGACATTGCCCTGTCTGTTTGTGAAATAAACTGACCTCCATTTCTCCAGTCAATTGTAAAATTGAGTGTAAACGATTTGAATGTCAGCGCAGATTGGGCGCCCATAATAAAATTAGGGTTATAATTTCCAATTTTATTGCGGGTATCCTGCATTTTAATTTCCTGCCACTCGTAGTCGGGAGTTGAGCTTATTATAGGAAACCCATAATACGGCGAATTTTCATCAGTAACTGTAATAACCTGAGCATCGTAAATATCGCCAACTTCATCTCCAACATACGACCAGGCGCCTCCTTTAGCATCTTCCCAGAACTTAATAACATCTACCCCCGGAGCTATCTCAACAACTTTAGTGCGGTTACGGGTAAAGTTAGCACTGATATCCCACATCCAGTTGGCTGATTTTACAGGAGTAAAGCCCATCGTAAATTCCCATCCCTTGCTGCGTATTAAACCGGCATTTATATTTACAACATCCGAGCCAGTAGAGCTGGCTACCGGAATACTCCTGATAATCTGGTTACGATTATCCACGGTGTAATATGTGCCTTCGAGACGAATTCGGTTATCAAAGAAACGAAGATCCAAGCCACCTTCCATAGAAGTTGCCTCTTCAGGTTTCAGGTTAGGAGTGAGAATCTGACCAGGTTTTGCAAGTCTTGTTGCTTCACCCCACTGGCCTGCATTATCATAAACAGAATATAGCTGATAAGGGTCAGTATCGTTACCCGCTTTGGCCCAACCTCCTCTGAGTTTAAAAAGACTTACACTGCTCCCAAGATCAACCATCTGGTCCACCAGTAAGCTCAATGATGCTGAAGGATAAAAATACGACCAATTCTCTTTGGGAAGGGTACTGGACCAATCGTTACGTGCAGTAAAATCAACATACACCATATTTTTAAAACCGAGGTTTGCTAAACCATAAACACTATATACAGCTTTTTGATACCAGCTGCTGCCGTAGTTCAAACCTGCCGATTTTATGTTACTCACCGAGTATACATTTGGAACCACCAAACCAATACCTGGTTTCGACGAATTTGAAATTGACGATCCGGTTTTATATAAAGCATTTCCGCCTCCGGAGATAGTCATTGTAAATGATTTCAAATCCTTTGTGAACGTGGCCAGAAAATCGATATTACGCTCATAGGCCTTTATTTCCTGAATACCGTAAGCCCCGTTGTTTGGTTCACCAATATATCCGGGGGCAATTTTTGACTCGCGGTTTTCCGAATAGCTATCAAGAGCATAGCGGGCCATTAAACTAAATGCTTTGGATATCTGCCAGTCGCCTTTGATATTCCCGTAAATACGATCGCGCTTAAAACTATTTTTTACCTCATAAGCCAAAAAATAAGGATTATTGTAAGTTTTATAAGGCACATACTGCGTAACACCTTCTTTTCCAGGTTCCCAGTAATTGCTGAGTTCACGTATATCGGTATTTTGAGGAACGTTATAAGCCCATTGCATAGGGTTGGTTCCTTTGTTACTGGAAGGACGGTTGTTAGACCACGAAGTATTAATATTCAGGTTAGAACTTACAGTTAAATTTTTGCGAACCTTTACTGCCGATGATTGAGTAACCGAATTACGGAATAAATCGGAATTGGGAACCACGCCCCTGCTCGACATATTTGTAACGCCAATGCGATAATTAATCACGTCGTTACTATTCGAAACGGCCACTCCGTTGGTAGTTGTAATTCCTGTCTGAACAAAATTTGCAACATTATCAGGATGTGAAACCAGTTCAGTTGGAATCTGAACTCCATTGGCATCTTTCGGGCTATTCCACTGGACTGCAAAATATTCCTTATCTAACTCAATTCCGGCACCTGCCATTTCCGAGGGATTAACAACAAGCGTATGCCCTGCTGCAAAATCATCGGGAGTATAGGAGAAATAGCCATTTGCGAACTTCTTTTGGATTGAATAATAATGGTAAGGAATATCAAAAACAGTATTAGAGCTTATTTCAACCTTAGCACCCTGATTTTTCCTACCCGATTTAGTAGTAATAAGAACCACGCCATTGCCTGCCCTCGATCCATAAAGAGCTGCCGCACTGGGACCTTTCAAAACCGAAACGCTTTCAATATCTTCGGAGTTCAGATCGGAAATTGCATTTCCGTAGTCTACACGGTTATCGGCACCAAAGCCTGAAACATTGTTCAAACTGTTAACTATAGGCACACCATCGATAACGAACAAAGGCTGATTGTCGTTACTTAGAGATGTTGCCCCACGAATTACCATACTCACTGAAGATCCTGCACCTCCGGTGGAGCTGATCTGAACACCCGAAACCTTACCGGCAAGTGAATTAATCGCATTCTCCTGAACCACCCGGTTTAAGTCGTCCCCACCAACCTTTCCGACTGAATAACCCAGAGATTTTTCCTTTCGGGTTATGCCCAGTGCCGTAACTACAACTTCCTCCAGGGCCTGAGCATTCTGTCCCAAAGTAATATTAATACGGGTACGACCGCCCACTGATATTTCCTGTGTATCATAGCCAACAAAAGATATTACGAGAATAGCATCAGCCGAAGGTACCTCTATAGAGAAATTACCATTACCATCAGTAACAGTTCCGCGGGTGGTGCCTTTTACCAAAACACTGGCACCGGGTAAACCCGTACTGTCAGCACCTGATAATACTTTTCCTGAAACAATAATATTCTGAAGTAAATTCGATTTACCATCGGATCTGGAAAGTGGAGAACTCAAACCATTAACAAATGACACCGTAAGCATCGCAATGATTAATGTTAACCGGGGTATAAAAGGAGTTATATTTTTTATTGTGAATTTCATAATAATAGAATGATCAGTTTATAACTATATATTAGTTTCTCGAAAAGCACTCATTTTACAACTTCGAATGTAAGAACGAGTGCATGAGTATTCAAGGGATAGTACGTTTGGGAAGCTGCCATAAACATTACAACCCGCATCGACTTGTCCGAGATATCCTGCAAAATAACTTTCCGTTGCTTATCCATCAATCCGATAAATTCAGTACCCGAAAAGTTGAGTGTACTCACATTTTCGTAAGTCAGATTTCCGCCTGGTCCGTAAACAGAAGGAACAGCAAAATTTTCCTTTTCAACATAAGTGAAAGTCGCTCCGGATTGGGGGGTATACTTGGCAGTACACAGTCCGAATGATTTTCCTCCCTGGTTAACAATATTTGCTGCCGCACCTGTCATCATTTGATTGAGCAGTCCGGCAAAAGAAGCCTTATCAGCTTTAACATCGTGCGCATATCTTCCATCGAAATAAAAAGTATAGGTATCTTCGTAAACCTCAGGCATACTCAGATAAAGGCCAAATGCCCCGGGAGGTAAAGTAGCAGGCGCTCCTTTGGCTATGGTAAATGTTGCATCAGCGTTAGCCAACTTATCCTGAACAGGATGATTGGAAGTAAGCTTCCAGGTTTTGCCATTTGCGGCCGTAGGACCGCCTGTTAGTAAAACATAAGGAGTCAGGGCTACTGCCAGGTCAGCTTTTACAGAGATTACATCGCCATTCTCGCCGGTTCCTGAAAGTGTAACCGTATAATAACCTCCACTTTCATAAACATGAACAGGATTAGCTTCGGTGCTGCTTTTCCCGTCACCAAAATCCCAGTTCCAGGAAGCAACCCGCTTTGTTAAGGAAGTAAAAGCAACCTGCTTGTCGGCTATACTAAAAAAGATCCCCACTTTTGGCGGTTCGGAAGGTTCATCTTTTTTACATGCCAGGAATAAACCAATTCCCGCAATTAAAAGAAACAATTCATTGATCGACAGTTTTCTCATAAGACGCTAATAGTTAAGTAGTGGAACAAATAATTTATTTTCCGAGAAAATCCGAAGTAGTTAAGAGCAGCGACAATAATTTAAAGGGCTGCTTCTGCCAGTAATTCTAAATCCAACATCAAAATTTTATCTTCCCCAAGTAAATCTCTGGCTATACACAATTTTACCACATTCAAAAGACGAATACCAACAGAATTCTAACCAGAATCTATACTTTTTTAACCTAAAAATTCCTTCTCACAAATTCCCTCCCCAAAAAAAAGTTAAAATATGTCTATAAAAAGTGAAAATTCCATTTATGATGACGACGGATAATTTCCTTATTTTAAATTCTTGTTTTAAGAAACCTAAGTAGGTTCATTTGCTAAAACTATCTAATTCAATCCGCATGCTGTTATTCAAAAAATATCGCCGGATAATTAAAATAATTGTCATTCTTTTATTCATACTCTTTGGTTGCTATTACTTTGGATTTGAACTGCCATTCCGTGGAACTCCCTTCAATGGTAAAAGACATGGCAATCCGCCTTTAACACCTGCATGGGCGCTGGAATGTTGGTTATGGGAGGACGACTCAAACACCTCTGCAAGGATTGACACACTGCTTGAAGGCTATGCCCGTTATGATATTCCTGTAAGAACGGTGCTTATTGACAGTCCCTGGAGTTTGAGATATAACGATTTTGAAACTGACACCGTGTTGTATCCCGAACCCCAAAAATGGTTTGCCCGGCTCCAGAATGATGGTTACCGGGTGGTCTTGTGGATGACAACGATGGTAGACAGCAAAAGTAAAGACACCCGAATTGCAGATTCGAGGGAATGGTTTGATCAGGCAAGGCAAAAAGGTTACCTCGCGGCAAATGGCTCCGAGATAAAATGGTGGAAAGGAAAAGGTGGTTTTATTGATTATACAAACAGCGAAGCCTTGCAATGGTGGAAAGGCCTGCAAAAACATGTTTTCAATTACGGAATTGATGGATGGAAACTTGATGGAACAGGTACACTGTTTTTTAAATTCTGGGGTCCGGTTCCGGTTTTTTATCAGTCAACATCCAAAGGATTGATGACTACAAGGCAATACATGGACCATTATTATCGTGATGAATACCAGCACGGGTTAACCCAAAATCCTGAATTTATTACACTCGCACGGGCAATTGACAGAGGATATCATCCCGAAGGTTTTGCTCCAATTGATGCAGCACCTGTAACATGGGTTGGCGACCAGAAGCATACATGGGAATCTACCGGCAAAATCACAAAGGAAGATAAAGAGAACAGTGACATTGCCATGGATGGTATTGATGGTATTGAACTCGCTTTGAAAAATATAATGGCAAGCGCCAAACTGGGATATAATATTATTGGATCGGATATTGCCGGGTTCTCGGGAAAAACCATACCACCCCGCTTGTATATCCGTTGGGCACAGTTTTCAACATTTTGCGGCCTGTTCCTGAATGGTGGCCATGGAGAGCGCGCTTTATGGAAAAGATCACTCCAGGAACTGGAGATTATCCGAAAATTTTCATGGCTTCATACCGAACTTATTCCTTACATGTACTCTTATGTTGTAACCGGGCATCATGGAGGAAAAGTGCTGCAAACGCCTGTAAAGGGTAAATACCACTACATGTTTGGCGAAGATTTTCTCGTTGCGCCTGTATATAAGGATAATCTCAACCAAAAAGTTACCTTGCCTCCCGGTAAATGGCACTACTTTTTTAATAACAATGAAGTTATTGAAGGTAACCAGACTATAGAAAGGTCGTACCCGCTGGATGAATATCCTGTCTATGTCCGCGAAGGAGCTATTATTCCGATGAATATCGAAAGAAGTTATACCAAATTAGGAAGTGAAGCCAGCAAAGGATTTATTACCTGGCTGATTTATCCCGGCAAGGATAATTCCTTTACTCTGTATCATCCTGATAAAAGCGGAAGTTCAGTTGTTTCGATGAAATGCAATACGAATACGATCACTCTGGAACTGAAGGAAACCAAAAAACCTTCCATATTCACAGTCTGCTCCCAAGTACCTGCAAAAACTGTAATGTTCAACAATAAAATGCTGAAGGAAAAAGAGGATTACCTTTATGAAACTTCTAATTCAAGATTAGTGATCAGACTTCCTGAAATAAAAGATGGTATACTAAAAATTGATCTTGCGAAATAATTTCTAAAGAGAATTATCGGCTTTATCACCAGCCTGATACGACTCTTCTTCCCGCACAAGATAATCCTCGATTTCGTCGAAAGAGAGCTCCTTAACATTGGTTACAATTACATTGGTATGAAGAAAATCGCCAAGTTGGTTGCATTCTTCAACCACTTCGTTAAATATAGAATTGAGCGATTTGTTTAAAGGGATAAGCGCTTTAACTGCCGCAAACCTTTCGGAATACTGGACTTCTTCCAGATCAGAATTATATTTCTGGAATATGAATTTAAGCTCATCCGAAATTATTTTCCGGTGCAGATCTTCAAAATTCAGTCCTTTTTTTGCAATCAAAACCACAAAATACCTGAGCTTGGAACCTTTTCCGCCCAAACCGGTGGAAATGAGCACCTGGTTTTCATCCAGAAAAGAGCTTTCAAGCAGAACACGGCTTTCCTGCATAGCAAGCGTGGCCCAATCTTTTAATTCAGGATCGGGATTTTTATGATATGTTTCTATGGCCCTGTAAGCCTCTACCTTATCTAAAGCAGCAAGCTGAATCAAAATATTCTTTTTCAGATCCAGATCCGATTCAACTGAATTAAGTTCATCAATAAGCACATGCGGTTCCTTTTTACTTTTGGATTTCCTGTACTTTTTCGACGATTCAAAATATTCGAGTTGAACGTCTATATCCACCTGTTCCTGAAGAACACTATAACTGCCCTTGAAGTTGCCCAGCAACTCCTGAATCTTTTCAAATATGTTTTCTTCTTGCTCCATTCTTCAGACAATTATACTGTTAGTTAAATGTATGAAACAATATGTAATAATACAATAAAAATCAATGGGATTAATTTTAATTATCTTTTTTTAGCTATTTAAAATAGCTACTTATTGCTATTGCCTATAAACAAGTAATAAGGTAATATTGCACTTTAAACATTATTCTTATTTAATTTAAATAAAACAATAGTAGGTGATTTTACGTTGAAATATCCGGTTTTTTGGATTGATCAACCGACCTAAAATTTGCATTATAATGAAATTATCCGAGTTGCAGACGAATGAAGCTGGTATCATTACCAGAGTGCAGGGGATTGGAGCTTTTCGGAAAAGAATTACTGAAATGGGGTTTGTTAAAGGAAAAAAGGTTAAAGTAATCAGAAATGCCCCTTTAAAAGATCCTGTTGAATACAATATAATGGGGTACGAAGTTACCCTGAGGCGCGACGAGGCCTCTATGATTGAAGTAATTACGGAAGAAGAAGCCTTAGTGAATGAAAATATCCTGTTGAACGGGAGCTTTAACGGAGTGTTTGCTGAAGACAAACTTCGTAAGACTGCTGCCAAACAAGGAAAAGTAATCAATGTAGCTTTAATTGGAAACCCCAATTCCGGTAAAACTACACTTTTTAATTATGCATCGAATTCGCGTGAGCATGTAGGAAACTATAGTGGCGTAACTGTCGATGCCAAAACATCTGTTCTCTTATACAAAGACTACCAGATACATATTACCGATTTACCGGGTACTTACTCGCTAACAGCTTACAGTCCCGAAGAATTATACGTTCGTAAATTCATAGCCGAAAACCATCCTGATGTACTTATCAATGTTGTGGATGCTTCGAACCTGGAGCGTAATCTTTATCTTACAACGCAGTTGATTGATATGGACGTTCGTACAGTGGTGGCTCTCAATATGTACGACGAATTGCTGGCCCGCAAGCATAGCTTCGACTATAAATCGCTGGCCAAAATGATTGGAATTCCAATAATTCCAACCGTGAGTTCCCGGGGCACCGGTATTAACAAGCTGTTCGACATTGTAATAAACATTTTTAACGATAAGGAAACTACCCGACGGCATATCCACATCAATTACGGTCAGGATGTCGAAACTTCCATTCAGCGTTTGCGGCTAAAAATAAGAGAAAGCAGCAATCATGCTTTACTGCTCAATTATTCATCGAGGTTTCTTGCTATAAAGCTGCTCGAAAATGACAAGGCAGCTTTTGATGTTCTTTCGAACAGCAACAACTTCGAAGAAATCAAAAAACTTGCTCTAAAGGAAAAGAAACGGCTGGAGCTACTTTTCAGCGAAGACAGCGAGACCATTATTACCGATGCTAAATATGGATTTATCCATGGCGCCCTGAAAGAAACCTATGCAGGCGATTTTGAATCAGAAAATTCCGTTTCGTACAAAATAGACCGCTGGCTGACAAGTAAAAAGCTGGGATTCCCTATTTTCCTTTTCTTCCTTTGGCTAATGTTCGAAGCAACCTTTATTTTAGGAAGTTTTCCTATGGATTGGATTGAAAATTCCGTTTCGTGGCTTGGAAACATTTTATCGCAAACCATACCCGACGGATCTTTCAAGGATTTGCTCATCGACGGGGTAATTGGCGGTGTTGGGGGTGTAATTGTTTTTCTTCCTAATATTCTTATCCTGTTCTTTTTCATCTCACTTATGGAAGACTCGGGATATATGGCCCGCGCTGCATTTATCATGGATAAGCTTATGCATAAAATAGGGTTGCACGGCAAGTCTTTTATCCCCCTGATCATGGGATTTGGCTGCAATGTACCTGCTGTTATGGCTACAAGGACCATTGAAAATCGTAAAAGCAGGTTAATTACCATGTTAATTACACCTTTAATATCGTGCAGCGCCCGACTTCCGGTTTATGTTCTGCTAATTTCGGCCTTTTTCCCGATATATTCCGGACTGGTACTTTTCTCCATTTATATTTTCGGCATCGTTCTGGCCTCGGTAATTGCACTCATTCTTAACCGCTGGGTTGTAAAAGGCGACGATGTTCCCTTTGTGATGGAGCTTCCCCCCTACCGGATCCCCACAATGCGAAACACAACACGCCATATGTGGCATAAAGCGCAGCAATACCTTACCAAGATGGGAGGAGTGATCCTTGTAGCTTCAGTAATCATATGGGCTTTGGGTTATTACCCGCGGAATGTCAACTTTTCGAAAGATTACGACAGCTCCATAACTAAGCTGGAACAGCAAAAAGAAAAGATTACGGATACAAATAATCCGGTCCTTACAAATATTGATTCTGAAATTGAGGCTTTAACACTTGCCCGCGAAGGCGAACGACAGGAAAAATCGTATGCCGGACGGATAGGCCGTTTTATCGAACCGGCGGTTGAACCGCTTGGCTTCGATTGGAAAATGAGTATCAGTCTGCTCTCAGGCCTTGCTGCAAAAGAAGTAGTGGTAAGCACCATGGCTGTTCTTTACCAGGTAGGCGGGAACGATGAAAATAACGAAGGACTGATTCATAAATTAAAAGGCGGAAACAATAACGAAACTTTACAAGCAGGCACCTACTCAAAAATAAGTGCGTTATCGTTTATGATATTCATTTTAATTTATTCGCCCTGTGTTGCAGTAATAGCTGCCATAGGAAAAGAATCGGGAAGCTGGAAATGGGCCTTATTCACCATTGTGTACACAACGGCTCTGGCCTGGATAAGTGCATTTTTTGTATATCAGGCAGGATCTTTAATAATGTAAAATTATGATTCAGGATATTTTAACAGGTGTTGCAATTCTGGGAGCTACCGGTTATTCAGTTTATAACTTTGTAAAACTGATTGTGAGCGCGAAACAGAAGAAAATGGGATGCGCAGGATGTTCCGGATGTTCTCCAAAACAAAACACGCACGTTTTCAAATTCAATAATAAAGTGGTGGTAAAAAACATTTTATGATGCTTCAGCATTATTTTGTATTTTTGACTGATAATAAATCAAAAATCAAAAAGTTATGAAGTTCATCGTACCACTGGTTTTTATCTTTTTCATCTCATTGTCAGGTTGCAAAACCTCTTCAGGTAATTCAACGGCCGACACAGCAACAACGGCCGATACAGCATCACTCTCTCTTATTAAAGCCGAGTTTAAGGTAAACGGTATGCATTGTACCGGTTGCGAGAACACTATTAAAACCAGTATCGGAGAGCTTGAAGGTATCAAGCTTGTAGAAGCCTCGTTTAAGGATAGTAATGCTGTTGTATCATTCGATACTTTAAAAACCAATGAAATAGCCATTGTACAAGCCATTGAGGATGCCGGTTACAAAGTAGACACCTTTATGCGCAAGTAAAATGGATTATGTATTGGTAAGCCTTGGCTTTGTATGCCTTATACTTGGCCTTGTTGGTTGTTTTGCGCCTATTTTGCCCGGACCTCCTATCAGTTTTTTAGGCCTTTTATTATTGCACTGGACTCGTTTTGGTCAATTTACTCCTAATACTTTATGGATGTTTGCCATCCTTACTGTATTAGTCACCATTATAGATTATTTTATACCCTTATGGGGCACCCGGAAGTGGGGAGGCTCCGGCGCAGGAGTAACAGGAGCAACGATAGGGCTTGTTCTGGGTTTTTTCTTTCCGCCGGTTGGCATTATTCTCGGTCCTTTTCTTGGCGCTGTTGTTGGAGAACTTATGGCGGGGAAAAAATCGCATGAGGCTTTCAAAGCCGGAATGGGAGCATTTATTGGATTCGTATTGGGAACAGCCATTAAAATGGCTCTGGTTTTTGTAATGGTATATTATTTTATTGCGGAATTATTAAGATAGTCAATAGTCCATAGTCGATAGTCCATATTTCAGGTCACTATAAAATAAGAACGACTGCTCTGGGGCAGTCGTTCTTATTTTTCGTCAGGGTAGCCGTTACTCTTCTTCCTTTTCCTTTTTCGGATTTGCAAGATTGACCTTAACCTTTCTTCCACCAATTTCCTTTCCATTAAGAGCTTCGATAGCATTTTCCTCATCTCCGGGGTCTTTCATTTCAACAAAACCATACCCTTTTGAGCGTCTGGTCTTTTTGTCAATAATCACCTTTGCAGATTCAACTGAACCGAATTCCTTGAAAACATCGATTAAATTCTGTTCCTTCATATTGTAAGGAATGTTACCAATATAAATGGTCATAGTCGAAAAATTTAATGAAACATGAGCGATACAATTTAGTAATAACATGCGACTTATGCAAGATTTATAACAACTTTATATAAAGTTGGTTCTAACATTCACACTCCGCTCATTAAATTTTTCTAAGCAAGGGTTGCTACCATAATCGCTTTAATGGTATGCATCCTGTTTTCGGCTTCGTCCCAAACCAAAGAACGCTTTGACTCAAATACTTCCTCGGTAACTTCCATGGCTTCGAGTCCGAATTTTTTATGAATGTCCTGCCCTACTTTTGTTTCAAGGTTATGAAATGCCGGTAGACAATGTAAAAACTTCACTTCAGGATTTCCTGTTAAGTCAACAACATTCTGATTTACCTGATAAGGTTTCAAAAGTTTGATTCTTTCTTCCCAAACCGATTCAGGTTCGCCCATCGATACCCAAACATCGGTATAAAGGAAGTCGACACCTTTCACAGCTTCGGCAACATTATCGGTAATGGTGATTTTAGCACCGGTTTCGCGGGCAACCTCCCTGCATGCATTCACCAACTCAGCTGCAGGCTGGCATTGTTTCGGGGCTGCTGCCCTGAAGTCCATACCCATTTTTGAAGCGCCAACCATAAGCGAATTGCCCATATTGTTGCGGGCATCGCCTAAGTAGCAGAACGAAATCTGGTTCAACGGCTTATTTGAATGTTCCTGCATGGTGAGCAGATCGGCCAGAATCTGTGTTGGATGGAATTCATCAGTCAATCCGTTATAAACAGGTACACCAGCATATCTGGCAAGCTCTTCGACAATGGATTGTCCATATCCGCGGTATTCAATGGCATCGTACATACGGCCCAAAACACGGGCGGTATCCTTCATCGATTCCTTTGAGCCAATCTGAGTTCCTGAAGGACCAAGATAAGAAACATTGGCACCCTGATCAAAAGCAGCAACCTCGAAAGCGCAACGCGTACGGGTAGATGTTTTTTCGAAGATGAGCGCAATGTTTTTCCCTTTTAATTTTGGCTGCTCAATACCGGCATATTTTGCCGATTTTAAATCGGCCGATAACTTTAATAAAAACTTAATTTCTTCGGGTGTAAAATCCAGAAGTTTCAAAAAACTTCTATTCTTTAAATTTACTGGCATATTGTTAAGGTTTTAGAGTTCGTACTGATGCCGCAATTTAAAAGATATACTTTGAGTAATCAATTGATAAAAGGCTATTTAAAAACATTAAGATGGATAATTAAAATCAGTAACTGCTATGTATCAAGCCTCCTATTCTACCAGAACGCTGGTATAGTGTACCGGATAATTCTTAAAAAGCTGAAAGAAAACACAAAAGAACGGCTAATCCTTATAAAATTACGATTGCGTATGGAAGGGTAAGAAACAACTGTTTATTTTTTTATATTTACAGTAGAACTATAGCGCCTTTTATCATTTTAACAATCTGTTAATGACAAGATTAATTCCTTTTGTATTAATACTGATCTTTTGGTCGTGTAAAAGCGATAAGGATCTTACAAAAATTTACGAAGGAGTTATTGAATACGACATTACCTATTCAAGCGACAGCGCTACCTCCGTTCCGGTTCAGTTTCTTCCAAAAAAAATGTTGCTTCAGTTCAACCAGAATTATGCTTCATATAAAATTGAAGATATGATGGGAGTTTTCTGCATTACCAACACGACTAACGTATCGCGGCGCACCCACATTTCGACCATTAAAATTTTCAATAACAAATACAAATATGTTGGGAAAAAGGGAGAAGTTCCTGTTTTCTTCCGACCCGAATCGGTTTTCCTGATCCAAAAAACAGAAGACACCATTACACTGGCAAGTGTTAAATGTCAAAAAGCCCTTGTTACCGACCTAAAGGCCAGAAGAAAATTTGATGTTGCCTATTCTGAAGATTTCTTTATCAAAGATCCAAATATCAACACTCCCTATAGTGAAATAAACGGAATACTGATGAAGTTCGAAATAGATCTTGGGCGAATGAGACTAACGCTCACGGCAAAAAAAATTATACCCTCGGATATTAAAAATCAAATGTTCCGTATTGGCGATGACTACAAGTTGATTAATGAAGAAAAAATGCGCGAAATAATAGATACGATGCTGCGTTAACAAAACTATTGTATTATAAATCTTAACCCATGAAAAGAACTATTTACACACTAATGTTTTTGATTATTTTTTCTGCAGTTGGTTTTGCTCAGGAAAAAACAATAAACCTTTTTAATGGCTTAACAGTCGACCAGAACACCATTTTAAACCAAAACAAACAAGGTTATATTTTTTATAACGATAAACATAACCAGTTTCAGAATTTTGAATTATCGTTTGATGCAATGACAGAGCCCGGAGGCATTGCCGAAGTTTTAATCCATACCGAAAATAATGCAGGTAAAGGAACTCCGAAAGGATATGCCATCCGGATCAAGAACACCTACGATGGTTACGGATCGGGCGATAAGCTGAAGTTAACCGGAAGCATAGACCGTATCCGCAATGTATATTTCCCTTATGTGAAAGATAAAGAATGGTTCAACATGAAAATAAGTGTTGAAAACAAACGTCTTCGCGTATTTGTGAATAACAAACTCATTTCGGAATACTATGAAATTGAAAATGCATGGAGACCATTAGAGCTGAAAAACCGGATTTTCTCGAAAGGAACCGTCGGTTTTCATCATATTGCCGGAAAGGTTGCATTCAGAAATATAACACTCATTGAGAAACCAGTGGGAAATATGGCTCAACCTGATATCGACCCGGCCTACGACAAAATGATTACCGAACTTCATGCTAAAAACTTCCCGCTGATTGATTTTCACGTTCACATCAAAGGCGGTTTAACTATGGATGAAACTCTGGGCATCTCGCGCGAAAAAGGGATAAACTATGGCATTGCAGCCAATTGCGGACTTCATTTTCCGGTTACAAACAATACCGAACTGAACAATTACATGAACAGCATACAGTATGAGCCGATTTTCAAATGTATGCAGGCTGAAGGCCGTGAATGGATGACCTTATTCTCGCCCGATACAGCTGCCCGCTTCGATTACATTTTTACCGATGCCATGACCTGGACAAACAGCAATGGCCGCCGGCTCCGACTCTGGATTCCTGCCGAAACAGAAGTAGGCGATCCGCAGAAATTTATGGACGAATTAGTAGGCAAGATCGAACAAATTCTCACCGAACCCATTGATATATATGTAAACCCAACGTTTATTCCGGCCGAAATCCAGAGTCGTTACAACGAACTTTGGACACCCGAACGGATGGACAGGGTAATTAAAGCTCTTGTTAAGAACGATGTGGCTTTCGAGATTAATGCACGGTATAAAATTCCATCTGTTGAATTTCTCAAAAAAGCCAAAGCAGCCGGTGTGAAATTTACTTTTGGAACGAATAACACCATGAAAGACGACCTGGAATATTCGTATTGCTTTCAGGTGCTGAAAGAATTGAATCTCACAGCCGCCGACATGTGGATGCCACGCAAACAGGGCACTAAAAAAATTCAAAATTTAAAAAAATGATGTTGAAAGCGCTTTTAATATCCGCAGTTTTAGTAATTTCTCTTCAGGTTAAAGCTCAGAATATAATCAGAGAATACACTCATCCGGATATTAAAAGCGTTACTTTCGGCAAAAAAGGGTTTCCCATCTCCTATCCTGTGCTGGAGAGAGAGGTAGAAAACCCAATAGTCCTTTCGTTTGACGACCTGGGGGAAGGTTCGCATAATTATTATTACAGCATCACACTTTGCAACTCCGACTGGAGCGAAACACGCCTGTCTCCATCTGAGTATTCGCAAGGATTATTCAGCTTTCAGGTATCAAACTTTCAGCCTTCGGTAAATACGCTGGTTCATTATGTTCATTACGAAATAGAATTCCCAAACAGCGAACTGCCACTCACCCTCCCGGGAAATTATGCAGTGAAAGTATTCGAGGACAACAATACCGATAACCCGGTACTTGTAAGACGGTTTGTTTATGTGGACAAAAAGGTCGACATCAATGCACAGATAAGAATCCCTTCACTGCCGGAATATCGGGCAGAATCGCAGCAGCTTGACTTCACCATAATCAACCCGGATTTTCGAATTACCAATCCTTATCAGGAATTAAAGGTGGTGATCACCAAAAATTTCGACTGGAACACCGCTCTGACCAACCTGAAACCTCAGTTTATAAAACCAGGCAGTCTCGACTATAATTATACTCGCGAAAATTTGTTTATAGCCGGCAATGAATACCGCTCTTTTAACATCAACAGCCGTAAGTACCCTTCGACCGAGATTACAACAATTGAGCACAGCGGACGTAACTACGTCGCTACCCTTGCAACCGATAAACCCCGTAACACCTACTTTTTTAAGGAAGATATCAACGGATTGTTTGTAAACGAGAACAAGGACGTACGCAACGCAGACAATGCGCTGGAATCGGATTATTTTGAAGTGAAGTTTTCGCTCAATGCCAATATACTTCCCTACGATGGAGATATTTTTATTTACGGAGCTTTAACCGGATTTGGCTTTACCGAAGAAAACAAGATGAAATACAATACCGACAAGAACATTTACGAAACTATCTTAATGCTAAAGCAGGGTTATTACGATTATCAGTATGTGTTTATACCCAAAACCACCGGCACTTTCGACGAAAAAGAAATAGAAGGTTCCTTTACCGAAACCGAGAACAACTATTTCATTTTTGTTTACTACAAAGGCTTTGGCGAACGATATGAAAGGCCAATTGGATTTAAGAGGGTGGTGAAAAAATAGATAACCTCCATCCACCTAAAAATATATATAACTTTCCTGGCCGTTCTTATTAATAGGAAATCCAAGTGAATTGTACGTGTAATTATTTTCGGTTACGGTTACTTTCTCGATCCAGGAATCAACTTCCCCATGAATTGTATAAGTTTCCTTAACGATATTATTAGTATTGGAATATTTACCAGGGAGCATCAAGGACTTAAGTGATTGGTATGGATTAGGGTGGTTATCAAATTCATATTCGGTTGTAGTCTGAAGCTCGGGTTCTCCATTGCTTAAAATCCAGTAATGAAGGCGTTTTACCATATTATCTCTGTTATCATAATAAAATTCAATATATCCTGAGACTTTATTTTCATCAAAAAAGATCTGACGGTTTATTCTGTTGTGATCATCATAGGTGTATTCACAATTATTTATTTCGTTTAAAGTTTTGGTTAGTTTACCATTGTTATCGTAAGAATAAGTAATTGTGCTGCTTTTCTCAGTATTTAACGGGTTAACCCATTCTTTACGATTCATGGCCGCCTGAGCTATAACATAAGTACTACTAAACATTCCTGGGTCATAGTAGTGATCGGACGAAATAAGCTTACCATTCTGATAGTGATGTTGAGTGTAAAACATCCTGGATTTTTCCTCGAGAACCTGACCTTCACCATTATATGTATATTCTGCATAAAGTTTATCACCAAACTTTACCTGGTAAAGTAAGCCTGAATTATTGGGATTTATTTCTGATTCTTCTTTTTTACAAGCCGAAATTAAGATTATAAAAATCAGTGACAATATTTCAAATCTTTTCATGGCTAAATATTTTTGTATTAGATGCTAATACTACTTTTAGGTTGCGTATAAAGAAGTTTTATTTTATCATTCTGCTTAACCAATACGCGATGAAATCAATTAATTTTTAAAATTATGTCCGCAATTGAAACAGTGGAATTTTTTACGGATCAAGAACAAAGGATGCCATAATAATAAAGAGACAACCAGGTAAAGAACATCCCATTTATAATCAATAGCATAACCAAACGCGGCATTGTCCGAACTACATTTTGGACAAATGGCCGGCCCGGATTCGACTTGAACCTCAAAATTTTCTACAATTTCTTTCTCGATATAATAATCAACCGGTTTGTTTCTTAAATAAGCAAAAACACTCCTGTCGAAATCGAAAAGTTCATAATAAAACTGTTTCCAGGAAAAGATAAACTCCTTTTCGGCTAAAGCCTGAAATTGCTTTTCATTTTTAATCAACTCGTCTGTATTAATCTCACCTGCATATGCGCTGTCAATGACTACCGGCTTGTTTAACAAAGAAAAATCGTTACGTATCCTCCTTTTAACCTTAATTATTTCATTCTGGGTTTTAATCTCCTTATCCAATATTTCTGCAAGAGGATAATTTCCATTTTCATCAGTTAACACCCCCTGAGCAATAAAATCAATTATCTTTTTTGCTTCACAGTAATCGTCCATTAAAACTTTAAGCTTAACCCCACCTACAGCAACAGCTTTAAAGGGATCAACCCAAACAATATTTTCATCAAAGATAAAACCCGGGATTCCTTCAGTTTCCAAACGGCCCTTTAAAATATGGCATTCTACCGGAATATTTGAAACGAATACAGTTTTGAAATTTTCCATTGCAATTCTCCTACATCCTGGCAGGAGCTATATTTAATGAAACATTCTTTTTCACTTCGTCGAGGCTGATTTTATAATGAACGCTGTTATTTATTTCCAGGTAAAAATCTGATTCTTCTTTACTAGTTGCCTTTTTGGTAATATAAATATCGTCTGTCAGTTTAATGTTTGCCCCTGCGTAACAGTTACATTCCTTATCGAAGTAGTAGGTAGCATAACCCGTTCGGCTGATTTTTAATTCGCCAGCAAATTCCTGAGGCGAAACAAGATCGGAAATCATAACTTTACCCTGAAGAACTGCACAATTACGCTTTGCCAAAACAGTGTCGGAGGAATATGCGAGTATATAAAAACCTTTTGCTAGAAGCTTTGCTACCGGAGCATTGAATTTGAAAAAAGCAGGTAACGTATCCTTGTTTCCTTTTATAAGTTTCTTAGAGAAATGGGGAAATAGAATTAATGAATCTGAATCCAGAAAACTACCCCCGACGCTCAAATTATATTTTGCAAAACCCATGGACAGAAATGACATGGTATCATTGGTTTGAGTTTTCTCGTTGTACAACTTCAAAAAGGTTGTCGCATTGGGATATAGCAGGTTAGCCTTGGAATTGCTTGCCGATTGAATATAAAACTTACCTGACCGAGACATATATTTCTGCTCCCAGGCATTATCAATTTTTGTTTTGTTTTTAGTATCCTGCGTTTTGGAGTAGGAATAAATATAGACCTTCTTTTTGGAAAAGTCCCAGGTTGGCGATGAATTGTCGACATTGTTTTTGCAACCAGGAATACTAAGGGCAATTATTAATAATGTTAATATTTCTTTTCTCATCTTGAATTCTATTGGTATACTTCTATTCTCAGTTTATTTTATTTGCAATCATTACAGAGCCACTGGCAAAATCGTGTATAGCCCGCCGGTTAATATTAAAGGTAACTGTTAAAAACGATAACCATCCCAAAAAAACTTTAAGTACAAAGCGCACCATAACTAACGGAAAAGCCAGTTTTTTGACCGGATTGTTGAAATTTCTTACCCGAATATTCAAAATCAGCTGACCCACAGTGGTTCCAAAAGAGACTAAAACAGGTTCATACAAGATAAAAACCACTACGAAAAGAGTTCCTCTTACATAATCGGGAACTTGTCCCATTTTATCAAACAAGGATGAAATACCGAGGGACAGCAAAAGCATTACCGTAACATCAATCAAGGTAGAAAAATACCGGGTTTTAATTGATGGTAAAATGTAGGCTTTAGAATAATCAACTGGCTCTTTCCTTTCATTTATATCTTCTGATTTTATGAACACGGGACATAAATCCTGATCCAAAATATCTTTTTCTGACAGGTCTTCAGCTTGATCCATAATAGGTAATTGTTGATAATTAGATGTTTCAAATTGGTTAATGTAAATATATGAACTTTTTTGATTGCGCCATATAATGCGTGTGAAGTATTGGTTTCCTTTTCCGGAATCCTTATCTTTCAAAATTCCTTTAACTTTACCTTGCTTTTATTTATACGAATGAAACTGTCGGTTATCATTGTTAATTACAACGTGAAGTTTTTTCTGGACCAATGCCTGCAATCGGTAATAGGTGCCATTAAAAAAATTGATGCCGAAGTGTTTGTGGTCGACAACAACTCCGTAGACGGTTCAGTTGCCATGGTAAAGGAGAAGTTTGCAACGGTAAAAGTGATTGAAAACCATAAAAATATTGGTTTTTCGGCAGCCAATAATATTGCCATCAAAAAAGCAGCCGGCAACTATATTCTGCTGTTGAATCCCGATACAGTTGTGGAAGAGGATACTTTCACCAAATGTCTGGATTATCTGGATAAACATCCTGAAGCCGGTGCACTGGGAGTAAAAATGATCGACGGTAAAGGCAAATTTTTACCTGAATCCAAACGGGGGTTACCAACTCCTCAGGTGTCTTTTTACAAGATATTCGGACTATCCGGGTTGTTCCCCAAATCGAAAGAATTCGGCAGATATCATCTCTCCTTCCTTCCGGCAAACCAAACCAACGAAGTTGATGTGCTTTGCGGCGCATTTATGATGATCCGCAAAAAAGCGCTGGACGCCGCAGGTTTGCTCGACGAAACCTTTTTTATGTACGGCGAGGATATAGATCTGTCCTACCGAATTCAGAAGGCAGGATTTAAAATCGTTTATTTCCCCGAAACTACCATTATCCATTACAAAGGAGAGAGCACCAAAAAAAGCAGCTTAAACTATGTTTACCTGTTCTATAAAGCCATGCAGATTTTCGCACAAAAGCATTTTTCGTATGGAAAGGCAACCTGGCTTTACCGCATTATTCAGCTGGCCATCTATTTCAGGGCAACATTGTCGGTAATCAAACGGTTAGCAACAAAAGCCATACTCCCGCTTCTGGACTTTTTCTTCATGTATGTTGCAGTCTATTCCCTGTCGAAATTTTGGGGACATTTCTGGTTCGAAAATATGAACTATTACAGTTCCGAATTTTATTTAGCCATTGTACCTGCCTATATTGGAATCTGGTTTCTTAGCCTCCTGTTCAGTGGAGCCTACGACCATCCCCTCCGGCTCCGCAGTACCTTTAACGGAATAATTACAGGAACCATCATTATTCTGGTACTTTATGCCCTGTTACCCAAAAACTATCACTTTTCGCGCGTAATTATACTGTTTGGAGCAATGCTTGCTTTATGTGTCGCAATACTCAACAGGGTTATACTTTCGGCAACCGGTATAAAACGCTTTTCGCTTTACCCGAATCAAAGGAAAAGAATTATAGTAACAGGTTCTGAAGAGGAATGCACACGTGTTAGCTCCATTTTGAAAGGCATAAACATCCCGTTCGATTCTCTTTTGTACGTTTCGGCAAGTCGTGACCATAACCATAACTTCTTAGGTTCTGTTGATCAACTTCCTGAAATTGTGCGAATTCACAAAGCTGATGAAGTTATCTTCTGTTTGAAAGATCTCCCGGCTTCGGAAATTATAAGTTCTATGCTCCGCCTGGCTGGTACAGGATGCGATTTCAAAATTGCACCTTCGAACACCGACTCCATTATCGGCAGCAACTCCATTAATACCGCAGGCGATCTCTATGTTTTTAATGCCAATCCGGTTGCCTCGGCTAAAAATTCAAGACTAAAACGCACTTTCGATATAACAGTATCCTTGTTGCTCCTGGTTTTACTTCCTATCTGGATCTGGAAAAAGAATAAACCACGTCGTGTTATTCCCAATATTTTCAGTGTGCTTTTTGGTAAGAAAACCTGGGTTGGATATTCATCGCAGAAATTGGGCAACGAACCAACTCTTAAGCCGGGTGTTTTCTCAATTAATCAAGCTTTTCCCGAAAGCAGAAACGATGAAGGAATAACAAAAAAGTTTGAGCTTGCTTATACACAGGATTACAGAGTGATTAACGATTTCAGGATTTTTGTGAAGGCGTTTTTTGAACAAAGTCAATAGTATTCAGTCCATAGTCCATAGAAAATATGCATCTGGTAAATTTAGAAATGCTATATTGGCTATGGTCTATCGACTAATCGCTATCGACTTTTAAACAAAGTTCCTTATTTGCAGTTTATGTAATATTTGAAATTCAATTTATGGCGCTTACCGAAGTTCGATTGCCAGCATTAGGCGAAGGCATTACAGAAGCAACAATTACACGATGGCTTGTTAAACAGGGTGATCAGGTTACAACAGACACTCCGCTGGTTGAAATTGCAACCGACAAAGTGGATACCGAAGTTATATCGCCGGTGGAAGGTACAGTTGCCGAAATTTTACTGCCCGAGCAGTCAGTTCCCAAGATAGGTCAGGTGCTGCTTAAAATTTACACCGAAGCTGAAGACTATATCCCGGTATCAGTGCCCGTTTCGCCGGTTGAACTAGCATCGGTAATGATACCGCAGGTTACGAATACGGTAACCTCCATAAAACCTTCTTTACCCAAAGCAGAACATAAATTTATAGCACCCTTTGTCCGCTACCTTGCAACAAGCGAAGGAATTTCGCCCGATGAGCTTTATAGCATTGCAGGATCCGGCAGAAATGGCGATATTACAAAAGAAGATATATTGAAATACGTGCAACAACGTCCTGTTGTAACTCCCTCTGCTCCTATTAATGGCTTTAAAGCTCCTGAAACACACCAGGAAACACCAGAACCTCCTGTTGCCGGCCCCAACGAAACGGTAGTTCCAATGGACCGCGTGCGAAAACTGATCGCCAGGAATATGGTCGATTCGAAAAGAATTGCCCCACACGTAACTGTATTTTCGGAGGTAGATGTTACTCCCATTGTGGAATGGAGAAATAATGTCAGGAAGCAATTTCAAAAAAGATATAACGAGAATCTTACCTATACGCCGGTTTTTATAGAAGCTGTGGCCAGGGCTTTAAAAGATTTTCCCGGAATTAATATCTCCGTAAAGGACGAATATATTATAAAGAAGCACTCCATCAACATTGGAATGGCGGTGGCTCTGCCCGATGGTAATCTCATTGTTCCTGTCGTAAAGAATGCTGATCAGCTCAATCTTCCGGAGCTGGCACGACAGGTAAACGATCTCTCGCAACGTGCCAGGGTTGGCAAACTTAAACCCACCGAAATACAGGAAGGAACATTCACCATCACCAATATCGGTTCTTTTGGAAATATCTCGGGAACACCCATTATAAATCAGCCTCAGGCAGCAATTCTGGCCATAGGCACCATTATCAAAAAGCCAGCTGCAGTTAACACCAACGGTGTTTTAGGCATTGGCATCAGAGATATCCTTACCCTTTCGCTTGCCTTCGATCATCGTGCCGTAGACGGTGCCATGGGCGGAAGCTTTTTACAACGCATCTGCCAGTATCTCACCGAATTTAATCCGGGCAGAGAGATATAGGTTAGTTGATGTGCCCTAAAAACCGGCTCGCAACTCGGGAATAATTCGTACTTTTGCACGAAAAGTTTTTTATGTCGGACCATCACCATGATTTTAAAAGTGCCTTAACGGTAAACGATGGAGTAGAACAACCTCCTTCAGTAAATGACGACTCGGTTAAACAATTCGTAAAAAATAAACGGAAGAAAATTTCCGTACAGCAATATATCGATGGAATTCTGGAAGGCAACCGTACCATCTTAAGCCAAGCCATTACCCTCGTGGAAAGCAGCCTGCCGGCCCACACCCATCTTGCCCAGGAAATTGTTGAGAAATGCCTTCCATACTCAGGAAAATCGCTTCGGATAGGAATTACAGGAGTGCCAGGTGTTGGTAAAAGTTCCTTTATTGAAACTATGGGCAAATATCTCACCAACACCGGCCGGAAGCTTGCAGTGCTTGCAATTGATCCCTCGAGCGAAAAAACCAAAGGAAGTATTTTAGGCGATAAAACCCGGATGGAATCACTTTCGGCGGATGACAATGCATTTATCAGGCCTTCCCCTTCAGCAGGATCGCTGGGCGGCGTTGCCCGTAAAACCCGCGAAACTATTATTCTTTGCGAAGCTTCAGGTTTCGACACTATTTTTATCGAAACAGTAGGAGTCGGACAATCGGAGACCGTGGTTCACTCCATGGTTGACTTTTTTCTGCTGCTGATGCTCGCAGGCGCCGGCGACGAACTGCAGGGTATAAAACGAGGCATCATGGAAATGGCCGATACCATTGCTATTACCAAAGCTGATGGTACCAATGTGCGCAAAGCTCAACTGGCAGCCACGGAATACCGCAACGCGCTCCACCTGTTCCCCAAGTCAGCTTCGGGATGGAATCCAAAAGTGCTGCTTTGTTCATCGCTTGAAGGCACAGGAATTCCTGAAGTGTGGGATAGCATCCAGGAGTACACCACCCTTACCAAAGCCAACAACTTCTTTTACGACCGCAGACGTGAGCAATCAAAATACTGGATGTACGAAACCATCGACGAAAGCATCAGAAGTCATTTTTACCACCATCCGACGGTAGAACATGAACTCCGGGATTTGGAGGAAAAAGTGCTGGAAGGTAAAATGGGATCGTTTGGCGCCGCAAAAAAATTGCTTCAGCTATATTTTGGCCATAAATAGGTCTGTCAAACAGAAGTGTTGTACAACAGTTGAAAAGATGTTCAGGAACCAAATTTAGCTTTGGAATATTTTTAACATTTCCTGAAATAAAACGTAAATTCTCCTGTTTATGGAGGGTGTAAAAAATAATTCTATTATCCGCAATGAAAAATATTTTAATGGGACTCATGGTGGTCCTTGTCCTAAGCTGTACTTCACGTACTATTAACCCTGGTTTTAAAATAATTGGAAATATCCAGGGATTAAACAACGACAGCGTTTTTTTACTTCGATATGTAAATGAAGATTGGGTAAAGGTTGATTCAGTCCAGGCTCAAAAGGGTGCATTTATGTTTCTGGGAAGAGTTGAAATTCCTGAGATGTACAAAGTTAAAGTAAGGGACACTTTACCAACAATATCTATTTTTGTAGAGAACGATGAAATTAATCTGGCCGGCAAAATTGATAGTATTCAGAAATTTAAAGTAGCTGGTTCCAGATCGCATGAAGAATACGAGCGATTCTGGGGAAAACAGGAAATCTATTCCATCCGGATGGATTCGCTTGAAAACGAATTTATGGCTGCCCGCAAGAAAAACGACAAGAAAAAGCAAGCCAAACTCGAAACACAGATGGAAAATGTATGGAACAGCGAAATTGAATCCATACGCAATCATGTTCTCAATAATAAGAATTCGTCCGTATCAGCTTATCTTGCGTGGTCGAGGTTAGCAAGCAGTTCGGACCTGAAGCAGCTCGAAACCATAAAAAACAATTTCGATACATCGCTGAACAAATCGATTTATGTAAAACTTCTCAGCAACTATGTTGATAAGCTTAAACGCTCTGAGTTTGGTCAGCCTGCTATAGATTTCACAATGAACACTGCTGATGGCAAACCGCTTCAGCTGTCGTCGCTTTATGGTAAATACCTGCTTGTCGATTTTTGGGCATCGTGGTGCCCTCCATGCCGAGCTGAAAATCCAAATGTAGTTGCCACATATAATAAGTACAAGGCGAAAGGTTTTGAAATTCTGGGTGTGTCGTTCGACAATAACCGTGAAAAATGGCTCAAAGCAATAGAAGACGATAAACTTACCTGGAATCATGTTTCGGACCTGTCCGGTTGGGGAAATGCAGCAGGAAAGCTTTATGGAATCCGCAGCATTCCTGCAAATATTTTACTCGATCCTAAAGGAATTATCATAGCCAAAAACCTCCGGGGCAAAGATCTTGAAAAGAAGCTGAAAGAGGTGCTGAAATAAACAGTCCTCGGTCCTCAGACTTCAGACGACAGTGAACAGTGGGAAGGATTAATTTATCAGGCTTTTTTGATAATAATGTAGTTTTTAAATTCACCGAGCTTTAACCCAAACAACAAATATTTCTCGATAAAGCTAAGGATGCGGTATTTGAGTCCCTGGTGCTTCTCGGGAATTTTATTATAAGTAATTGGGCCTGAGAATCTGAGTTGATCTTTCCAGTTCATCTTTTCAATCCAGAAGTTCATCAGTCCGGGATGGGTTCCTTTAAAAACCGTCACGTTCTTCATATTCCCATAGTCATAATAATCCATAATAAAACCTTTATCTACAAGGTCGGAGACATGCTTCTTGCCGTATTTGGTTTCTTTAAATGCTTTTACCTTGGATGTCAGATATTGGGGAGGCCGAACCCAGCCATAATGGTAAATTCGGGCCTTCAGTTCTATTACTTTTAATTTGCTGGTTCCTTTAATCTGCATATAATTCTGACCGTCGAAGCCAGGTATTCGTCTGAAACTTTGAGCATCCTTCCATGAATGAATATCCTTATCGTTTCGGATGATGCGGATTTCTTTTCTGTACCAGGAATGTCCATCCTGAATATGGTTGTAATCGCCCCAGAAATGGAGGTATTTAAAGAGAAAACCTTCCACTTCGGTACTGTTAAGATATCTTTCGCAGTTTTCTCTAATTGTTGCATAATCGTTTTCGTGAACAAGCTCATCACCCTGAATATAAAATAGCCAGTCGCCTGTGCAGCCTGCTTTTGCTATATCGGTCTGGCGGGCTAATTCGGTACCGCCTTTATACTTATCGATATCCCAAACGGTGTGAACAATTTTTATCTTGTCGCTGCCAATGCTTCTGATTAACTCCTCCGACTTGTCATCATCATCACCTTTACCCACGGCAACCACAAATTCATCGCAAAGAGGCAATATAGATTCAATAGATTCCTTCACAGGATAGTAAAGTTTTGTTCCGTTACGAACAATTGTGAAACCGCTTATTCTCATAATCTATAATTCCAATAACCCATTTAAAACCAATAACCAATATTTATAAATCCTGCAACACCACTGATACTGTTAGATCCCATCAAAGTAACTTCAATAGGTCCAATTACACTCCGGTATCCGTATGAGATACCGCCGCCAAAAGTAATACCTTCCGGCTTAATAAGTTCTTTACCTGTAAAAGTAGTTTTAGCAATATTTGCTTTCAGCGCAAAAAAGTTATTCTCCCAGGCTTCGTATCGGAGTTCAGTGCCTGCTGCCCAGGCTTTCGATCCGAATACTTGCATATATTTTAACCCCACAATAGGAACCATGCCTCGCATTGATGTTCCTCCCAGACCTCCAAGAAAGAAATTATAGTGTGCAGGAACTGAATCACTAAGTGAATAACCGGCAAATAAGGAACTGGTAAGTGTGAATTTACGGCTTAAGCCAACAGCATGCGAATATCGCACACTGCCCTGGAAAAACCCTGTTTCGGAACTAATATCGTCCGAAAGTCCTTTCACATAACTCACGTTCGACAACAATTGCACACCACGATGAGGAAATATCGATCTATCGTAGCTATCTATTTTATAAAATAAATGGAAGTTGGAATAAACGTAATCGGAAATAGGGAAAGTAGCAGTGCCAATACGGTTCGATATATTTGCATAATCGCCCATAATGCCGCCTCCTATAGCGTTGTTATTGGAAAGATTCCACTGCCAGAAGAAATCCATGGTAAAGTCGAAAAAATCGAAACTTGCAGACGCCCTGTCCTGCTGGTATTGGAAAACCTCCATATTATGAGAATTGACCCTGATGCCGAAATCGGGGAATAGCCTGTTGGTTTGGGTCCTCACCTTTTCCGGATTCCATCCTGTATTGAGATACAGCAACCCGTTAAATGCAACATTTTCACCAAGTGCCAGATCGAGCGAAAGCTTCGAACCCGGAGCAATCAGGTTCCTGAAAGTTCCATTCAGCAGCACTGCTGTTTTAAAATCGGTATCGTAATGAATCCCGACTTTGAAATAGTTGGTATTTTTCTCTTCTACCTCGATAATAATCTTTGCGCCCTCGCCGAGCGGTTCCAGGCGATAGGTAATGCGATAGAAAAACAATGTACCAAATACCTGTGAAATCCTTTTTTCAAGTTCGTCCAACGAAATCTCCGAAGGCACATCAATCTGCAGTTTACGAAGAATGACATCGCGTGGCACAACTTTCAACCCGGTAACTTCTATTTCTTTTACTTTGATGGATGTAAAGCGCTCAAATGAAGTGTTACGGGGTGGTAAAGGCTGAAACTGACGCAATGAATCGGCCAGCGCTTTCAGCCGTGGCAACATTTGCCGGGCAGCAGCTTCTCCTCTTGCTATGATGGAATCGGCTGCATCATAACTCATCACATTGTAATTATCGAGATTGGGTTCTATTAAAAAATCGCAGGCCTGACGGTTTTTATCCATTTCGAGTTTTGTAAAAGTGTACAAACTCTGGTTTACAATTCCCGGAATTGTGTTGAGGGTTTTCCTTCCCTGTGGACGAAAGCCGACATCGACACCGATAATGATATCGGCACCCATTTTTCTCACTTCCATTACAGGAAAGTTATTGAGTACTCCACCATCCACATAAATATTGTCGTCGATAGTTTCGGGAGTAAAGATGGAGGGAATAGCCATACTGGCCCGCATTGCCTGTGGAAGATATCCGCTTTTCAGAACCGTAGCTTCCGCTTTCTCGATATCGGTTGCAACACACAAAAAAGGAACCGGATATTTCGAAAAATCCTTTTCACGATAAACAGGACTTGCCAGTTTATTAAACAATCCATAAATGTTCTGACCGGCTATTGCCCCCGATGGCAAACCTATTTTTTTTTCTTTTATAGGAAATGAAGCAAAGTAACGTGCATTGTCCTCCTTTTCTTCGAAAGAAAGGATATGCCGGTCGACCTGATCGGATAACAAGCTGTCCCAGTTCATGGAAATAACCAGATGCGAGAGTTCATCAGATGAGTAACCAATAGAATACAGGCCCCCGATAATACTACCCATACTGGTTCCCCCTATATAATCGACAGGAATCCCGGCTTCTTCCAGAACTTTCAAAACACCGATATGAGCAATACCTTTAGCCCCTCCACCGCTTAAAACTACTCCAATACGCGGCCTTGGCACATTGTTTTGTTGGGTGAACCCTGATAAGGGAATTAAAAAAAAGAAAATGATTAAAATAAAAATCCTCATTTCTTAAAAAATAAAGGACAAAATTAAAGGAATTTGCATCAGGGGCAAAAGTAATTATTTGTGAAGCGGATAAAATGAGATGTAAACCAGGGAAAAATTCGGTTAGTGACTTTTTTTCGTATTTTTGTTTCAATTTAGGTTTCATGCTGTAGGTATTTAGAAAACCGGAAAATCAAACTTCTGTAAAGAAATAATATTAAACTATTTGCCTCATCACTGAAAAACTCAACACCTAAATGACCCTAAACTAAGTATCAATGATTATCGAAATTCTCCGGCAAACCATCATGATTACCAGCCTTGTTCTGGTTATGATGCTTATAATCGAATACATCAACGTAATTTCTCAGGGGCGATGGGGAGAAAATCTCCGCAATTCACGGTTCAGACAGATAATAGTGGCTTCTTTGCTGGGTTTGATACCCGGATGTGTTGGCAGTTTTGCTGTTGTTTCACTTTATACACATCAGGTGATCGGATTCGGTGCTCTTGTGGCTAATATGATTGCAGCATCGGGCGACGAATCGTTCGTTATGTTCTCGTTATTCCCTAAAATGGCCCTGTTACTGAACGTTATTGTGCTGGTGATAGCTATTATTGTCGGGTTAATTGTTAGCACCACTATCAAAAAGAATTTTCTTAAAGTTGAAGGGAAAGCACATCTGGTAGTTCATAATCACGAGCACGAAGAACAATCTTTATCTATAAAAGAAGCCATAAGAGGCCTTCGCTCCATTTCTTTTCCCCGCGCTGTTCTGCTGATGGGGTTACTGTTATTCATTTTCGGAATTATCACGGGACAGTTTGAACACGGCGGCTTCGAGACAACCCATGGAACCGAAATGCACGCTCATGGCGAATCGGAATTTCACTGGGAAGAATTATTGTTCATAGCAGTTAGTCTTGCTGCACTATTTCTGATTCTGGTTGTAAAGGAACATTTTCTTGAGGAACATATCTGGGAGCATATCATCAAAAAACATTTCCTTAAAATATTTCTCTGGACATTCGGAGCGTTGCTGGTTATTCATTTTATGGTGGATTATATTGATATTGAACATTGGGTAAAAACCAATATCTACACGTTGCTTATTATTGCGGTGCTGGTGGGTGTAATTCCCGAGTCGGGTCCAAACCTTGTTTTTGTAATTTTTTTCTTCAACGGGACAATACCTTTTAGCATATTGCTTGCGAACTCTATAGTTCAGGATGGTCATGGAGCTTTACCATTGTTGGCTGAGTCGAAAAAATCGTTTATTGTGATGAAGCTGATAAATATGGTGGTAGCTTTTCTGGCAGGTTTAACCGGTATTTTATTGAACTTTTAAGGTTCAAAAGAGTTATTAGAGGTGTTCATTACCAGAAATACTTGTTTTAAAAAATAGAAATTATGAATTACGATTTACTTGTAATAGGCAGCGGTCCTGGTGGATATGTAGCCGCCATCAGAGCAGCGCAACTTGGATTTAAAACCGCTATTGTTGAACGTGAAAGCATTGGAGGTATTTGTTTGAACTGGGGTTGTATCCCAACCAAGTCGCTCCTTAAAAGCGCCCAGGTTTTTGAATACACACAGCATGCTGCCGATTACGGAATTGCCATTGAAGGTCAGGCTAAGCCCGACTTTACCAAAATTATCCAGAGAAGCCGCTCTGTTGCCGATGGAATGAGCAAAGGAGTGCAATTTCTGATGAAAAAAAATAAAATTGATACCATTGCCGGAACCGGGAAGCTGGTTTCGAACAATACTGTTGAAGTTACCGATAAAGACGGCAAAAAATCTCAGGTTTCTGCCAAACATATAATTCTTGCGACGGGAGCCCGCTCAAGAGAGTTGCCCAACCTGAAGCAGGACGGCGTAAAGGTAATAGGTTACCGCCAGGCCATGAACCTGCCCAAACAACCCGTTTCCATGGTAGTTGTTGGTTCAGGCGCTATTGGAAGTGAGTTTGCGCATTTTTATAATTCAATAGGCACCAAAGTAACATTGGTTGAATTTCTGCCAAACATAGTTCCCCTCGAAGATGAGGAAGTGTCGAAAGCATTGGAACGTTCGTTCAAAAAAGCAGGTATGACGGTGCTTACCTCTTCAACTGTTGAAAGTGTGGATACCTCGGGCGACTTGTGCAAAGTGAAAATCAAGACTCCCAAAGGCGAAGAAATTCATGAGGCCGAAATAGTATTATCGGCTGTGGGTATTGCCCCTAACCTTGAGAATATTGGTCTGGAAGAACTTAAAGTTGAAGTTGAAAAAGGTCGCGTAAAGGTTGATGAATTCTACCGTACCAATGTGGAAGGCATTTATGCCATTGGCGACATTCTTGCAACACCAGCTCTTGCTCACGTTGCCAGTGCCGAAGGCATAACCTGTGTTGAAAAAATTGCAGGATTGAACCCGCATCCGATCAACTATAAGAATATTCCGGGCTGTACCTATACTTCACCTGAAGTTGCATCAGTTGGTTATACCGAAAAAGCCGCCCGTGAAGCCGGGTACGAAATTAAAGTGGGTAAGTTCCCGCTTACAGCATCAGGAAAAGCCAGTGCTGCAGGAGCAAAAGAAGGATTTGTAAAGATGATTTACGATGCTAAATACGGAGAATTACTGGGAGCTCACCTGATTGGCTACAATGTAACCGAAATGGTTGCCGAAATTGTTGTTGCCCGTAACCTGGAAACCACCGGTCACGAGATAATAAAATCGATACACCCCCACCCCACAATCTCCGAAGCAATTATGGAGGCCTCGGCAGCTGCTTACGGAGAGGTGATTCATATTTAGTAATAAGTAGTAAGTAGTAAGAGAAATCTATAAATAAATATTGTTGTCCGGTAAATATTCATCATGAATGAATTATTTAGATTTCTCACTTCGTTCGAAA
>JAJYAG010000038.1 GCA_021779665.1 Bacteroidota bacterium | reverse complement strand
AATTTCGGGTGGCATTCCCACTCTTCCCGGATAGCCTATGTATCCGAATCCCCTGTTAACATACAGGTATTGGTTGGCCTCCCGATACAATCCCGACCAACGCGGATATTTGTACTGCGACGGGCTCCATTTAAGATTTCCCAGCTGAATGCCAAACTGCATGCCATGCGTGTGTCCTGATAAGGTGATGGCAACATCTGTTTTACCTATAATTTTCTCCTGCCAGTGAGTTGGATCGTGTGAGAGTAAGATTTTAAACGGAATATCTTTTACTTCTTTTGAAGCAATTTCGTAATCGCCAATCTGTGGAAAAGGTGGCAACCCCCAGTTTTCGACGCCAATCAGCGCAATTTTTTCTCCTTCAATCTCTATAATTTCAGAGGTATTATTCATGAGTTTAAAGCCTATTTTTGCGTGCGCCTCTTGGATCTTTCTGAAGTTCTCCTTTTCTTCTTCTTTGTTTTCCCAGTGATAATAGTGGCCATAATCGTGATTTCCCAATGTTGAATATTTTCCATATCGGGCTTTCATTTTGGATAGAATTGGAATCCAGCCATCAAGCTCTTCATAAAAATTATTTACAAGGTCGCCTGTAAAAAGAATTAAGTCGGGCTTCTGCGCATTGATTAACTCGATAGCTTCTTCAACCTGGTGATGAAATCCCTGAAAACTACCGATATGAATATCTGAAATATGAATGACTTTGAGTCCGTTGAAAGTTTTGGGAAGCGTTTTGAATCCTACACTTACCGGCTCCACCTGAAAATTAAACCTGCCGCGGACAATTCCCCAGATAAAGGAGAAAAAGGGAACAGAAGCCAATATCAAACCTGTTTGCGAAATAAATCTGATACGGGAAATAGGCTCGCCACCATCCTCACTGATACTTCGTGCCTGGAATAGCTTCTGAAAAATGAAAGTAATTCCATAAATAATATCTTCGGCAAGATGAAAAATACCAAACAGCATCTTGGGAACATAAAAAATAAGGAATAACCCAAAAATGTAATAGTACCAGGTGAATGTAGTGGGATTGCGTGTAGTACTCCGGAAGAAATAACCCGAAATCATGGCAAAGACCATTAACAAGGTTGTCGCCCAGAAACTGATATATATAAATTTCCGCCAGAAATTGCCGGAGAGATTTTCGGTAAGCATTCGGATGCCCTTAAAGGAATAAACATCTACAAGAAGCATTATAATTAAGATGATGGCAAATACCATGATGATTGATTTTTTCATTAAAGAAAGTGAATTTATTTTAATTTAGGACCACTGACCACAGTCGTCAGACCACAGTAAAACCTTAATTGCATTTGGCCGTTGACTGCTGTCTGTGGTCCGTCGTTTGTTTCCTCAACTATTTTTAACATCAGCTAAAACAAAACACTTGCTGAAAGGTTAGTTTCTATAACCAGTTTAGTGTTGAAATATTTTACCAGGCACTAAAATATAATTGATTATTATTAGTTTTAAGTTTGAACTAAATCCTTAGACAAAATGAAAAAATTATTATTACTTTCTTGTTTCGCCTTTGTAATGGCGTTTAGCGCCCAAAGCCAGATAAAGTTCGGCGTTAGAGGCGCGGTGACATCTTCCACTGTTGAAGCTGATAAGGTTAGTGCCAATGGATATACAATTGAAGCTGTTAACGATGCTAAAGTTGGGTTTCAGATTGGTGTTGTAAGCCAGATTCAAATCCGCAAGCTGTTTATTCAACCCGAATTATTATTAAGCACTTCGGGTGGAGTACTAAAAGTGTCGGATGTAAACGGATCAAGGTTAAACGACCAGAAAATTACCAAAGTTGATATTCCTGTTCTCGTAGGTGGAAAAATGGGACCACTGCGTTTGGGAGTAGGACCAGTTGCCAGTATGATTATAAAAAGTAAGTCGGAACTGAACGATTACGATCAATTTGACGACAAGTTCAAGAAAGCCACCTGGGGTTATCAGGTAGGAGCAGGGCTCGATATATGGAAACTTGCATTCGATGTAAAATACGAGGGCAACCTCAGTCGCTGGGGCGACAAAGTAGTTATTGGCAATCAGGATGTAAGCTTCGACAGAAGATTAAGCCAGTGGGTATTTGGAGTGGCGCTGTTCTTTTAAACTTGTCGACAGTCCTCGGACGACAGTCCACAGCCAAAGGCAATGGTAACCTTTGCTTTTAACTGTGGTCTGTGGTCTGTGGTCTGTCGACTGACGACTATTTAAAAATTAACTGAACAATCTTTTCCAGTTCACGGGCGTCGACATCATCGAACGAAGCCAGTTCCTTGCTGTCGACGTCCAATACTCCAATAATTTCACCTTTTTCATTTTTCAGGGGAACTACCACCTCAGAATTCGACCGCGAGTCGCAGGCAATATGCCCCGGAAACTGATGTACATCTTCCACAACCAAAGTTATGCCACCATTGATTCCGGCCCAGCAAACACCTTTATTTTTCTCCAGTTCCTGGCAGGCAACTGGTCCCTGGTAAGGTCCAACCTGCAATTTCCCATCGTTTAGGAGATAAAAACCAGTCCAGAAAAAATATTCCATTTTATGATGCAATACAGCAGCAATGGTTGCCATGCGCGAGGTACGGTTGTCGCATTTGTGCATTAAGGCTTCTATTTGAGTATATAGTCGCTGGTAACGGCCTTCTTTTTTAGTTTTGTCCATAAGAATTCTATTTACCTGATTTTCTATTTTTATCATTTATTTTTTGTGGATCTTGCCGGGTGTCAAAAACATCAGTGATCAATATCCCCTCTTTAATTTTCTTGTATACAATCTTATAATTATCCTTGACTAAATATCTATGTTCCTCACCCAATTTTTCAAGAGTAAATTCTATCTGTCCGGAGTCAGGTTGACTTATTAGTTGTTTGGTTGCTTCAAATATTCCTTCCTTAATTTTTACAGCAATTTCTTTGTTTGCTGCATCCTTGTAATACTTATAAATTTCCAAAAGAGTCTTAGATGCAAAGTTGGTCCACAGTATTTTCATAAGATCACCAGCTTTCTGATTCTTTTTCTAATTGACTTTGAGTTTTGAAATTACCAGCTTTATAGTCTTTATTGGATTGTTTAGCTCTGGATATGAGTTGCTTTTCAGTAAAAGGTTTTAAATTTCTTTTAGATTCATGTTTTTGGCTTTCATAAATTGATGATTCAATTTTATTAAACACCTTTTCATCCTGAATACCAATTAGATATTTTATAACATTCAATTTTCTGGTTTGCAGATCCATAATATTCTATTTTTTGTAAAATTACTAAACATTATACAAAATAAGGATAGTTTTAATTTTTGACTTTCAGAAAAACCGGCATTTTTATTTATGTTAAAGTAACTACATCTACTGATCCAGTTATTTCTCATTCAAATCCCAAAAAAATATTACTTTTGCACCTCCTTTAAGGTGGCAAAGTATTCAGATACTGTTTACTGGCACTTTTGGAGCAATAAAAAATTATTATGGGATTTATTGATGAAATTAAACGTCGCCGCACGTTTGCTATTATAAGTCACCCCGATGCGGGTAAAACAACCTTAACCGAAAAGCTCCTGCTCTTTGGGGGCGCCATTCATGTGGCCGGTGCTGTAAAATCAAACAAAATTAAAAAAACGGCTACTTCCGACTTTATGGAAATCGAGAAGCAACGCGGTATTTCGGTTGCGACTTCTGTAATGGGTTTCGAATACAAGGACATAAAAATCAACATTCTCGATACGCCTGGTCACCAGGATTTTGCCGAAGATACTTTCCGTACACTTACAGCTGTAGATAGCGTTATTATTGTGATCGACTGCGCCAAAGGTGTTGAAGCTCAAACACTCAAGCTGATGAACGTTTGCCGTATGCGCAACACGCCGGTAATGGTGTTTATCAACAAACTCGACCGCAATGGTATCGATCCTTTCGATTTGCTCGACGAGGTGGAAAAGGAGCTTCAGATTAAGGTGCGTCCTTTGAGCTGGCCAATAAGCATGGGACCGACTTTCAAAGGGGTTTATAATCTTTACGAGCAAAACCTCAATCTTTTTACTGAAGTTGAAAAAACAACGATTGGCGATTCTATTGAGATTAAAGATATATACAGCGAAGAACTTGAAGGTTACATTGGCGAATATGCCGACAAGCTTCGGGAAGATCTGGAGCTTGTGGATGGAGTTTATCCTGAATTTGAGATCAAGGATTACCTCGCCGGAAAACTGGCGCCTGTTTTCTTTGGCAGTGCTTTGAATAACTTTGGTATCAGGGAACTGCTCGACTGCTTTATTCAGATTGCCCCCACACCAAAATCGTTCGATACCATTGAGCGTAAGGTAAATCCTGATGAAGAAAAACTCTCTGGCTTTATCTTTAAGATCCACGCCAATATGGATCCTAATCACCGCGACAGGATTGCCTTTTTGCGTATCTGTTCCGGCAAGTTCGAAAGGAATAAGAATTTCTTCCATGTAAGACTTGGCAAGCAATTAAAGTTTGCGAACCCTACTTCTTTCATGGCTGATAAAAAATCGATCATCGACGAAGCATTTCCGGGTGATATTGTTGGTATTCACGATACCGGCAACTTCAAAATCGGCGACACGCTAACGGAAGGTGAGCCAATCCATTTCAAAGGTATACCAAGTTTCTCGCCGGAGTTGTTTAGATATGTCGAAAACGCTGATCCTATGAAGTTTAAGCAGCTGGCGAAGGGCCTCGATCAATTAATGGACGAAGGGGTGGCGCAGCTTTTTATCAATAAGAACAGCAACCGCAGGATTATTGGAACAGTTGGAGCTCTTCAGTTTGATGTTATTCAGTATCGCCTCGAACATGAATATGGTGCTCAATGCCGTTACGAACCCATTCAGCTTTATAAAGCATGCTGGATTGTGAGCGACGATCGTAAGGAGCTGGAAGATTTCAAAAAGCGCAAATATCAGTATATGGCTGAGGATAAGCATGGCAGAGATGTCTTTCTGGCCGATTCGTCGTATACTTTACAGATGGCCCAAGAGAAATTTCAAAAGATAAAATTCCATTTTACTTCGGAATTTTAGGGGAAAAGGTGTTTAAATTTCGAAATTTCTGAGTATTCCCAGCGTTCTTGGATTTTGTTACACAGAGAACCACTGAGAAAAAACAGAGAACCACAGAGAGATATTTCCTACAGTTTGCTTTGATTTTTGGTCTTTTGTGGCTTTGTGTACTAAATAGAGCCCACAACTGCGGCGATGTTAAAATCAATGCGCTTTTTGGGATATTATCACGCCGTCAGAATAAATTCTGATTAAATGAACCCAGAGCGCCGCTTTCGCTTTGCCCTGGGCTGAATTATCAAAGGCTTTCAGCCTTACTCTAATCGTAACAACATCTGTCATCTGATCTCCGTCTCGACCGTATACCCTGCATTCGTCTGTCGACCGTTGTCTGTGGTCCGTGGACTGTAAATTCTGTATTTCCCATCGACTATCGTCTAATAGCTATCGACTATTTCTTATACGGTTCCAGCGTTGTTTCGAACTTATACACCTGAGGCGTTACCCTGTATTGGTTCAACACCGAAATAGCGGTACAGCCAACGCCGCTTGTCACGTAGTCGAGATTAAATGTATAATCGGCAATCTGGTTTAGCTGATACGGATATCGTGCACGGGTCATGTTATCAGTTGAATATACCTGTGCACTGAAGTTGAACAGCTTATCGCCTTTTATTTTTAAGCCGTAACCATCGGCCGACTCCAGATTTACCCAGCGAACATCGGTTCTGCATCCATAATCCTGTGGAACGAGATAGGCTTCCTTCATTGCTTCAGCGGTACTTTTGTAAACATTGATCTTAGCGCCTGTTTTCCTGTCGGGATAGGTTTCGAAAGGTCCGCGGCCGTACCAGCTTATGAGGTTCAAGTCTTTAGCCATATTCCATTGCAGTCCGGTTTTTGGAAGCCACAGTGGCATATATCCCTGAGGAGTAACTGTATGGTTGATGGTAATTACGCCATCGGCATTGATCGTATAAACGTAGTGATTCTCGAACGCGGTTGTATATGATATTCCTTCGGCATTGTCCCATACTTCAACCTTTACAGTGTTATCCACTTGCGTGAATTTCATTTTATCGGATTTGAAGGTAAGATGATCCAAACCATAAGTATACCAGCCTGATGCGGGGAAATATCCCAGACCCGGAGTTTTGTTTGTCAGGTTCGAACCGCCATTTGCCCACTGATCAGTTTCGTTGGCAAGAGGTGCTCTCCAGACATTTAGTTTGGGGGCGCTGCTAATCAGTTCCTTGCCCTGGTAGTTTATGGAAACTACCATCCCCGACTTCTGATCGAAAGTATATTTAAAATCTTTGCCTGTCACCAGCAGGCGACTGCCTTGTACCGAAACATTAGGAGCTTCAGCATTATTGACTATTGTTGCATCAATTTCCTTTTTCCATGGCAATTCCAGCTGATCCCATGCAAGCTCAAAACCTGCAGGAGCCCATACCTCAGCTTTCTTTGTGGCGAAGGAAACTTCCAACCGGTATTCTTTTCCGGGAAGGATTTCAGGTTTCTTAAATGGCACGGAATAATTCGTAGTCTGGAGCGGAGCAAGATCGATGGACAGATCTCCCTGTTGGATAATCTGGTCATCGGCAAGTAATTTCCAGGTGCCTTTTAATTCGCTCAGGTTGGTAAAATGGTAGCGGTTCCAGATTGAAACAAGTCCGCTTTCGCTGTTGAGCAATTCGGTTTTTACGGGCTGCGCTGATTTCTTGATCTGATACATTTCGGGTTGAGGCGTCCGGTCGGGCCAGATGGTAACATAAGTACGGCCACCAATACCCATACTGAAAAAGTCTCCTTTCTCAATTACTTCATCCAGTTCGAGCCATAAACTGGATTCTTTCCTCAATGCGTCGGTCGGGTTCAATAATTGTTCCACCGGTACAGCTTTGTTAAATATGCTTACCCTGTCGAAAATGGCATTCGAGGTATTGCCTTTAAATTCCTGGCCTTCTTCGTCGGAGACATGTCCTATTGCCACCGGGAAAGGTTTATTGGATATATTGCCTTTGATGGGTGCCGAAGCGGCTTTATTGCCATCGATGTAAATGGCCATTTCGGTTCCGTCGTAAATTGCAGCGATATGATGCCATTCGTTTTCCCAGTTTTGAGGTAAGGTCGCTTTCAGAGAATTCTTTTTGTTATCGCCCAGGTAAAATTCAACTTCCTTTTGGGAAGTCTGTACCAGGCCAAACTGAAACGATCCCTTCGTGAGAATAGCATTGTTTCCAAGCCACTTGCGTGGAAATATCCAGGTTGAAAGCGTTAACTGCTTTCCGGTGATATCGAGTGCCGGGTGACGGTAAACGTCGATCCATTCGTCTCTGCCGCTCAGTTCGATTCCTTTGCCGAATTTGCCGGCTACAAGTTTGCCGCGACTTTTTAATGAAGTAACAATATTATTCTCTGAGTTATCGGGTACAAGTCTGATTTTTTCTCTTATTCCCGGACTTACATAATCCCAGATAGCACCTCCTGTAAGGCGCGGATATTCATAAATCAGGTCCCAGTATTCGTCCAGACCGCCAGCTCCGTTACCGGTAGCAGCAACATATTCGTCCTGGAACGAAGGACGTGGATCCTGTTCTTCGGGAACCTGGGCAATCCTTGTTTTAAGTTCGTAAGGAGTTGCGTAGCGCGGACCGATAATGTCCTCGCATGGAACTTCGTTTCTCCAGGCGGGATCGTTGGTATTGCCTCCATACATAAAAATACGGGTAGGATCCAACCGTTTACCTTCTTTGATGACCTCACAGATGTTGTTGCCAAATCCGCTCTCGTTACCCGCGCTCCAGAAAATTACAGATGGATGATTACGGTCTCTCAGCACCATTCCCTGAACACGGTTCACATAAGCTGCAGTCCATTCGGGGCGTTCCGACACCCATTCGGTTGCATGCGATTCGTCGCCGGTTTCATCGACTATAAAAATACCCATTTCATCGGCAAGGTTCAGATATTCAATGTTGGGAGGATAATGAGATGTGCGGACACAATTGATGTTGAATTGCTTCATCAAAGTAAAGTCCTTTTTGATGGTTTCAATATCCATGGCATGGCCTAAATCGGGATGCTGCATGTGACTGTTTACTCCGTTTAGCTTTATGGGAACTCCGTTAACCAAAATGGCCTGATGTTTCACTTCCACTTCCTTAAATCCTATCTTTCCCGAAATTACCTCTGATACTGTTCCCTGCGGATTTATCAATTCAAGGGTAAGATGGTACAGGTTAGGTTTTTCGGACGACCACTTTAAAGGATCTTTGATTGATGATGAGAGCTTTAACGTTGATTCACTTTTGCCTGATATTTCGGGTTTGTTACTCTGAATTGGAGTGTAAACTGCTTTTCGGTTCTGGTCGTAAAGTGTTGCACGGATGGAATAACCGGAAGCATTGTTTTCAGCATAGTTTTTAAGGTGGACTTGAATTTTTAGTTCTGCATCCTTGTATTGAGCATCGAGATCGGTTTGTACGTAAAAATCCCTGATATGAACCTTTGGTGTGGCAAAGAGAAAAACATCCCTGAAAATACCTGCCAACCGCCAGAAATCCTGATCCTCCAGATATGTTCCATCCGAATATTTAAATACTTTTACAGCAATCACATTCTTTCCGGGCTTCAAAAATTTGGTAACATTGAATTCAGCAGGTTCGTTGGCGCCTTTGTTAAAACCCACTTCGTTGCCGTTGATCCACAGAAAATAGGCCGAAGTAACCGCTTCGAAACGGAGAAATACCTCTTTCTCTTTCCAGTTTGCGGGCAGGTTAAAAAGTTTACGGTACGAACCCACAGGGTTGTAATCGTGAGGTATATAGGGCGGATTGGCATGGAAAGGCTGAGCAATATTCCTAAAAACAGGATCGCCATAACCTTTCATTTCCCAGTTTGATGGAACAGGGAGTATGTCCCAGTCCTTATCGTTGAACTTTTCTGTATAAAAATCTTTTGGCGATGCGTCAGGATTTTCTGACCACTTGAATTTCCACGGACCATTGAGTGAAAGATAAGAAGCGGCTTTTTGCCAGTCGTTATTCAAAGCCTCAGATACATTAACAAACGGCAGCAGGGGAGTATGGCCCTGTTCCTGATTTATGTCCAGAATGCCGGGGTCTTCAATAAAATCGTAGACATTCGCAGGAAATAATTTTTGTTGCGCATTGAGTTGAATAAAAAATGAAATTGCCAGGTAGTTAAAAAGTACAAGTGCTTTTTTCATAAGGGATAAGTTAATAAGTGTATAGTTGTCAATTATTGGCAATATCATAATATTTTATGAAAAAAGAAAAGCTATGCGGGATTTATCGCATAGCCTTCACAAATAAAACAACAACAACCAACTATATTAGTAACCTGGATTCTGGACTAGTTTATCATTTGTTGCAAACGCGCCGGTCGGAATAGGGAAAATGCGTTTGAAAGTATTATTATCTGTTTTAAAGCCCCAGCTTCCCTCAAATTTGCCAAAGCGGATCATATCAGTTCTGTGGCATTCTTCCCATGCCATCTCACGGCATCTTTCACTATAGATTGACTCCAGATTTACGGAGGTCCAGGCTGCGGATGTGGAGCGTTTTGCCCGTAAATCGTTCACCAGCGACAGAGCTGTTTGTCCCAGTGTTGCAGTGCCGCCTCTCAGGATGGCTTCCGATTTCATTAAAATAACATCAGAATATCTGAATACCGGGACGTCGTTATTCTGATTTCTGTTAAGCGTATTGGTGTAATCGGGATAGAATTTAATGTTTCTGTATCCCATATTCCAGGCAGTTTCATCGTTACCTACATCAAGAGTTGCAGCATTTACGCCCGGAACACCAGTTCTGAAAGTAATATTAGGACTTAAAACCAGAGGATAAATGTACTCCTTGGTGGGTTCACTTCCGGTATAGCCGGCATCATATCCCAGATTGGTAGTTCTGACCATAATCTGACTTCCGTCGGGCCAATATTGCTGTCCGGTGAGCCATTGACCATTTCTGATGTCGTTCGGATCGTTGAAATGTGCATAATATTCGGGCAAAGTAGTGCGCGGACCGCTTGGTTTATTATTAACCAAACCTGAATTTGGGTATGATTTACCCATGATAGGATTTGTGACAGATCCATTGGTTGAACCGGAATATTTATAACGGATACCAAGGTTTCTGTTCAAATCGTAGCGAGCATGGAACATATAATTCGAATTGAATGTAACATCAAAAGGAATAGCAAAAATAAATTCCTTCATTTTTGGTCCGTTGTCGGGATAAAACATTTTCAGATAGGAATCCCGCGCTTCAAGGGTATAAAGTCCTGAATTGATGATGCTGTCGCACGATTTGATACAGTCGTTATTGCGCTGTGTTCCGGTATAAACTTCAGCATTCAAATACATTCTTGCCAGTAATGCATGCGCCATAAAGGCATTGGGTCTGCCATACATTTCCTGTCCCGATACACGTTTCAGATACGGCAATGCATCTTTTATTTCGTCTTCAATAAATGCAAATACCTGGGCTCTTGGTGTATTTGTATGCAGTTCTTTCGACGGATATATGGTGTCAATAGGAACATTTCCAAAAGCATCCATTAGCCAGTAATAAGATAATGCCCTGATCATCTTCAGTTCGGCTATTGCGGTTTTCTTTGCTGGAGTTTCCGGCGCTGTTTTAAGGATATAGAGTGTTTGGTTGGTTGTACCAATTAAATTGGTCTGGCTCCACCATAAACTTCCGACTATAGCATTGTCTTTTGTCCAGGAATGTAAATGCAATTGCATGTATTTACCTCCATCGTACCAGTTACCTCCAAAAGCCGGAAGAATGGATTCGTCGGAAGCAAGGGACTGAGTCCAGAAAACATCGCCGGTGTAAACGCCGCGCAATGTGCTGTAAACGGTTCCTGTTAAAGAATTAAACTGCTCTTCCGTTAAGGGGAAAACGTCGGAAGTCAACCGGGATGATAAATCAACTTCAATTTTATGGCAAGCGCCAAATATACTGGCAAATGCCCCTAAAACAATTATATTTTTGAATATCTTTTTCATAATTAAAATCAATTAATTAACGATTAAAAAGTAACGTTTACACCAAACAGGAAAGTCCTGGTTTTGGGATAGAAGTTATTGTAATCTACTCCCGGGGATGCTCCTCCCTGGTTAACTTCAGGATCTAAACCTTTATAGCCTGTAATTACGAAAACGTTATTTACAGTAGTGTACACCCTGAATTGTTTCAATCTTAATTTGGCAGCATTGAAAGTATAGCCTAAGGTAGCATTATCCAGTCGGAAATAACTGCCATCTTCGATATAGCGGGTTGAGTAAAAACCGGCTTTTGAGTCTGTCATCTTTTCATCGCCAGCATCTACTGAAATATTATTGGTTGCAGCCACAGAAACATTAAACAGGTCGGCACGGGTTGCATTAAATATTTTATTCCCGTAAACGCCACGGCAGAACAGCGATAAGTCAAGATTCCTGTAACGGAAGTTGTTCGACCAGCCAAGGATTATTTTTGGCTGCGGACTTCCTGCTAAATGGTAGTCTTTACCAATAACAGGCGCATTTGTAAGAGATCCGTCGCTTGCAACAAACTGAGATAGCCCGTTGGCATCTTTACCTGCATATTGAAGCGTGAAAAACTGTCCGAGAGGAACACCTTCTTTTAATAATTGCAACGAACTTCCGGTTTGACCGCTACCTTCCGGATTTGAGTACCCGATGGAGTCCTTGAGGTTAGTGATAGGGTTCAGAAGACTTGTTATTTTATTGGTATTGTGAGCAATATTAAAATTCGAGGTCCAGTTGAAATCTTTGGTAGTTATAAGATTAGCGTTGACAGAAACTTCGATCCCTTTGTTGTTGATATTGCCGCCGTTTGCAGTAATATTTCCGCCGGGAACCAAAGCTGCATCAACGCGGTATCCGAAAATCATACCTGTGGTGTTCTTGTCATAAATTTCAACAGAACTTGTTATTTTATCCTGAAGAATACCAAAATCAATCCCTAAGTTTTTGGTTGCGGTTTCTTCCCATTGTAAATCGGGGTTAGCACCCTGAACAGGACCATAGGCAGCAACCAGAACGCCATTGGAATAATAATTACCCGATTTGCCATACAAAAGTTTGGCGGTATAGGCATTTACACCGAAAGAGTTACCGGTTACGCCATAGCTTGCTCTTAATTTTAAAGTTGAAAAGACAGTCTGGTTTTTCATGAAGTTTTCCTGATCAACTCTCCATCCCAAACTAACTGACGGGAAATATCCCCATTCTTTATTTGCTCCAAAAACAGAGCTTCCGTCTCTTCTTAACGAGGCCTGCAATAAATACTTATCGCCAAAGCTATAATTCAAACGGGCAAAATCGGAAATGAACTTTGTTTCCTGGTAAGTATCGCCACCTAAATCAATAACATATCCCGAAATTGAATAAGGTGATCCTATGCCCAGGTTGTTAAAGCCAACATTATCAGTTGGGAAATTGGTACTGGAGGCCTGAAATCCGTCGCCCGAAACATTGTTCTGGTAGGAGTATCCTGCAACAGCCACTATATTGTGTTTCCCAAAAGTTTTATTCCAGGTTATATAATTCTCCAAGGTTTTGTTGGTTGTTTGGTAAGTATTTCTGATTGCCGAACCCTTTACACCAAAAATGCTGCCAATTAGATATTTAGAAATTCCAATACCGGGATCGGGGTTATTATAAAAACCGGCAGTAGGATATTTTGAATAATAACTATCGTAAAACTCACCATGTAAAGATGTAACATTCTGATAGGCAATATTCAAGTTATACGAGAACCCGAAAGGCAATTTCACCTCGGTTGTAAAATTACCAACCAGTCCGTTGTATTTTGTTTTATCCTGGGCATGATTCATCATAGCCAATGGATTGTAATACTGCGAGGTATTGAGGTTTTCAAAATAAGATCCGTCAGCATTCATAACGGGCGATACAGGTAAGTGCTTTGACATTTGCAGCAGAACAATATTTTGCAGCGGAACATAGGTAGAATTAGTAAGAGAGTTGGCAACATTCAATCCAAATTTAACCTTGTCCTTAAATGCAAATTGTTCAACTGATAATCTTAAGATTGTTCTGTTTAGGGCACTGGTTTTTAAGATACCTTCCTTATCGAAGTAGTTGATACTGGCGCTATAGGTATTGTGTTCCGTTCCTCCGCTGAATGAAAGATTGTGGTTGTGCGAAAGAGCCGAAGATCTTTCAACAACTTCCTGCCAGTCGGTATCAGCTCCAAGGTCATCATTGGGCGAAAAGGCCGAATTATTGGTTTTCAAGAAATCTCTGAGCTGCTGCGCATTCATTAAATCTAGCTTGTTACTTACCTTTTCTACGCCTACATAACCATTATAAGCTATCTGCATCTGGCCTTTTTTACCTTTTTTGGTAGTTACCATTATTACACCATTCGATGCCTTGTTTCCATAAATTGCGGTAGCAGCAGCATCTTTTAAAACGTCAATAGTTTGAATATCTGCCGGCGCAACAGTAGATATGTCAGCTCCGGGAACACCATCAATCACATAAAACGGGCCCTGAGGACTGTTTACGGTGGATGCTCCTCTTAAAACCATGGCAGCTGGTCTGTTGGGGTCTCCGCTCGAACTCATATTTAAACCCGAAACTTTTCCCTGGATCAACTGACCCACATCGCTTATAGCACCTGTGTTTAAGTCTTCCGATTTTACTGAAGAAATAGAGCTTGTAAGCACCTTGCGGGAGTTTTTACCATATCCGACAACTACAACTTCGTCAAGTTTTTTGATATCGGCAATCATGGATACGTTTATTTCTTTACGGCCACCAACAGCTACCTTTTCAGAATTATAACCAACAAAAGAAAAGTTGAGGACTGCATCTGGTCCCGGAACTTCGACTGAATAGCTTCCGTCGATATCAGTTACAACACCGCTGGTTGTACCTTCAACAGTAATATTTACACCGGGTAAAGGTTCCATGGAAGTTGCATCGGTAACGGTTCCTTTAACTGTCATTTGCTGTACAAAATTCATTTCGGGAGCTATAACCACCACATGATTATCGAAAATCTTATACGAAATATTAGAGGAGGAGAAAATTGAGCTTAATACCTCTTCAATACTGAGTTTATTGGCGGAAATGGTGACTTTTTTGTCGAGTTCCGACAGATCGTCGTTAAAGAAAAAACGAAAATCCGATTTGGTTTCAAGAATTTTTAAGACATCCTTAACACTTGTTCCAGTCACAGAAAAATCAAACTTTTGACTTTGCGAAAAGACTGAAGCTGAAACATTCAATGTTAACACCAGAGTTAAGAAAAAAGATAGTCTCATGATAAGTAGTAATTTTTTTATTCGGTCGGGACGGACAAATCTATCCCACAATGAAATTTTTTTCATATTTTCGATTCGGATTAATTCAACAATAATTGTAAGATATTCTTGGCAGAGAATTTCTTATGAGAAACGGTTGTAGAGCTGGATTTATCTGATAAGTCCAGCTTTTCATTTTCATGGATTTCTGTTTTTCATAGTATATTAGTTAGAGTTCAATTGTTTTTAGTTCTGTTATTTTTTTAAGAATCCTTTGTATTTTTCCTTTAAAGCATTGTCGATCTTCAAATCGATGTATCCCTTGTTAAGCGTATATTTCACCGGAACAGTGTATCGCAGGTAATCCATAACCTGCTCAATAGTCTCATTTTCGATGGTACCGCTGAATTTAAAAGAACCCAGCTCTTCCGATAAAATATTGATTTTAATGTTATACCTGCGTTCAAGCATAACCGCTAATTTATCAATGGTTTCTCCCTGAATAATCCATCGTTTATCTTTCCACGATACAGTTGCGTCGGTATTTACCTCATCTTTAATTACTGCATTTTCAACCTGCGATATGGTCGACTCCTGCGTATTCTGCACTTCTGAGCTGTTGGCATTTTTTTCGGCAGATTCGGGAATGGTTTTATCTTTCAAAAATACAAGTTCCTGTTTTGGCTTCAGGGTATAAGAAAACTTCTTTTCCTGGTTCTCAAGTTTTACAATTCCTTCTACCAGCGTGGTTGTTACCGATTTTTCGTTAGGATATGCTTTAACATTAAAAGATGTACCTACGGCTTTTACATTCAATTCGTTTGTGTGAACCACAAAGGGCCAATTTTTATTGGAAGCTACCTTAAAAAAGGCTTCCCCGGAAAGGTAAACATCTCTCTGCTTATCCGAAAAGGTCACCGGGTATTTGAATGACGATCCGGCATTGAGCCATACAACCGTACCGTCCTGCAGTTCCATCCGCATTTTAGAGCCAAGTGGTGTATTGATTGTGCAATACGGATTTACTGAAGAATGTTTTTCTTTAAGCACGAACCATGTTGCTAATGAACCCAGTGAGATCAGAGCTACCCAGATTGCGGCAGTACGTAAAACGCGGAGAAATGATTTTTTAAATATATTTTCAGTCTCAGTTTCAGATTGCAGGGCTTGTTTCAGTTCTTCCCATTTAATCTCCTGTTTCGATTGCAAATTACCATCACTAAAATTTCCCGAAGCCATCCAGCTTTGTTTCAGTTCTTCGAAAATTATTTTATTATGTTCGTTTTTCAAAAGTTCTTGTAACTCCTGCTGTTCCGGAAGTGTGATCTTTCCTGATAAGAATTTGATTCCCAGGTCAAAAACAGTAGAATTGTTATAATCAGATGTATTCATAATAATGTTTCTGTTAAGTAATACACGAAGCCCTTTAAAAAGGGTGACAATATTTTTAGAAATTTTTTACGGCAGATTTTATGGCATCGTTTAATTTAGCCATGGCCCTGGATAATTGGGTTTTAACTGTGTTGACGGAAATGCCCAGCTGGGTAGCTATTTCCTGGTAGGATTTATCGTGAAAGCGGCACAGTAAAAATACTTCTCTGCACTGATCGGGCAGTTGCATTATCGAATCGTGCACCAAGGCCGAGAGCTGTTCTGAGGCAAGATATTCAAAGTAGTTGTTTGAAGCATTCTCGTCAATTAACTGAAAACGGCCTTCCAGTTCAGAAATGAATTCAGAGCTCAGATAGACAATTTTTTTCTGATCCCTGATATAGTTTAAGCAGTTATTGTGCACACATCTGTAAAGGAATGCTTTTATAGACCGGGTTTCGTCGATTGATGAACGGATTTCCCAGATTTTGATAAAAGTCTCCTGTACAATTTCATCTGCAATATCCGATCGTTTTACATAGGTGTTTGCAAAATGAATCAAGGCATTGTAGTGCAACCTGAATAAGATTTCAAAAGCTGATTGTTCGCCTCGTTTGATCAAACGAACCAGTTCACCTTCAAATAGCTTTTCTTTACTCACGTTTTATGTTTTCAACGGCCACGCTAATATAAATCAATTTTTATGATTTTACTTTAAGCTGTTATTAAAGATGGCCGGAGGGAAAGCCTCACCCTAAATCCCTCTCCTCCTGGAGAGGGACTTTGAAGAGCTATGATATAGCGTATTGTGTTCTTACTCCCCTCTCCATCAGGAGAGGGGATGGAGGTGAGGCTATATATTAATTATAAGTCGGCAAAAACGAAAACTCTTTGGAGTATTTCATCATTTGTTCTGTAAAATCGTTCGGATAAGTTATTTTAACGTTTGTAATTTCACCGTCTTTTTCTTCAGCTACAAATTCAGGATTGATGAAACCGCTGTAAGGGGCAAGATTTAATTTCGCAAAGCGCTCTTTCACTTCCTTATGAAGTTCCGGATCGACTTTTACTGCATAATTCTCAACCAAAGCTTTTCCGGCAGCGTAATCGCCTTCTGATTTAAGGCGCTGAACTTCTTTTAAGAGTTCACCGAAAAGCATGCGAAGTTTATCATAATCGTTAATGCGGAAATAGGTTTTTCCGTCTTTGGTAACTTTCTCGATTACATTGTCCTTCTGTCCTTTTTCGTAGCACCATTTTGCAATAAGCTGACGGTTACGCATGTGAGCTTCTTCGATGTTCTTTCCTAATTCGATACGGGTAAGCTGGGTCATTAAGCCATTGCGGATGTACTTTAAATATTCGGCATGAGCAGCTTCAACGGTGGGAATTAAGCCAAGTTCAACCATTTTCGGGTCGGCGAGGTAATACAGGGCAAACAGGTCGGCACGAGCTTCTTCAAGAGTCGACTGGTAATTTTTTAATGCTTCGGAGCTTACTCCCGGTAAAAGCTGACCTGAACCGTGACCCAGGCATTCATGTAGGTCTGTATGCAGGTTGTCGGTCATAAAGCCGTATTTTTCAATCAGATCAATTTCGGACTGATCCAGTGAGAATTCTTCCAGAAAACCATTTCCCTGAGCTGCCTGGTCGTATGCGTAAGTGATGTTTTCGAGCGTAACCGACTTAGAGCCGTGCTCTTTTCTGATCCAGTCGGCATTAGGCAGGTTAACTCCGATTGCGGTTGCAGGAGCATTGTCGCCACCCAGTTGAACAGCAGTGATTACTTTTGCTGTAACACCTTTTACCTTTTCTTTTCTGAAACGAGGGTCGATAGGCGAATGGTCTTCAAACCACTGTGCATTTTCGCTGATGATTTCAGTGCGTTTGGTAGCTTTCAAATCCTTGAAGTTTACAATTGCTTCCCAGGTAGCTTTGATGCTAAGCGGATCTTCGTAGTTTTCGATAAAACCGTTTACAAAATCAACACGCGAAAGAGTGTCCTTTAACCAGGCAATGTTGTAATCGTCCCAGGTTTTAAGGTCGCCGGTGTTATAATACGAAATCAGTTTTGCGATATAATCTTTCTGAAGATCGTTTTCGGCAACAGTTTGAGCCTTTTCCAGCCATTTTACAATTTCCTTAATGGCGGGGCCGTATAATCCATCAGTTTTGTAAACCAATTCAACAAGCTTGCCATTCTGCTTTACAAGTTTTGAATTCAAGCCATAGGAAAGAGGCTGCTCATCTTTTGGATTTTTCATGGCTTCGTAGAACTTAACAGCTTCGGCTTCGGTTACATCTTTATAGAAATTCACGGCCGAGGCTTTGATCATATCCGACGACGGGTCCTGACTAACCTTTTTAGGAAGAACTGTAGGATCGAACATCACCGGAAGAAGTTCTGCAAGAAAAGCGTCCACATTCTGTCCTTCTCTTAATGGAAGTTTCGACAGTTCGGCGGCTTTTACAAGTTCGGTGAAATATTCCTTTGGGAATGCCGGCAGGAATTTTTCAGATCCATAATGATGGTAGATACCATTTGAAAACCAAACACGTTTTGTATAGACCATGAAATCCTGAAAATCCTTTGAATTGCGGTCGCCTTTATAGTTTTCAACGATATTCTCGAGCGTGCGCCGAATGGCAAGGTTGTATTCTCCATTCTGCGAATAAATAATGTCGCGACCAGCTATGGCAGCTTTGCTCAGGTAAAAAAGCAGTTTTTTCTGGTTCAGGTCCAGACTGTCAAAGTCGGGTACCTGGTAGCGCAAAATTTTAAGATCGGCAAACTGTTCCGAAAAGAACTTGAAGTCTTCGGCCGGTGCGCTGCTTTTTTCTCCCTGTTTACACGAGGAAAGTATTGAAAAAATCATAAGAGAAATGATTAAAGCTTTAGTTTTCATATTTATAACGTTCAAATGTTAAGCCACCAATTTAGCAAAAAAATGCTGATGCTTTCATGCTGTTTAACCATTGGCTGAAACTACTTTCCAGCGGCCGGAATAAATTTCAGCGAGGCTGAGTTTATGCAGTACCGGATCCCTGTAGGAGCGGGGCCGTCGTTAAAAACATGGCCCAGGTGGGCGTCGCACGTTTTACATGTAACCTCGGTACGCGTCATCCCATGACTTCTGTCCAGTATAAAATTGATCCGGTTTTTATCCGCAGCATCACTAAAAGCAGGCCAGCCACAGCCCGAATTATATTTCTGCGACGAGGTAAACAGGATTGTTCCGCATGCTATACAGGCATATTGCCCGGGTTCATAAAACTTGTCGTATTCCCCTGTAAATGGTCGTTCGGTGCCTTTTTCGCGGGTAACATGGAACTGCATGGGAGTGAGAATTTGTTTCCATTCCTCATCAGTTTTTATTATTTTATCTGTAGCTTCCATATCCATTGTTTTGTCGATAAAACAGCTCAAAGCCAGGTTAGTTCATCGTAAATTCAGCTACATTTCTTCTTTTTCATTTCGTTGAATTCATTAGTCTGGAAAATTGTTCTATCACTCCTCTACATTTTGGAGAGGGGCCGGAGGTGAGTTTAAAAAACATCAGTGATTAAGCCTTCTCATTATTCATGTGTTTTCTTATGAATATCATTCCCTTCATTTCTTCATTCCTTCACTTCCTCATATTCTTATAAATTATATCTTTACCGCCCAAATGTTAATATGAAATTATGCGATACAACTTCTTTCTGACAATTTCTTTATTGTTGATTTTCCCGATCTCAGGTTTTTCCCAGAGTTCAACCGAAGGGTATTCTTTCAAGTTTGATAAGCAACTGGCTGCAACTCCGGTGAAGGATCAAAGTAAAACCAATACGTGCTGGAGCTTTTCGGCTATCAGTATGCTGGAGTCCGAACTTTTAAAATCGGGTAAGGGTGAATACGACCTTTCGGAAATGTTTATAGTTTACCACAACTATCTCCGCAAAGCCGAAAAATTTGTTAGAATGCACGGCACCGTTGAATTTGCTGGCGGTGGCGAAAATAATGATGTAACAGATGTCATCAGTACATTTGGAATTGTTCCCGAATCGGTTTTTGCAGGATTAAAACCTGGTGAAACTTCTCATAATCATTTTGAAATGGATAAGCTCTTACGAGCTTATGTCGATGGTATTGCCAAAGCAACCACACAATCAATCAATCCGGTTTGGATCAATGGGCTGGATGGGATTCTTCAGTCGTATCTCGGCGGTATCCCCGAAAAGTTCAAATACCAGGGAAAGGAATATACACCGCAGACTTTTGCAGGATCGCTCGGTATTAATCCTGCCGATTATGTTATGATTTCCTCGTACACCCATCATCCTTTTTACCAGACATTTGTTCCTGAGTTACCCGATAACTGGTCGTGGGGGAAAGCTTATAATGTTCCGCTCGATGAATTCGAAAGTATAGTGGATAATGCATTATTGAATGGTTATTCTGTTGCCTGGGCCAGTGATGTGAGCGATAAAGGATTTAATTTCCGGAAAGGTGTTGCTGTTGTTCCCGACATGGATGAGAAAAAAGCTACCCAGCAGGATTGGGATCAGGTTTTTCTTGCTCCGGGTAAGGAAAAGAATATTACCCAGGAACTACGCCAGATCGATTTCGATAACTATTCCACCACCGACGATCATGGGATGCATATTACCGGTTTGGCTAAAGACCAGAATGGCAAAAAATATTATTATGTGAAAAATTCCTGGGGAACAGAAAACCCCTACAAGGGTTATATTTATGTTTCGGAATCTTATTTCAGGTTAAGAACCACGGTTATCTTTCTTAACAGAAATGCAATTCCTGAGGCTACAAGAAAAAGACTGGGAGTTTAAAATTAATAAAGATGGCAAAGGTTAAAGTTGGTTTGGTTCAGATGTCGTGTGTGGCCGACAAAGCAGCGAATATTGAAAAAGCAAAAGCAAAAATTATTGAAGCCGCCGAAAAAGGCGCTCAGATAGTTTGTTTACAGGAACTTTTTTCGTCGCTTTATTTTTGTGACGTGGAAGCTCACACAAATTTCAGTCTTGCTGAAGCCATCCCCGGACCTACCACCTCGGAATTTCAGGCATTGGCCGAAAAATACAAAGTGGTGATCATAGCTTCACTTTTTGAGAAACGTGCTCCCGGTTTGTATCATAACACCACTGCTGTGATAGATGCAGATGGCAGCTATCTTGGCAAATACAGGAAGCAACATATCCCCGACGATCCCGGATATTACGAAAAATTCTATTTTACACCGGGCGACGAAGGTTATAAAGTTTTTAAAACGAAATTCGCCAATATTGGTGTTCTCATCTGCTGGGATCAGTGGTATCCGGAAGCTGCGCGGATTACAGCGCTTAAAGGCGCCGAAATTTTGTTCTATCCTACTGCCATTGGTTGGGATGTGAACGAAGAAAACGATGATATCAATTGCGAACAATATCAGGCATGGCAAACTATTCAGCGTTCGCATGCCATTGCCAACGGGGTCCATGTGGTGAGTGTAAATCGGGTTGGACGCGAGGCCGATCAGCAGTTCTGGGGCGGCTCGTTTGTGGCTAATCCTTTCGGTACGGTTGTTTATCAGGCATCGCACGATCAGGAACTTGTCCACGTTCAGAAAATAGATACCGAACTTACAGGGCAGTACCGCTCCGTATGGCCATTTCTGCGCGATCGCCGCATTGATACTTATGAGCCTATCACAAAACGGTTTTTGGAATAATGTATATTATTTCAAGGTTTATGAAACTCCTGCTTTACCTCATCCTAAATCCTTCTCCTTAAGGAGAAGGACTTTAATACAGGGATTTTCTTACTCCCCTTTCTTTCAGGAGAGGGGTACTTTATACATATTTTTTCATTTTCATATCATATCAATAAATGACTCCAAAAGCATCAGGATACCGGTTTCCGGCCGAGTGGGAAAAACATGTGGCCACCTGGTTAACGTATCCGCACAACGAAGCCTCCTTTCCGGGAACGATGGACAAAATTTACGATTCGTATCTCAAATTCATCAAAGCCATAACCAAAAGTGAACTGATACGCATCAATATACCCGACCTTACTTATGAGCAGCAGTTTATACAGCAGCTGCACGAATATGGTATCGACGACTCTAAGGTCGAGATCTTTATTCATCCAAGCGACGATGTATGGTGCCGCGATCATGGTCCTAGTTTTGTGATCAACAACAATGCGGCCGAAAAGAAAGCAATTGTTAACTGGGGCTTCAATGCCTGGGGCGGAAAATATCCTTTTGAGAACGATAATGCTATTCCGTTGAAAGTAGCAGCTCATTATGGTTTACCAATATTTTCTCCCGGTATCGTTATGGAAGGTGGGTCCATTGATGTGAATGGCACCGGCACACTTCTTACTACCACGGCTTGTCTGCTCAATAAGAATCGTAACCCGCATCTTTCGCAGAGCCAGATCGAAGAATATCTGATGCAGTTCTATAATGTAGAACAGATTGTGTGGTTAGGCGACGGCATTGCCGGAGACGATACCGATGGCCATGTAGATGATATTACCCGTTTTGTATCGTCGGATGTTATTGTAACCGCTGTTGAAGTAAACAAAAGTGACGAAAACTACGAGCCATTGCAGGAGAATTTGAAACAACTGAAAAAGCTCCGGCTGATCAATGGCAAACAGCCCGATTTGGTTGAACTGCCCATGCCTTCGCCGGTTCATTATGAAGGAAACCGTTTACCTGCCTCTTATGCAAACTTCTATCTTACCAATAAAGATGTGATAGTCCCCAACTTCAGATGTAAGATGGACGACAAGGCCATGTATATTCTCGAAGAATGTTTTAAAGGGCGTAGCATTGTTGGTATCGATTCTACAGATATTGTGTGGGGCTTTGGAAGTTTTCACTGCCTGAGTCAGCAGGAACCGGAGGTGTAATCATTTTAAACCTTTCAGGTTTTTAAAACCTGAAAGGTTTATTATTTCTCTTAACTATTTTATAGTATAACGTATTCCCAAAGAGAGAGAATTGGGTACAAAGCGGAAAGAGAAAGTATTTGTAATATCTCTTACTTCAGTATTGCCGTTTTTTGATTTCTCAACATCCTGGGTAAATCCTAAAAATCCGATTCCAGCTTCCAGTCCAACTTTATCCGAAATGTCGTATCGGAAACCCGGAACAACACCAATACTGAACATGCTGCTGTTTCTTTCGGTGGTAATAGTGGATGAACTGAATTTGGTTTCGTTGGTCACTTTTCCAAAACCTATACTTGCCAGAGCCTGGCCATAGAAATAAGCTCTGTCACCTAAAGAGAAGTATTTTTTCAGGTATGGAGAGATGGTGAACATGCCATTCTTTGAAATTACTTCAGAAGTTGAATTTTCGGTTTTCGATTTGTTTAGAGCGTACCCAATTCCAATCCCTGCTGATAAATTGTCGGCAAGAAAGTATTCAACATCCGGGGTAAGACTGAAGTAAGTCCTGAATGGGCCATCCTCGGTGTTACTTCCCTCTTCGGTTTTATCTTTTGAAAGTGACAGCGAAAAAGCACCGCCAACAACAAGTGATCCTGAGCTGATCTGACTGAAAGCTTTGATAGGACCTAAGGCAATTAACAATAAAATAGCAATTCTTTTCATGATTTATTAATTTTGTTTAACTGATAATTATTTTGTTTTGAATTTAGATTTATAACACTTTTAAACTACTTTCATAAGTTAATATTGTAATTTTTGATCAAATGTACCGACGTAATTTTTTAAAAACAGTTCCCGGGGCAGCCGCAGTGGCTGCAATCAGCCCGATATCATTTGCAGCTCCTGAAAATTCAGGAAACCCCTCTTTACGGGAATATTGGGTTAGTGTTGCAGAAAAAATAATGTTTCCTGTTTTAAATGAGCTTTCGAAAGGTAACTTAAAGAAAGCCATGCCTGTTGCTTTTAAGGAAGGACATGAAGAACGGAAGAAGTACGCTTACCTGGAAGCTTTTGCAAGAACTATGGCCGGAATTTCCCCATGGCTGAATCTGCCAGAAGATTCTACCGCAGAAGGTAAAAAGCGGAAACAGTTTTTTGAAATGGCACGACTTTGTCTCGATAAAGGAACCGATATTAATTCCCCTGATTACTTAGGATTTAATTTTGGTGGTCAAACACTTGTAGATGCTGCTTTTCTGGCTCATAGTCTGGTTAGGGCGCCGAGGCTCTGGAATAGCCTTGATAAAACAGTGCAGGAAAATGTTGTAAAAGCACTTCTACTAACACGGGCTGTAAAACCAGGATATAATAACTGGTTGCTTTTTAGTGCTATGATTGAAGCTTTCTTTTTTAAGTATGGTTTCGATTTTGATCCTATGCGAGTGGATTATGCCTTAAAAAAGCATTACGAATGGTATAAGGGCGACGGAATGTATGGCGATGGACAGGATTTCCACTGGGATTATTATAACAGTTTTGTTATTCAGCCCATGATGCTCGATATTATGGGTATTTTCAGGGAAAAAGATCAGGAAGTCAGATCGAAATACGACACAGTAGTAAAAAGACTTCAGCGATATGCTGCTATTCAGGAGCGGTTAATTTCTCCTGAAGGTACCTTTCCGCCTATTGGCCGATCGTTAGCTTACCGTTTCGGAGCTTTTCAGGCGCTGGCGCAGGTTTGCCTCAGCGAAATTCTGCCTAACAACTTGACTCCGGGGCAGGTTAAAAATGCGCTTTCGCATGTAATTAAGCGTATGATCGAAGCTCCCGGAACCTTCGACAAAGATGGCTGGCTCACAATTGGTTTTTATGGTCAGCAGAAAAATATCGGAGAAATCTATATTAATTCCGGTAGTATTTATTTGTGTATGGTAGGCTTATTACCTCTTGGTCTGTCTGCTGACTCTGCCTTCTGGAAGGCAGCACCTGAAGACTGGACTTCGAAAAAAGTATGGAGTGGAATTGATTTACCTACCGATTCGGCATTATATTCCTGATTGGATAAAAAATATGATGAAAAGCATATTTTACCTAAAATATTCAGGCATTAATATATCCCTATTTATATTAATTCTTTACATTTGTATATATATAATTTTAATCAAACAATCATGAACATTTATTTAGGTAACGTTGATTTCAAAGTTAAAGAGGAACAACTAACGGATTTATTTGCAGAGTACGGAGAAGTAAAGTCTGTTAAGGTTATCACTGATAAGCTTACAGGCAGAAGCAAAGGTTTCGCTTTTGTCGAAATGCCTAACGACAGCGAAGCTAAAGAAGCTATCTCGAATTTAAACGGTTACATGCTTAACAATCGTGAACTTTCAGTATCTGAAGCTCGTCCAAAAGAAGAAGGTGGTGGATCAAGAAAGCCATTCAGAAGTGACTATGGCGGCGGCAGAAGTAATGGTGGAAACAGAGGCGGTTACGATCGCAGATAAGATATAGTCCTGGTAATTGAAAAAGCTGTCTTTAAGGCAGCTTTTTTTTTGAATTTAATTATCCACTCCCTGAAACTTTTGCGCAACAAACCCAATAAACATTTCGTACTAGAAGAAAAAAGAAGTTATGAGACGAATGTTAGCCCTTGCGCTGTTTGTATTGCTTTTGAACAGCAGTTGTGCATTATTGGAAGAGGAAGGTGGTTTAGGTGACAACGAAATTGCCGAAGGTTTGAAAACCGCTTTGGAAGTAGGAACCGATTCATCGGTTTTTAAGACATCTGCAGTGGATGGTTTTTATAAGGATGCTGCGTTGAAAATTCTTTTACCTCCGGAAGCTGATGTAATTGTAAAAAACATTGGTAGTGTTCCTGGCGGGAATCAGTTACTCGAAAATGTTTATTTACGTATTAACCGCTCGGCAGAAGATGCTGCTAAATCAGCAGGTCCTATTTTTAAGAGTTCTATTCGTAGCTTAAGTATCAGCGATGCACTTGCTATTTTGAAAGGACAAAATCCTGCAAGTAAAAAGAAATCGTTATCCTTCGATTCCACTGCCGCAACACAATATCTGAAAAGTACCTGTGATACTCAATTGGTAGAGGCTTTCTCTGTACCTATAAATCAGTCGCTCGATAAAGATCTGGTAGGAACCATGTCGACCAATGACGCCTGGAGCGACTTATCTTCAGCTTATAATTTGGTAGCCCCTTTCATCGGAAAGCCGAAAGTGAACACCAGCCTAGGTAATTACGCCACCGAGAGGGCTTTGCAAGGACTATTTCTGAAAGTAGGAGAGGAGGAGATAAAAATTCGCCGCGATCCCTGGAAATGGGTTACAACCACTGTTGGGAACATCCTTACAAAGGTGTTCGGATCAAATAGCTAAACGTAGATCATTTTTCGGGTCATTCCCCCGTCAACAATAAAGTTTTGCCCGGTTATAAAATTATTTTCTTCATTCGATAGAAATAATAATAACCGGGCAATGTCTTTTGCATTACCCACGCGACCCGCAGGGTGCTGCATATGGTCAGCTTCTGTTAATTCCGGTTTATGACGGATTGCGCTCTTTTTCAGGTCCGAAACTTCAATCCATCCCGGACTGATGCAATTAACCTTTATTTCGGGTCCCAGACTTACGGCAAGTGCATGAGTAATGGAATAAACCGCGCCTTTTGATGCTGAATATGCTTCGGTGTCAGCTTCGGACATAAATGCCCTGGTAGAACATAAATTAATGATGGAACCCTTTGCAGATTTAAGATACGGTGCGGCATGTTTCGAAAACAGGAACACACTTGTAATATTTACACCCATTACCTTATTCCATTCTTCAATGGTTAGTTCGGTTACAGGTTTATTTTCAGCTATAGCAGCATTATTCACCAGAATGTCCAGCCTTCCGGCAAAGGAAATGGCTTTATTCAAACTTCCTCTTACATCCTCTTCCACTGAAACGTCGGCATGCACAAATTGAATTTCACCAAAAGGGGTGTATTCTGCCTGCGTTTCTTTTCCTGCCTCCGCATCATTGTCAACAATTGTAACCTTAAAATCGTTTTCGAGAAACGTTAATGCCGATTGTTTTCCGATGCCCTGGGCGCCGCCTGTTATAAGTACATGCCGTTTATTCATAGTTATTTACTGAAATAGTTCTTCGTCTCTCACAAGGAAAAGTATTGCTGCCTGCGATACAACAATGTATTTCTCCTCGTTAAACTGAATTTCGAAACTGTTGTTTTGTAAATAAACAGCTAAGTCGCCTTCTTTGGGTTGCAGAGGTACATATTTTACCTGATCGCTCTTTTTCCAGGCTTCATCTTCAATAACGGCAGGTATGGGAAAGCCCGGTCCGACCTTTACAACATAGCCGCTCTGGATTTTTTCGTTTTCCTGAACTCCGGGCGGTAAAAACAATCCTGTTTTTGTTCTTTCCAGCGGACTGCGGGGCTTAATAAGTATCCTGTCGCCCACCATAATGAACTTATTTAAATCTTTTCCTTCAATTTGAATAGACATAGCAATTTTTACAAATTAATTCATAGCCTCTTCTATAAAGGCTGTGCGAAAAGCCTCCTAAAGTCATATTTCGACTCTACTCAATATGACAAATAACTGATTGTCAATCGTCAGACTGAGCATAGTCGAAGTCATTCCGATCTTTTCACACAATCTCTATAAAGAAAGTAACTATATGAAACTGGCTTTTAGAACTCAGGTGATTAACCAAGAATATTATTTATTTTCTTTAACTCATCATCAGAGAATTGAAGGTTTTCAAGACATTTTAAATTGTCATCCAGTTGCTCAACACTGCTGGCACCTAACAATACAGAGGTTACACGTTTGTCTTTCAATAACCAGGCTAAGGCCATTTCGGCTAAAGTTTGACTGCGGTTCTGAGCAATCTGGTTCAATTGCTTTACCTTCTCAATTTTTTCTGGTGTAATAAATTCCGGTTTTAGCGAAACCGATCTTGTAGCTCTTGAACCTTGCGGAATTCCTGTGAGATATTTATTTGTTAATAATCCCTGGGCTAAAGGTGAGAAAGGAATACAGCCTATGCCGTTATCTTCAAGTACATCAAGCAATCCGTCTTCAACCCAACGTTCAAACATGGAATATTTAGGCTGATGAATCAAGCATGGTGTGCCTAATTCCTTCAGGATTTTTAATGCTTTTTTGGTTTGCTCGGCATTATAGTTCGAAATACCGGCATACAACGCTTTACCCGTACGCACAATATGATCCAGTGCTCCCATGGTTTCTTCAATAGGCGTTTCGGGATCGGGGCGATGTGAATAAAAAATATCGACATAATCGAGTTTCATTCTTTTCAGGCTCTGGTCCAGACTCGATATCAGGTATTTTCTGGAACCCCAGTCACCATATGGACCGGGCCACATCAGGTAACCAGCTTTTGTCGAAATAATTAACTCGTCCCTGTAATGTTTAAAGTCTTTTTCCAGAATAATCCCAAAGTTTTCTTCAGCCGAACCCGGAGGTGGACCATAGTTGTTAGCGAGGTCGAAATGGGTGATACCTGCATCAAAAGCACGCCACAAAATTTTACGGTAGTTCTCGAACACATCTACCCCGCCAAAATTTTGCCAAAGTCCGAGTGATATTGCCGATAACTTAATTCCACTACGACCGCAACGATTATATACCATATTGTCGTACCTGCTTGTTGATGGTAGGTATGTCATAACTTTTCAGATTTGGTTTATTTTTAGAATTAGTTAATTTTATAATTGAATGTATAAAAATACTACAAAATGAAAAAAATGAAATGGATTCTTGCAGGTTTTATATTGCTGACCGGAGTTTTCTCATGTAAGGAAAAAGAGAAACCTCTGCAGGATATTATTAATGAGCAGCTTGAATTTGCTGAAGCTCAGTATTTACAACTTTTCGACAAAACCAAAGACAGTTTAACACTTCCACGTTCTTTCACTAATGGAAATTACGTTATGGCTGGTTCCGACTGGTGGACCAGTGGTTTTATTCCTGGTACCCTGTGGTATCTTTACGAGTATTCTATGGATACGGTTTTTAAAAGTGCAGCCCAGAATTACACAAAACGCATTGAAAAAGAACAATACAATACCGGAACCCACGACCTGGGCTTTATGCTGTATTGCAGCTTCGGAAATGGATATCGTTTAACAGCCGACACTTCTTACAAGAGTATAATGATTAACGGTGCTCATTCTTTATCAACAAGGTTTCGTCCGGCAGTGGGTTGTATTCAGTCCTGGGGTTCGAATGAAAAGTGGCAATGTCCGGTTATTATCGATAATATGATGAATCTGGAATTTTTATTGTGGGCGACAAAAGCTTCAGGCGACTCATCCTTCTATAAAATAGCCCTGACTCATGCTGACACTACGATCAAAAATCATTATCGTGCCGATTACAGCTCTTATCATGTGGTAAATTATGATACAATTACCGGAAAGGTACTGAGCAGACAAACAGCGCAGGGCGCGGCCGACGAGAGTGCATGGGCACGCGGCCAGGCCTGGGGTTTATACGGTTATACCATGATGTACCGCGAAACCAAAATTCAGCGTTATCTTGATCAGGCAATCAACGTTGCCAATTTTATTCTGAATCATCCGAACATGCCTGCTGATATGGTTCCTTACTGGGACTTTAACGCTCCCAAAATTCCAAACGAACCAAGGGATGCCTCTTCTGCAGCTATTATATGTTCCGCATTAATCGACCTGAGTAAGTTTGTTGATCCTGAATTGTCGAAAAAATATATTGAAGTGGCTCAGCAGCAAATCAGATCTTTATCATCGCCAGCCTATTGTGCTGAAAAAGGTACTAACGGAGGGTTTATTCTGATGCACAGCGTAGGTTCTATTCCTCACAATTCAGAAATTGATGTTCCGCTGACTTATGCGGATTACTATTATGTGGAATCGTTGCTTAAGATGAAGGCTTTGTTGGCCGAAAATTCGAAATAAGGAAGATGTTTTAAAGTTGATTTTTAAAATCACTTTTTATAAGTTCTTTATTTAAACCTTTCAGGTTTTAAAAACCTGAAAGGTTTTCTATTTTTTAAACACTGAGGCTGAAGAGTTGATTTTCGTCCTTTTTCACACCTCTCTTTCTTACCTTACCTACAGTTTTATTCAATTAATTGTTTCTGATAAACAATGATATAGCATTTCTTAAAACTTTTTTAGATTTTTTAACACATTGGTTTAAAGCGTATAAGATTTAGAAAATCAATTTTTTACAAGCGATAAGTTCAAAATCCTCTACAATCCCCTGTTTTCAATAATTTATCCATTTATAATTTTGTGCTCCGTACTTTTTTGTCATCAAAACTTTTATCAATAATAATTATTAAAGAGGAGGATTTATGTCATCTCGTACGACACATCTCAAACTACTATCCCTCATTTGCGGGATCTTTTTTCTTAGCCAGTTTACACAGGCACAAAGCGATGTAACCCTTTACACCCCGTACACAAGCATTTCGGTTCCCCCGGGCGAATCGGTCGAATATGCTGTTGATATTATCAATAACGGGAAAGAAGTAAAGAACGTTCCTGTTTCTGTTTCGGGAATTCCCAAAAGCTGGACCTATACAATGAAGTCGGGAGGTTACACTGTTACCCAGGTTTCTGTACTTCCCAACGATAGAAAAACTTTGAACCTGAGGGTCGAAATCCCCGTTCAGGTTAATAAGGGTAATTATCGTTTCCGGATTAATGCTGGCAGCGTTGGTGCTTTACCTTTAAATGTTAATGTATCCAAACAGGGTACGTTTAAAACCGAGTTTACCTGCAATCAGATTAACATGCAGGGAAATTCAAATTCCACTTTTACCTTCAATGCTACACTTAAAAACCGTAATGCAGAGAAACAGCTCTATGCTCTGGTTGCAAATGCGCCTGTAGGCTGGGAAGTTATATTCAAAGCCAACTATAAACAGGCAACTTCAGTTGAGATTGAACCAAATCTCACCTCCGAAATCGGGATTGATATCAATCCTCCTGATAATATCGAAACCGGCACTTATGTTATTCCGGTCAAGGCATCCACAAATGCCACTTCGGCTTCGCTCGATCTGCAGGTGGTAATTTCAGGTCGTTATGAAATGAATGTTACAACGCCAACTGGCTTGCTAAGCTCTAAAATAACCGCCGGCGATACAAGGAAAATAGATCTTGTTGTTATTAATACCGGCTCTTCCATTCTGTCGGATATTAACCTTTCGGCTACGGCTCCATCAAACTGGGAAGTGAGTTTCGAACCTAAAAAGATCGACAATATCATGGCGGGTCAGTCGGCTAAGGTAGTTGCTACCGTTAAAGCCGACAAGAGAGCTATCCCTGGTGATTACGAAACTGTTTTTGAGGCCAAAACCAATGAAGTTACCTCCAAAGCCACTTTCAGGATTTTTGTGCGCACCCCAATGATATGGGGCTGGATGGGGATTTTGATTATTCTTTTTGCAATTGGTATCGTTTATTATCTGTTCCGGAAATATGGAAGGAGGTAAACCGTGGCTGAGCATATTATCGAATTGGTCGACTTAACGAAGAAGTATGGTGATTTCACCGCTGTCGACCGTTTAAATCTTAATATCAGGAAAGGCGAAGTTTTTGGACTTCTGGGGCCGAACGGAGCCGGTAAATCTACCACCATTCTGATGATGCTGGGACTTACTGATCCATCTTCGGGAATGGTTCGTGTTTGCGGTATTGACTCTACAACCAAACCTTTGGAGGTAAAACGGAAAGTTGGTTATTTGCCTGAGGATGTTGGTTTTTACGACGACCGCACAGGACTCGAAAACCTTCTCTATACCGCCAGTCTGAATGGTTTCAGCAGAAACGAAGCTGTGGTTAAAGCTACTGCTTTGCTCGAAAGAATAGGACTTTCTGATGCCATAAACAAAAAAGCCGGCAAGTATTCACGCGGTATGCGCCAGCGTTTGGGACTGGCTGATGTGCTGATTAAAAACCCTGAGATTATCATCCTCGACGAACCAACGCTTGGGATCGATCCTAAAGGTGTAAGAGAATTCCTCGACCTGATTGTGGAATTGAGTAAGGAAAAAGGGCTTACGGTTTTATTCTCTTCTCATCATTTACACCAGGTTCAGCAGGTTTGCGACCGTGTTGGATTGTTCATCAGTGGTAAGCTCATTGCAGAGGGAGATATTCAAACGCTCTCTCAAAAGCTTTTCAGCAGCAGTCCTTACATTATCGAAGTGGGATTTTCGGATGATAAGCAGTCGGTTAACTCCATCGAGACTTTATTAAAGAGGGTTGAGGGTATTGTTTCAATTCAGCCTAAAAATGGTCATTTCGAAGTCAGCTGCGTACGCGATGCAACATCCGATATTGCACGTACTGCTGTAAATGCCGGTTTGGATTTAAAGCACCTTTACCGCAAGGAGTACGGTCTCGACGAGATTTATTCCCGTTATTTCGAAGGAGGAGTAGATCATGAATAATGTTATTCAAATTGAAAATAATGTGACGGCGAAAGTGAAAAACTTTTTCCGGCGGACAGCCGGATTTTTTGCGCCAAACGATGATAAACCTGTTCATCCATTTAAGGCTATTGTTTATAAGGAAATAGCCGATCATGTCAGGAGCTGGCGTTTTATTATTTTGGTTGCTCTTATAGCCCTAACCTGTTTCGGCACTTCTTTTACAGCCCTGACTGGCATAAGCAAAGCAGTAAAAACTATCAGTAACGACGAAGCATTCTTCTTTCTAAAGCTGTTCACGGTTTCCGATGGCAATCTGCCAGCCTTTTTTGTATTCATTGGGTTTCTAGGTCCGTTGCTTGGCCTGGGAATGGGTTTCGATGCCATTAATTCGGAACATAACCGTGGAACGCTAAGCCGTGTTCTTTCCCAGCCTATCCACCGCGATTATCTGATTAATGCCAAGTTTGTGGCGGCGCTGGTTGTTATTTGTCTGATGCTCTTTGTTCTTGGTTTTCTGGTAATGGGTATCGGACTTTTAGCTGTAGGAATTCCTCCTTCAGCCGAGGAATTTATGCGAATCGTGTTCTTTCTTTTACTTAGTTTTGTTTATGTTGCTTTCTGGCTTAACCTGTCGATATTTTTCTCGGTTAAATTTCGTCAGCCGGCAACTTCGGCTCTTTCGGGAATTGCTGTATGGTTATTTTTTACCATTTTTTATCCCATGATCGTAAATGTAGTTTCAAGGGTTCTGGAGCCAAACATGATGTCGTCGCAGTTATACGTTACAAGTTATACATGGCTTATCAAGGGAATGGGTTTTATCATGCCCAATCAGCTTTTCAGTGAGGCAACCACAACATTGCTTGTGCCTACGGTGAGAAGTATTACTCCACTCACCATGGAACAGATAATGGGAACAATACCCGGGCCGCTTCCGCTGGGACAAAGCCTGTTAATTGTCTGGCCACAGGTTACCGGTTTATTTGCAGCTACAATTCTTTGCTTTGTTCTTTCGTACGTTTCTTTTATGAGACGGGAAATCCGTTCCAGATAACAATTTTATAAGAAGTACATTGTTAAAGGTTTTTCCTTTGCATTGTACTTCTTACTTCATCTTTCTTTCTTCCTGTTTGCCCAATTTTCCTCATTGTAGAATTTCATCCTCATATTCTGAGGGTTATCCGAATATCCTTAAAGTTATACTGAAATTTTTCTGATAGTTACTGCAAATCCAAATACCGCCACTTTATTAGGTTTTCGGTTTTTCTTCGGATTTATAATTTACGAAAATGTTCTTTTTTGATTATATGGTTGACTTTTTGAGCTTCATGTATGTAACCCATTGAATAGTAAGAAATGTCTAAAAAATTAATTTTGGAAATGGTCCTGTCGTTTTTCCGGAAAGTTATGTTTGGTTTTATCATTCTTCTTTCCGCAGTCTCTTGTACGGATAGTGATGATGAGGTCTGGAACAAACAGAATCACGACAGTAACGAATTTATGAAGCTCATGCACGCCATGATGGATACGATGCATAGCATGAAAATGACAAATGATCCTGATAACGATTTTGCCATGATAATGAAAGAACATCATAAAGGAGCTATCAATATGGCAAATAGGGAATTGGAGAAAGGAAAGGACTCTACTCTACATCAACTTGCCCGGACGATGATCATGGAACAGCAAAAGGAGATTACCCAAATGGACTCTTTCTTAAAGGCTCATTCTCCTGTAACTGTCGATACAATGTTTCATCATAATTCATCCATGGCTATGGAAATGATGAGCCGGAGTGCTGATCTGCAGTATATCAATGGTGATGCTGATCACGATTTTGCAATGCTGATGATTCAACATCATCAGGGAGCCATAGATATGGCGGATTTGGAGCTACATCATGGCAAATCTGCTAAACTTAAATCAATTGCCGGGAAAATTAAGAAAGATCAACAGGAAGAGATTAAAAACCTACAGGAGTGGTTGCTGAAGGATGATTGACGGGATGTGGGAAAGAGATTCTGGCTATTTAGTCAGGATCTCTTATTTTTTAATTAATTGCAATTAAAATCGGCCAGCGAAGAGTCCCAGCAATGCCAATCGATGTTGTTAAAAATAAATTCAGACTTTATTCTGCCTTCTTTACTCTGTTTGTTGAGTTCGATATAAATAAAGTTATCGTTATGAATTTTAATGGTGTAATAAGAATTGTACACCGGGTTGTTTTTCGTACCATATTCCAGGTATTGTCCAAAGTCGGGGTCGTCTGATTTTACAATTACAAATCTGTTAACAGAAACACCATTTACGTTCGACCAGGTTATTTTTATGTAAGGGTTGGGGCTGGAAGGTTTTTCATGAATCAGCCACCATCCGCCGCTTTGGTCATAAGCCGATTTACCTTCAATCCAAAGATATTCGGGCGTGCTGACATTTAACTTCGAAGTTGAAATAAAAAGCTTCCATTCCACCGAATCGTTAACAAGCTTCCCAATTAATTTCGATCGGATGGATATGGTGTCGGCATTGAACTTATTTGACCATTCCCATTCTCCGGAATTAAGGTAAGAGGCTTTCTGTTCAATGGTTTTTTCAAATGAAATTATGGGCAGGGCACAATTGTTATTCAATATGTTATTCCAAACCGCGAGACTTATAGATGAATATTGCCAGTTGCTTAAGTTAATCCATCCGCTCTTTTTTGCCGAGAGAAAAGAAAAATCAACTGACATTGTACTTACAGGCGGAACAACAGGAATACTCTCCCTCTCATCTTTTTTACAAGAGAATAAGACGGATATCAAAATGACGATAATTAAGTAATCTTTCCCGTTTAACATATTACATCGTTGCAACTTTAAACGAAAAACTTTTTAATAAGTTATCTTTTCAGATAAGAGACTTTTATTTATATAACTCGCTGGTAACATGCAACTCTTTCAGAAAAGCTGCAATTTTCCCTGTTGCTTCTTCAAAATACTGATGTCCTTTTTCTACTGTCGATTTTGCCGGATCTCCAATGCCGGTATCCCGGGTAACTTTTGTCCAGGGGCGTGGAGCCCACATCCATCCTTCTTTACGGGCGCTAAAGACTAATTCTTTGGCATGACCGTTACCTGCTTCTTTCAGTGGGAGCACAAGATGTGGAAAAAGATACATCATCAGGCTTGTTTCCATTTCGCCGGCATGTTCGCCTGTATCTTCAAAAATCAGACTTGCTTTTATTACCTGATACCAATTCAACTGGCATATAAATACATCCGGATATTTTCCCTGAAATTCCCTTATTATCTGCTTAAAATCGTTTCCTCCATGGCCATTAAAAACAACCAGCTTTTTAACATTATGGATTTTAAGCGATTCTATAATATCTTCCAATACTTTGACCTGGGTTGAGGTATTCATGTTTATGGTAAGCGGAATATCAAGTTGTCCTGTATTAACCCCGAATGGAATGGTTGGGAGTACCGTTACCGGAACATTCATATCAGCAGCCTTGCGGGCCGATTCTTCAGCAAAAGCCTGAGTTAAATAATTATCAGTACCATAAGGTAAATGATAGTTATGAGCTTCCGTTGCACCCCACGGAATAACAGCAATATCAATTTCGGGTTTGTAATTTTTGGGGTACCTGGTTTCGTTAAGAATGTGATGCATTTGACTCATATTGTTGTAAAATTGAATTTCGGTTCTTTCAGACAATAAAAGTAAAATATATACCTCCAAAAAGCCAGTAAAATTTTACTTTTTATCTGCATTAAAAAAAAGAACAATTAAATTGAATGTTTTGTGCTGTATGTATTGATTTTTATACATATTTATTATATTTGGAAAGGTTGATCCTGTTCAAACTGGTGCATAAAAACTCTTTTTGTTTTGAATGATTAAAAATAAGCTATAACCCTATATTTTATTTGGGATTCCATATAATTTATATTGCTTATTCCAGTTTAAGAATCAAATTAATTTTACGACCAGAGCAAAACCAATTTTTGGCTCTATTATTGACCGTAAATTGAAACCTGAGAGTGTTTTTTTGAGTAAAACCTTCCGGATGTGAGAGGGGTTTGAATTTTGAAGTATGAATTATGTCGTTACTGCGTTTTGTATTTATTATATATTTTCTATTTATTGGATTTGACCTTTTTAGTGAAAATCACGAAAAGTTAAATAATACCAAAGAACCGGTATCTCCCTATATGGTGGAAGAGACTCCATGGGCAGACTCGGTTTTTAACAGTTTGAGTCTTGATGAACGAATTGCGCAATTGTTTATGGTTGCTGCTTTTTCGAATAAAGACAGCAAACATGAAGAAGAAATTGTAAACCTTGTTTCAAAGTACAATATTGGTGGTTTGATATTTTTTCAGGGGTCACCGGTTTGTCAGGCCCGGGAAACAAATTTATACCAGTCGAAGGCCAAAACTCCCCTTGTTATTGGAATGGATGCCGAATGGGGATTAGGGATGCGATTGGATTCTACAATTGATTTTCCCCGTCAGATGATGTTAGGCGCACTTCAGGATCCCGATCTGATTTACGAGATGGGACACGATATTGCCCGTCAGATGAAGCGCATGGGAATGCACATAAATTTTGCTCCGGTAGTCGATGTAAATAACAATCCTGAAAATCCTGTTATAAGCAATCGTTCTTTTGGTGAAGATCCTCAACTGGTTTCGTCCTATTCCATGGCTTATATGCTAGGCTTGCAGAATGGCAGGATTATGGCGGTTGCCAAACATTTTCCTGGTCACGGCGATACCGACGCTGATTCGCACTTTGGATTGCCGGTAATTAAGCAGGATTATAAAAGGCTCGATTCAGTTGAATTAGCTCCTTTCAAACATCTTATAAACAGCAATCTGGGTGGCATTATGATTGCTCATCTGAACATCCCCAGCCTGGACTCTGTTACCGATATTCCATCCACGCTATCGAAAAAGGTAGTCACATCACTGTTGCGCGATTCGCTTCGTTTCGACGGATTGGTATTTACTGATGCACTGAATATGCGCGGTGTTTCAAAATCATGTCCTGCAGGAGAGTTGGAAGTAAGAGCGCTTGAAGCCGGGAACGACGTACTTGTGATGTCGAACGATATTCCCCTGGCAATTAATAAAATTAAACAGGCTATTGAATCGGGAAGATTATCGGAACAACAGATTAACGAGTCATGCCGCAAAATTTTGATTCTAAAAGAATGGGCCGGATTGCCTGAAAGAAAATTTGTGGATGCCAATAATCTTGTAAATGATCTTAATTCATTCCAATCGCAGCTTATAAACCGTCACCTGGTCGAAAATGCCATAACAGTTGTTAAAAACAGCAACGACCTCATTCCGGTAAAGAATCTGGCCAGCTCCAGAATTGCGGTAGTATGTATAGGAGAGGAAAAGGAAAATAAATTTACTGAAACCCTCGATTTATATGCCGGATGCGATCATTTCTTTCTTTCAAAAAAGAGTGTTCAGGCTGATGTTGATAAATTATTGGATGCTTTGAATCAATATACGGTTACAATTGTGGCGGTAATGAATACGAATTACAGTCCTGCCCGTAACTATGGAGTGACTGCAGCTGCCATGAATTTTCTGGATAAGATTTCGGATCAGAGTAAAACTATTTTAAATGTATTTGCCCCGCCTTACTTTCTAAAAAGAGTAAAGGAAATACAAAATTTTAAGTCAGTTATTGTTTCCTATGAGGATAATTCGCTCACACAGGAGTATTCGGCCCAGCTCATTTTTGGAGGTATAAGCGCAAAAGGTATTTTACCGGTTACTGCCAGCAGCGATTATCCTATTCGCAAAGGGCTCTCCACCGAATCGGGAATCAGATTTAAATATACCATACCCGAAGATATAAAAATTAGTTCCGACAGTCTGATGTCAATTGACAGCCTTATAACAGATGCGATAAAAAAAAAGGCCATGCCTGGCTGCCAGATCCTGGCATCTAAAAATGGAGTAGTCTTTTATCATAAAGCTTTTGGGTTTCATACGTACGACAGTACTCAAAGAGTCTTGCTGACTGATATTTACGACATCGCTTCAGTTACAAAAGTAGCTGCAACCACTACCGCAGCAATGAAGCTATATGAAAGTGGAACCTTGAAACTTACAAAACCACTGTCGGATTATCTTCCCGATTTTAAAAAGACGAATAAACGGGATATAATTTTATTGGATCTTTTAACACATCAGGCCCGCCTTCAGGCGGGCATTCCTTTTTATCTGAATTTGCTTCAGCCTGTCGCAAATGGCAGAAAGAATGGTTTAAAGGAATTTATTTCCACCCTGGATATTAAAAAGGGTTACGAATATATGGCTATTAACAAAAGAAGCTATAAGCCCGGGTATTTTTCGAATGCTGCTACTTATACCAATGGAAGCCAGGTTGCCGACAGCCTCTTTATACTTACCAGCTATGAGGATACAATTTTAACAAAAATCGGAACTTCCAGTCTTTTATCAAGAAAGGAATACAAATACAGCGATTTGGGTTTCATTTTGCTGTATAAAGTAATTAATTCGGTTAGCGGAATGCCTTTTCAGGACTATGTGAATCAGAATTTCTATTCGCATTTGGGTGCTACAACCCTGGGCTTTTCGCCTCTTACCCGTTTTGACAGGTCCAGAATTGCTCCTACCGAACTGGATCTGACTTTCAGGCAACAGCTTGTTCACGGATATGTACACGATCCTGCAGCTGCACTTATGGGTGGGATTAGCGGTAATGCCGGACTGTTTTCCAATGCTAACGATCTCGCCAAATTGTTCCAGATGTTTTTGAATGGAGGAACCTATGGCGGAGAAAAGATTCTGGAACCTTCTACAATAAATTATTTTAATTCAACGCCATTTATAGCTGCCGGAAATCGTCGCGGATTAGGTTTTGACAAACCTGAAATGAATCCTTTAAAAATTGGCCCCACATGTTATTGCGTTTCCCCAAAGAGTTTCGGCCATTCGGGATTTACAGGAACATTTGCCTGGGCTGATCCCGAAACAGGGCTGTTGTACATTTTCCTTTCGAACCGCGTTTATCCGACTTCCGACAATAACCAACTGACAGAGCTAAGTGTCAGGAGTAAAGTTCTGGAAATACTTACCCGGAGCATAAAGCCCGAACCAGTCTTATCGGCTGAAAATACGTCGAAGAGTTAATAAAATAAAAAAGCCCGGTTCTTTCGAAACCGGGCTAAGAAAATGATTCATATTATTTTTTTTCAAAAGCTGAGTCGAAAGCAACCTGCGAAGGTTTAAAATCGATGTTTTTAACAAAATCGCACGCTTCAGCTGCGCCATGTTCACGATCCATTCCCGAGTCTTCCCATTCAACCGAAAGAGGTCCATTGTAGCCAATGTGGTTGAGTGCACGGATTATTTCCTCGAAGTTAATGCAACCGCGGCCTAAACTGCGGAAGTTCCAGTACCGTTGAGGATTTCCAAAAGGAACATGTCCGCCGAATACTCCTACAGGACCGGGAGTTTCGCGCCAGTGCACATCTTTCATGTGAACATGGAAAATCCTGTCGCTGAATTTATAAAGGAATTCAACGTAATCCACGCCCTGGTAGCCTAGGTGACTGGGATCGTAGTTAAATCCGAAAGCAGGGTGATAATCCAGAGCTTTTAAGGCTCTTTCGGCCGAAGCAATGTCAAAGGCTATTTCAGTAGGATGAACTTCAAGAGCGAACTTTACTCCTAACTTCTGAAACTCATTCAGAATAGGTCTCCAGGCATTGGCAAAATCGGCAAAACCTTTGTCAATCATTGATTCGGGAGTAGGAGGAAAGGAATAAATGAGATGCCAGATAGGACTACCGGTAAAACCATTTACCACGTTAACTCCAAGTCGTTTTGCAGCCTGAGCAGTGGCTATGATTTCCCTGGCAGCTCTTTGTCTGACTCCTGCAGGATCTCCATCGCCCCAAACATAGTCGGGAACTATGCTTTTATGCCGTTCGTCGATATTGTCGCAAACCGCCTGGCCAACCAAATGGGTTGAGAGTGCATAAACTTTCAGGCCGTGTTTTTCCAATATCTGCCTGCGGTTTTTACAATATTCGTCATTCGCTTTATTCACTTCGAAATGGTTGCCCCAACAGGCAATTTCTATTCCGTCGTAACCAAACGACTTACTTTTCTGACATATAACTTCAAAATCCAGATCGGCCCATTGGCCGGTAAAAAGGGTTACAGGACGTGCCATAATGTTATGTTTTTATTTTGTAAATATTTAACCGGACTTATTCAGGCCATTTATACCATTTCTTATCGTTGTTGTAACCTGATTCAACTACCACATCAATAAACTGCATCCCTCTGATTCCATCTTCAACGGTAGGAAAATCGAGCCATTCAGGTTTTGGCTGGGTGTTGTTCATTTTCGCTCTCAATGTAAGAGAGAAATTACGGTAAATATTGGCAAAAGCTTCGAGATAGCCTTCCGGATGTCCTCCCGGGGTGCGAGTATTATGCTTGGCAATATCGCTCATGTAACCTTGTCCGGTACGAACAATTTCTGTAGGTTTATCAGACCATTTAACATAAAGGGTGTTTGGCTCGTGCTGGAACCAGTCGATTCCGCCTTTATCGCCGTAAACACGGATTCGGATGGCATTTTCTTCGCCGGCAGCAATCTGGGTTGCCATTAAAACGCCTCTTGCTCCATTGTCGAAGCGCAGAAGAACAGCTCCATCATCATCAAGCAGGCGACCGGGTACAAAAACGTTAAGTTCGGCACAGACTTCCTTCGTTTTTAAACCTGTAATATATTCGGCCAAATGATGTGCATGCGTACCTATATCGCCCATGCAACCTGCTTTCCCGGAACGTTTGGGATCGGTACGCCACGATGCCTGCGCATTTCCTGCATCTTCGAGTTTTGAAGAAAGCCAGCCCTGCGGATATTCTACAAATATTTTCCTGATTTTTCCCAGGTCGCCTCTGCGAACACGTTCACGCGCTTCCTTAACAGCCGGATAGCCGGAATACGTATGAGTCAGAGCCAGAAGGAGGCCTGTTTGCTGAATTTTAGCTTTCAGTTTTAAAGCTTCGTCGAGAGTAAAAGTGATAGGCTTGTCAATTACAACATGAAAACCATTTTCAAGAGCCATCATTGCAGGATCAAAATGAGCAAAGTTGGGTGTAACAATGGTCACAAAATCCATACGTTCTCCCTCAGGTAACCGCGCTTCATTCTCGAACATTTCCTGATAGGTTTTATAAACTCTGTTTTCAGGAAGATAGTACGATTTTCCTGAAGAAATAGAAACCTCAGGGTTAACACTGAAGCAACCGCAAACAAGTTCTATCTGTCCATCCATAAAGGCTGCCAGGCGGTGGATCGCACCGATAAAAGCGTCGGTTCCGCCACCAACCATGCCCATTCGTAATTTTCTGTTCATTTTTTGTCTATTTGTAGTTATTTAATAGTGAAGTATGAAGTAAGAAGTATGAAGGATGGGGTATATAGGCCGGATTATACGATCTGTTATCCATAATCAGCAACTCACAACCCCAGCCCGGCACCCGTAACCGGTTAAACGCTCTACGCCTTATCCCATTGTTCGTTCAGAAGCTTAACAGCGGCAGGGATTGTTACATTTTTATCACCAATAGATCCGCATTCCAGGCTTACAAAGTTTGGATAATTTATCATTTTCAAGCCTTTAAAGCCGTCAATATAAAAGATC
>JAJYAG010000037.1 GCA_021779665.1 Bacteroidota bacterium | reverse complement strand
TTTGCAATATCTTTAAGATTGCAAAATGCAAATTGAAATCCGTTTAATTAAAAAACCAGTATAACTCGCTAAATTTCAAATATTTCAAAGAACAATTTTAGAATTTAATGGGACAGTATTGACAGTAAATATGGAAATTATCCTAACGATATCGTGTAAAATTTGATGAAAAATAGCTATGGCCCGACGAAATTAACATAAGTTTCGGGTCGACATTCCGAAGGCAGGCGAGCTGAGAAAACAGGAAATTAACGATTTTTAACACACCTCCGCTTCCTTGTCGCTGGACTAATCCGATTTTATTGTGTATTTTTGGGAAAACGTCTTTTCAATGAGATGGATTAGAAAATATAAGGTATTCCTTTCAGCAATGTTTACATTGTTTTTTACAATGTTTTCATTGTATCATCCATCTTTGTTCCATGAGAGCCATTTTAAAATCCCAAAACAGTCTGAATTCTCCGCTTCGGCTTATTTCTCAAACGAAAAACCAATTTTATCCGAAAGGATTGCCAATTCCCATTTTTTAATAAAAAAACTTCAACTTAATAAATATGAAGTTAAACACCCTTGTTTATTCGCCACTGTTTGCTATTTAAATGACCCGGCAGCAAAGCCGAATAATCAATCCTATTCTTTTTCCGTTCTGGAAAGGGGCTGTATTCTTCGTATTTAAAATTCTTCCATTCACTTTTATTAACGGGCAGCCTCCAGGTGTAGGCCCTTAACTTCTTTATTCATCGTCACAGATGTAATTATCCTGAGGCTGTATATCATTTCAGTGATGTAGAATTTAAATTAAGTTGTCATGAAAAATGAAATTATCTTATCGAAACTGGATTATTCAAAATTAAATTCAATGATTCTCAATTTGCTTGATAGTAAAGATTCTAATCTTCTCGAATTAAATCGCCTCAACATCGAGATTAAGCAGGCTAAATTAGTAGAACCTAATAAAATAAACCCTGAATATGTAACAATGAATTCGGTTATTGAGGTTGTTTTTGCGCAATCAGGAACCTCCAAAATGCTTCGGCTTGCATACCCTGATGAAGCCAATTTGAATGATGGCCGGATATCTGTGCTATCTCCTTTAGGACGGGCGTTATTAGGATGCCGAAAAGGGGAAACTGTGTCATTCAAAGTTCCTGATGGCATCAAGACAGTAACTATCAGGAATGTTATTTACCAACCCGAGGCCAATGGGGTAGACCTGCAGGAGATGAGCATTTAAAAAATTTAATAAGATGATAGCCTGACTATATGCTGGAGGTGTTTGCCTCCAGCATCCGCCTCTGTTTAAATAAACACAATGCCTTTTCATTTCGATGGCAGGGAGAAATCTATTAACTTTAACCGGCCACTAATGGAGCATAAAATAAAATATTATGGATTACCGGGATTCTGTTTTTATGTCAGTTGCTGAAAACCTAAGCTTTTCTAAAGCGGCAAATGACCTCAATATAAGTCAACCAGCAGTTACACGACATATTAAAGAGCTGGAAGAACGCTACAAAACGAATCTTTTAGAGCGAAAAGGCAATAAAATTTACCTGACCAAGGCTGGCGAAAAAGTGTATAATGCTTTTAAAGAAATTGCACAACAATACCGCAATCTCGATTTTGAAATCGGGCAATTGCACAACAGCATATCAGGCGAGTTTAAAATTGGCGCCAGTTCAACCATATCTCAATATGTTATTCCTAAGGTTATTGCATCGTTTCACAAACGGTATCCGAAAATCCAAATTTACCTGATGAACGGCAACTCGTTTGAAATGGAAAAATTGCTGTTGGATAATCAGGTAGATGTAGCCCTGGTCGAAAACCATTCATCGCAGGCGGGCGTCAGGTATAAAGATTTTCTTGATGATGAGCTGATAGTGGTGACCGGTAAAAATAGCGTTTATGCCAAACGCGAAACCATTACCAAAGACCATTTGATGCAAATACCGATAGTATTGCGCGAGCAGGGTTCCGGAACTCTTGAAGTGATAAAACAGGTATTTTCGCAGCAAAACATCAACTTCGAAAACCTCAACACACTCATTCATCTGGGAAGCACCGAGTCCATTAAAAATTTCCTGCAGGATTTCGACGGATTGGCCATTGTATCGGAAAAGGCAGTTCAGAACGAACTATTCATGAAAACACTTGTCAAACTTAAAGTTACAGGATTTACCATTCCGCGAAAATTCCGCTTAGCTTACAAGCACGGACATAAAAGCCAACAGGTGGAGTTATTTGAAAGTTTCCTATTAAACTATAACATATAATTATAACATATAAATATTTGGTATTTGTATTAATTATATCGCGTCTATACTTTTGCAAGCAAAAAGTTTAGAAATGAAATTCGTAAAAGTATTAGGCGGCATGGTTGGTACAGAGAAAAATTTAAAGCATTACAACTGGCTCTATTCAATTATTATTTGTGCTTGTTTTTTGCCGTTTATGTCTCCGGCAGTTGCGTTATTTATTGGCTTATTGCTTTCAGTTATCGGAATAAAGAACGAAAACATTCATAGATACACTTCTAAAATCCTTCAGGCTTCCATTGTTTTAATGGGCTTTGGAATGAGTTTGAGCGCTGTAATTTCATCATCGAAAAACGGTTTTCGGGAAACAATAATTTCTGTCACTGCAGTGATGATACTTGGTATTTTGCTCGGGAAACTCTTTAGAGTTGAAAAAAACATTTCTTTACTTATTGCTACGGGAACAGCCATTTGCGGCGGCAGTGCCATTGCGGCAGTTGCTCCCATCCTTAACAGTAAGGACTATCAAAACTCGTTTGCACTTATCGTGGTTTTTGTGCTGAATGCCATTGCCTTGTTTCTGTTCCCTTTTATCGGTCTCAAGTTAGGGTTAAGTCAGGAAACTTTCGGGAACTGGGCCGCCATAGCCATTCACGATACCAGTTCGGTTGTTGGTGCAGGTGCAATTTATGGTGAAAAGGCCTTGCAGGTTGCCACAACTGTAAAACTTATCCGTGCATTATGGATTATTCCATTATCGATGGTTATTATGGTTATGAATAAAAGCAGCGAAAAAAAATCAATTAAATTCCCCTGGTTTATTTTGTTCTTTGTGCTCGCCATTGTATTTGCCAATTTATTCCCCAACTTTCAGACAAGTTACGAACACTTTAACTGGTTAGGTAAACGCGGGATGGTTATTGCACTATTTCTGATCGGCTCAAATATTACTGTAAGTGAAATAAAAAAATCAGGCCCAGGAAGCTTTGCACTTGGATTTATTTTATGGGCGATAATTGCTGTTGGTTCATTGTTTTTTTTAACACGGTAAGTATTTTCGAGAATGATGGAATGTGGCTGAAAAACAATAAGATTTTCAAAAGAATGACAATTCTCTCAATGTACGAAAAAGACAAGAGATTATAAAAATCAATCTTTAGTCCAAAAAGCTTATACCTCTAAGGATCCGATTAATTGTAAGAGCTTTTTTTCTTCAAACCAGTTTAAGAGACCGCAGCAGGCATCGGGCAATTTCTTTTCCCAGTCTTCAACTGAATTCGATCCGATTATATCTGTAACATATTTAACGGCCAGAAATGGAATATCAAACTGTTTACAAACAAAAGCCTGCGCATATGCTTCCATATCAATAATATCTCCGGTAATGGAACCCACTTTTGTCACAAAGGTGTCACCGGTGTTACAGGTACCGGTTTTCTCATACCTGGAAACCCAGTGTTTCAGTGTTTGGTTAAGTAAATGTGAAAGCTCAATTTCGTATTCGATTCCAGGTAACTGAATGGTTTCATAATCGCGGTCAATAAAGTGAGTAGCTAAAAAAATATCTCCAATATTATGTTTCAGAGTACCAGCCGATCCTACATTTAACACCATATCAGGCCGTTTTTGATAAAATTGCTTTGTTAAGTAATAAGCAGACTTAGCTTTGCCAACACCCGTGCTTAAGTGAATTATCTCACAGCCTTCAATCCGGACAGGAATAAATTCCTCCTTTACTGCATAAGTGACCAGAACTGTTTTCTTACCCATCATAAATATTATCCTTGTTATTAAAACTGACAAAGATGAACGAATAAAAGATACCGGCGATGGAAATTCAGGAAAAAAATTTCAGAACACAATCTTTGAAATCCAAATCCGATGGCTAATCCAACCTTTTCAATGGTTTCTGTTAACCTTTGCCTGGTCAGACCAGTGAATGCAGAAAAAACCAAAAACATTTTGAGTTCCAGATTTAATAATTACCTTTGTTCGGTATTAAACGAACAATATGGACTCAAGGGATATCATAACCGAAGAACAGAAGAAGGTCGCCCGCTATGCAAAAGCAATGGGTCATCCTATACGGATGTATGTTCTTGAGTTGCTTTCGAAGCAATCGTGTTGTTACAGTGGCGATCTTACCGAAGTTCTCCCGGTTGTTAAATCAACCCTTTCGCAGCATTTGAAGGAGTTAAAAGATGCCGGACTGATTCAGGGTGAGATTGAAGCGCCAAAAATCAAATACTGTTTGAATAAAGAAAACTGGAAAGAAGCCCAGATGCTTTTTAAGAAATTCATGAACATCTAAAAAAATTTTATTAATATTGTTCGCCATTGCACGAACTACGAACAAAACCAAAGAATATGGAAATAAAAGTTTTAGGAACCGGCTGTGCCAAATGTAAATCACTGGAGCAGGCCACACGTAATGCAGTTACAGAACTTGGCATTTCTGCCAACGTTGTGAAGGAAGAAGACATTGTGAAAATTATGGGATACGGAGTAATGCAAACCCCTGCCCTGGTGATAAACGAAAAAGTTGCCCTAACCGGCCGGGTTCCTTCCGTTGCCGAAATAAAAGACCTGATTAGTAAAAACCAATAATCGTAAAATCATGAAAACAATAAAACTTATTCTGTTAACCGCCCTGATCGTTCCGTTTATCTCATGCAGTGCACAAACTGAGAAGAAGAGCCAGACAACCGCCAGTTCTGATAAAGTAGAAGCTTATTATTTTCATTTCACCAGTCGTTGCGTGACCTGCAAAACAGTAGAAGCAGAAACCAAAGCCGACCTTCAGAGTTTGTATGGCGATAAAGTAAAGTTTCAGGCTGTAAACCTGGATGATGCATCGAGCAAGGCTTTGGCTAACCGCCTCCAGGTGTCCGGCCAAACATTACTGCTTGTAAAAGGAAATACAAAAGTCAACATTACCAATGAGGGTTTTATGTACGCCCGCACCAATCCCGAAAAGTTTAAATCGGTAATAAAAGAAAAGGTGGATGGCCTTTTGAAATCTTAATATGGATTTTTTAACCGGAATTCTCGAGAACAGCACCATGCCATGGCTTTCGGCATTGGTGCTGGGTTTAATGACAGCAATCAGCCCCTGTCCGTTGGCGACTAACATTACCGCAGTGGGATTTATCAGTAAGGACATAGAAAACCGGCATAAAGTGTTTTTGAACGGTACTTTCTATACCCTGGGCCGTGGAATTAGTTATACCGCCATAGCTCTCATTATATTCCTGGGTGCTGACCAGTTCAGGTTTTCCGGTTTCTTTCAACGCTATGGCGAGAAGTTTATAGGTCCGTTGCTTGTCCTCATTGGATTGTTTATGCTCGATTTCATTAAAATAAGCTTTCCCGGAGTGAACCGCCTTACCTCGCGGATGCAGAATAAATCATCGTGGAATTATCTGGATGCTATACTGCTTGGATTGATTTTCGCCCTGGCCTTCTGCCCTTACAGTGGGGTATTGTATTTTGGAATGCTGATTCCCATGACTATAACAAGCGCCTCAGGGTTATACCTTCCGCTGGTTTTTGCCCTGGCAACGGGAATACCTGTAATTATCTTTTCTGGGATCCTGGCTTATACCGTTTCAGGAATTGGCGGAGTTTATAACAAGGTAAGAACTTTTGAGCGATGGTTCCGCAGAATCGTTGCTGTACTGTTTATCATTGTTGGTTTTTATTACATCATCAGGGTTTATGTGTAAGCCGACGGTCCACGCCCTCTGTTCACTGCCAATACCGCCTGGAAAATTGAATAGGATATAGAGAAGTAGTGTAAAAATTTTAAACATATTGTTCGTCTTTTTACGAAATATATCATTGAAAATGAAAAATCTTAAAAATAAGGTCTGGTTACTAATTCTATTATTACCAGTCTGGTATCTGGTATATCATTTTTTGCAACCCATTACCGACTGGTTAACCGACTCGGTTTTAAAGCTTGAAAAAGGTGCCCATTTTACCGAAGCCTTTCGCTTTTTTTTCTTCGAAGTTCCTAAAGTATTATTGCTTTTAGTGCTCATCATCTTTTTTGTGGGGATTATCCGCTCTTACTTTTCACCGGAACGAACACGCAGGATGCTGGAAGGTAAATCAACCTTCTTTGGCAACATCATGGCTGCCTCGCTGGGGATTGTTACACCATTTTGCTCCTGTTCGGCTATTCCTCTGTTTCTGGGATTTGTGGAATCGGGTGTTCCGCTTGGGGTAACGTTCTCCTTTCTCATTGCTGCCCCAATGATTAATGAAGTGGCCGTGATCCTGCTTTTTGGCATGTTTGGCTGGAAGGTGGCGATGATATATGTAGGTACAGGACTTCTGATTGCAATAGTTGCCGGCTGGACTATCGGACGGCTTAAGCTGGAGGGCTGGGTTCAGGATTGGGTTTATAAAACCAGGATTGGGAATAACGGATTACCCGAAGAAAAAATGACCTTCTCCATCCGGATGGGTTTAGGTTACGAAGCCGTTAAGGATATTGTCGGGAAAGTCTGGATATATGTTATTCTCGGTATTGCGGTTGGTGCGGCTGCGCATGGGTACGTTCCGGAAGACTTTATGGCAGCATTGATGGGAAAATCGGCCTGGTACAGTGTTCCGCTATCCATCCTGATTGGTATTCCTCTTTATTCGAATGCAGCGGGAATTGTACCCATTGTTTCGGTATTAATCGAAAAAGGTGCATCCCTGGGAACTTCCCTTGCTTTTATGATGTCGGTTATCGGACTTTCCCTTCCCGAATTGATTATTCTTAAAAAAGTATTAAAACTCCCTCTCATACTTACCTTTATTGGAGTGGTAGGTGCGGGAATTATGATAGTAGGCTATTTATTCAATTTAATATTTTAAAATATGAAAACACTTGCATTTATAGGCGGTGGGCGTATTACTCGCATCTTTCTCCGCGCTTTTCAAAACAAATCCATGACCTTTAACAGGATCTATGTTTACGACATTAACCAGGAAACTCTTAGCATGTTAAAGGCTGAATTTCCCGGAACAGAAATATCTCATAATAACCTGCAGGAATGTGCCGGCAGCGATGTATTGTTTTTGGCCCTTCATCCTCGGGTATTTATGGATACACTTTCAGCCTTAAAGGGAAAAATAAAACTTAATACACTGGTAGTTTCCCTGGCGCCCAAAATCACCATGGAAAAGATGAGCACTGCCCTTGATGGTCATAAAAACCTGGCCAGGATGAACCCAAGTGCCTCTGCTGTGATCAACCAAGGTGTTAATCCTGTGGCTTTTAATAAAGAATGCTCTGCTACGCTGAAGCAGGATTTTATGAATGTATTTGGCCAGCTCGGATATACTCCTGTTGTGGATGAAGCGAAAATTGAAGCCTACGCTGTGATAAGCGCCATGGGACATACTTATTTCTTTTTTCAGCTGAATAAACTTAAAGAACTGGCAGTAGGTTTTGGTATGGATGAAAAAGAAGCTGAAACAGCTATTACCGAAATGCTCTCCGGTACTGCCAATACTTTGTTTGATTCAGGATTACCCTACAATGAGGTTGCAGATCTGGTTCCGGTAAGGCCGATGGCGGAAGTGGAAGAAACGATCAAAGGATACTACGACCAGTATCTCACCGGAATCTTTAATAAAATTAAACCTCAATAATTAAGAATTATTTAATATAGAAAATCTTTTTAGTATGTTTTATGTCGTATTTTTACGACATAAAACATACTTTTATAAACATGATTAAAGCTGACGCATTTAGCACCGACTTACAGGATCTGGCAAAGTTCGCCAAAGCCATTTCGCACCCGGCGCGATTAGCAATTCTGCAATACCTGGCCGAAACCAAGACATGTATTTCGGGTGATATCTCCGATTCGTTACCCTTAAGCCGCAGCACCGTATCGCAGCATTTAAACGACCTGAAAGAATTAGGATTGATAAAGGGACAGATTGATGGCCTCAAGGTCAATTACTGCTTATGTAACTCCAACATACAAAAGTATAAGGAAATGTTCCAGGCTTTTTTTGGGAACATTGGCACCTCAGAAATATATTGTTCAACCGATTGCTAATACATCAACTTATGAAAATACTAATTCTTTGTACGGGCAACAGTTGCCGCAGCCAAATGGCACATGGATTCTTACAATCCTTTGATACACGGCTCGAAGTGCGTTCTGCCGGAACCGAACCTGCCAGTCAGGTTAATCCCAAAGCAGTTAAAGTTATGAGCGAGGCAGGCATTGATATCAGCCAGCATAAACCTACTCTGGTGGATAAATACATTAACGGGGAATGGGATTATGTGATCACCGTTTGCGACCATGCCAATGAAACATGTCCGCTCTTTACCGGAAAAGTCAAACACAGGCTTCACATGGGTTTCGAAGACCCTTCGCATGCAACCGGAAGTGATGAATTTATCTGGAGCGAGTTCAGAAGAGTAAGAGATCTGATAAAGGAAGGGTTTAGGGAGTTTTATGAAAGTAACTTGCTGAAAGAAATTTAATAAATCAATGTGCTAATGTGCTAATTAGATAATGTGCTAATTAGATAATGTGCTAATTAGATAATGTGCTAATTAGATAATGTGCTAATTAGATAATGTGCTAATTAGATAATGTGCTAATTAGATAATGTGCTAATTAGATAATGTGCTAACGTAATGAATGTGACATTTATAATAAATTGACTATGAATAACAAAAACATCATTTTAGACAAAAGTCTGGAGTTCGCTTTGGGAATTATTGATTTTTCAGAAGTCCTTAAAGAAAAGAAAAAGTATGTTATCGCCAAACAATTATTAAAAGCAGGTACTTCAATCGGGGCAAATATCCGGGAGGCCCAATCATGTGAAAGCCGGGCAGACTTTATTCATAAACTTAAGATTGCTGCTAAGGAGGCTGATGAAACCGATTATTGGTTGCTGCTTTGCAATTTATCTCCAAGCTATCCTAAAAATGAAGTATTACCTCCTAAGCTAAAAGAAATTCAACGCTTACTTTCTTCTATAATATCATCTGCTAAACAAAATTCTAAATAAATGTGGTAATGTGCTAATGTATCAATTTGCTAAAGCTAATAATAGAAATTAGCATAATTACACATTGCAAACTAGCACATTAGCACATTAAGTTATTAGCACATTAACTTAATAAAAAAATTATGCCATCCCAAAAACGACTTAAATTTCTCGACCGGTACCTGACTCTTTGGATTTTCCTTGCCATGTTTGCCGGGGTTATTGCAGGCTGGCTCAGCCCCGATGTTGCAGCTTTCTGGAATAGTATGTCCTCTGGAACAACCAATATTCCGATAGCCATCGGACTTATCGTTATGATGTACCCACCTTTGGCTAAAGTAAAATACGAAGAGCTCGGCGATGTATTTCGGAATACTAAAATCCTGGGCTTGTCCCTGGTGCAGAACTGGCTTATCGGCCCTGTTCTGATGTTTGTCCTGGCTATAGTTTTCGTCAGTTTCAATATCGATTACATGTACGGCTTAATCCTGATAGGACTTGCCCGATGTATAGCCATGGTGATCGTTTGGAACGACCTGGCCAAAGGCGACGCCCAATATGCTGCCGGACTGGTTGCCTTTAACTCTATTTTTCAGGTGCTGTTTTTCTCGGTGTACGCATATGTGTTTATTGCAATTCTTCCCGGGTGGTTCGGACTACCGGTAAACGATGCCGTATCGCAGATAACCATCGGGCAGATTGCCAAAAGCGTATTCATTTATCTGGGTATCCCTTTTATAGCAGGATTTCTTACCCGCTTTATTTTAATTCGGATTAAAAGCAAGGAATGGTACAACACCAGGTTTATTCCCAAAATCAGCCCTCTAACTCTGATTGCTCTGCTGTTTACCATTGTAGTGATGTTTTCCCTGAAAGGAGAATACATTGTAAAAATACCGATGGATGTGGTCAGAATTGCTATTCCGCTGGTGATCTACTTTGTGGTTATGTTTGTGGTTTCGTTCTTTATGAGTAAAAAAGTTGGTGCTACTTACGAACAGGCAACCACCCTTTCGTTTACGGCAGCAAGCAACAATTTCGAACTTGCCATTGCAGTTGCCATTGCAGTTTTCGGGATCAATTCAGGCGAAGCATTCGCAGCAGTTATAGGGCCTCTGGTAGAGGTACCTGTAATGATAGCCCTTGTAAATGTGGCCTTCTGGTTTAAAAGAATATGGTTTGATCAAAAAAAGTAAATGAACTCATCGAAAACATTAGAAGCCTTGTGGATTGATTTCAGCATCCAGTTGCGTTCGTTTATATTTTCAAAAGTGAAAAATGAAACTGATGCCGATGATATCTTACAGAATGTCTTCATCAGGATTCACAACAAACTGCATACACTTGATGATGAGTCCAGGATTAAACCCTGGATTTATCAGATTGCAAGAAATATGATTATTGATTATTACAGAGCCGGAAACCGGCAGACTGATTTCGCGGAGACGGATTTGCCCGCTTCTCTGCCTCCTGAATCGTCGATGCAAGAAGCCGTTGACGACATGATAAAAATGATGAACGGCATGCCCCCGGAATATTGCGAGGCCTTGTGCCTTAAAGAAATTGAAGGGCTGAGCCAAAAGGAATATGCTGAAAGGAAAGGCTTATCCTACTCGGGAGCCAAATCGCGGGTACAAAGGGCCAGGATAATGTTGAAAGAAATGCTGCTTCAGTGCTGCCATTATGAAACCGATAAATATGGAACCGTGCTGGATATTCAGCCGCGGTGCTGCGTTTGCTGCAAGTAATGTATTTTGAATTTGGCTGATGGTTGAAATGTAAACTAAGTCGACAGTCGACAGATTTCTGTCCACAGCTATTACAAAATATAAGACGATGGTCGATAGTCCATGGTGGCTATGTTGCTCAGAAATGTAGAGATTTGATTTTAATGGGTTTTAAGGCTGAAAGCCTTGGATAATTCAGTCCCTCAGAGATCTGTGAACTTAAAATTATCAGTGATGAGTTTAATCTTTTAAAAATTTGCGTCTTTTTTGAACTGCCTCCGTCCATGGTGTAAATAAAAATTAATGTAAAACTTTATATCATGGAACAGATCACAAAAATCGTCGAATTCATCCTGAATTCATTTCTTCACATCCTGCCATATCTGCTTATAACCATACCATTGGCAGTAATCGTCAATCTTTCCGGGATCTCCGCTTACATTAGCAGGGCTTTCAGTAAAAAACCGCTTGTTTCCATATTGTTGGCTACGGTAGTAGGCGCATTCAGTCCCTTTTGTTCGTGCGGAGTTATTCCGGTTATCTTTTCGTTGTTGACAGGTGGAGTACCAATTGCTCCCGTAATGTCATTCTGGATTGCTTCTCCTTCCATGGATCCCGAAATCTTTTTTCTGAGTGTATCCATGATTGGTTGGAAACTGGCCGTATGGCGTCTTGCATCAACATTTGTTATCAGTTTGCTGGCAGGTTATATTACTCATTTCTTCTTCATACGCGGCTATTTAGGGAATGAGGTTCTGAATGGAAAACGTCCGGGCGACAGCAAGCTTCCACTAAAACCCCTGATGCAGTATCTGCAAAGAAAGAAACGACAGCTGATCCCGGCAACATTGTCGGGTAATACCATGTGCTGTGCCGACGCAACCTATATTACAGAAGAAAGTATGGAAGCAGAAACTGACATACCGAAAGAAACCGGTTGTGGCTGCAATAACAGGACATCAGCGGAGTCTCCGTCCCGACTGAAAATTATTCTAAAAGAAGTAGTAAAGGCCACTTTGATGGTTACAAAGTTTATGGCATTGGCATTCCTGATCACAGCTTTGATTAAGTTTTATCTCCCTGCCAATATCTTAACTCCGGTTCTTTCTTCCAGTCCGGTAAGTCAGGTAATGCTTTCAACCCTGATCGGAATACCAATGTATACAAGTAACCTAACTGCTTTGCCTTTAGTAAGCGGCATGATGGATCTTGGGTTAAACCAGGGAGCTGCACTTTCTTTCCTTATAGCCGGGGCAACGACCACATTACCTGCAATGGTTGCGGTTTGGGGAATTGCCAGGAGAAAAATATTTTCCCTTTACTTGCTGTTTGTCCTAATGGGTTCCCTATTAACCGGCCTGTTGTTCAATTTATTTGTATAATGGCTTTAATAAACAATGAATGTCGCAAACACACCTTTACTTTGACATTTAGACACCATAGCTTTTAAACCGCCCCCCAATATCTTTGTTTAAAATAAAATTTGGAACTATAAATCAACCTAAAAAATTCAACAATTATGGCACTTATCAATCCACACATTAACTTCAACGGTAATGCCGAAGAAGCATTCAACTTTTACAAATCGGTTTTTGGCGGAGAGTTCACACAGGTGGTTCGTTTTAAAGATCTGGCAGGTCCTGAATTTCCGGTAGCAGAAAAGGAAGCGGATAAAATAATGCACATTGCCTTAACCATTGGACCAAATTTTTTAATGGGCAACGACGTTCCTGAAAGTTTGGGACCAACAAACGAAAACGAAAACAGATCAAAAATATTCATCAACGCCAACAGTCGTGATGAAGCAGATAAGTTATTCAACGGGCTTTCTGCAGGAGGACAAATTGAAGGTCCCATCGGAGACAGTCCTTGGGGTTCTTATTTCGGTTGTTTCAGAGACAAATACGGTATAGAATGGATGGTAGATTATAACCCCAGATAAACAACTGTATTTCAAATAGCCTCTAAAGAAACTGACAATTAGCCTGCTCAACAAAAAAGGGCAGGATATTGTTTTACATCAAATTGATAGAAAATGAGAAGCTTGATTTATTTTATGCATTCGTCACTCGACGGTTTTGTTGCCGGAACTAAAGGTGAATTGAACTGGGTAACTGTTAATGATGAAATATTTGATTTTGTTTCGACCATGACAGCCCAGGCCGATACCGCGTTATATGGACGGGTAACCTACCAGATGATGGAAGCATATTGGCCATCAGCCGGCGAAAAACCCAATGCCAGTAAGCACGACAAAGAACATTCCGTCTGGTATAAAAATGTGTCCAAGGTTGTTTTATCAAAAACAATAAACGAATCAGGCTTAACAAATACCAGGGTGATAAGCGGTAATCTGGTGGAAAACATTAATAAATTAAAACAGGGCAGCGATGGCGGCAGTAAAAACATATTAATATTTGGCAGTCCCGGAGCTTCGCATTCTCTTTTGAAAATGGGCCTGGTGGATGAATTTTGGATTTTTGTGAATCCGGTTTTAATGGGTCAGGGTATTCCGTTGTTTAAAGACATTACAGATAAAATCAAACTAAGACTTTTAGAGAGTAAAACATTTACTTCAGGAGTTGTTGCTCTTCATTACATAAATGCTTGACGAAGACGCTCAATAATGTGATTCCGATCCACCCTTTGTGTAAATTCGTGGTTAGTTGTATTCTGGATATTTTACCACAAAGGCACTCAAAAGATGCTCGAAGAAAAAATACAGGTTTTACTTTGTGAGACTTCGTGAAATCCTTTGTGAGACTTCGTGGTGAATTAATTCCTTACCACAAAGGTGCACTAAGGACAGCACAAAGGATACACAAAGGGAAATACAGCTTTTACTTTGTGCTACTTTGTGAAAATCCTTTGTGTAACTTCGTGGTGAATTTAATTTAACAACAAAGTCACTCGAAGTACACAAATCAAAATGCCTAAATCCTTTTTAGGAACTCAGCACTTTCAGGGAATGTTTCGGGTGCCATTTCAACAAAGAAGTTTTTAACGCCTCCAACTTTAGCGGCTTCAAAGAAGTCCTTCCAGTCGACATCGCCCTGCCCAATGGGTACCTGGGCGTTTTTTGCAGTTGACCAGTCGGCCAGATGCGCCGAGATAAAGCGTCCCGGGTATTTGCGAAAATAATCAGCTGCTTTGTAGCCCACTGAAATCACTGCAACCTGGAACTGCATTTTTACTACCTCGGGATCGAGTTGCCTCATCATGGCATCGTAAATGAGTTCGCTGCCGCGCTTTTCAAATTCCATGTGGTGATTGTGAAATCCGGTCTGGATACCGGCAGCTTTTATTTTGAGGCCTATTTTGTTTAATTCGTCGCAGGCTTTGCGGTAATCATCGACAGACGCCTTTTCGGGAAGCCAGAAACTCGATGCAATGATTTGGGTGATGCCCATTTGATGTGCCCATTCAATTCTGTTGTCGAGGTGTTCGCGCAGCTCGCCCATTGTGAAGTGAGAGCTTTGGCATGTTAAGCCTTCACCTTTAATTATTTTGCGCATTTCCGATCCGGTCATATTATTAAAAACTTCGAAACCGGTACCGGTATATCCTAATGGCGAACACATTTCGATTTCCTTATAGCCCATCCCGGCCATCTTCTTCATGGTGCCCTTAAAATCTTTGAAAAGGTCATCTTTAATGGTCCATACCTGGAATCCGAATGACTTTGGAGCCTTCCCTGAATATCCGGCAATCTCAACCGGGAAAGCATTGGTGAAGGCAGCCGCTCCAAGAGAGGTGCCGCTTATTTTTAAAAAGTTTCTTCTCGAAATCATAGTTGTAGTGTTAATGGTTAAATGATTGTTATTAGTCCACAGTCCTCGGACGACGGACGACAGCAAACAACCGGACAGCAGATCTGATTAATTTTTGGCCTGGCAACTATTGTGTCCGTTAGTATTTCAAAACCCCGGGCGCTGCTTCGCTTTGCCCAGGGCTAAATTATCCAAGGCTTTTCGGTCTTAAAAACTCCTAACTGTTGTTTTGCCGTGGTCTGTTGTCTGTCGACTGTCGACTTCCATTTATATCTTATCCAATTCCCAGCCCGGGCGGTAATCGCGGTTGAGGTATTTATTGGCCTCGGGAACGTTGGTGATGGAGAGGGTTTGGGCATCATACTTCAGCGTTTTGCCCGACCTTAAAGCGGCAGCATAGAGGTTTACAGCTTCCGTAATGGGCCATGCCTCACGGAAATTACCTTCAATCTGCTGTCCCGATTTTACACCATCGATAAACCTGCGGATACCGGGCATTTTTACTGCACCCTGCGATGCCGACACCTCTTTTGTTTTTTTCACACCGCCCGAAAGCAGGTAAGGATCGCGAACCAGGAACTCCGACGACATAATGATGCCTTTGTCGCCCACAAACATCATCCCTTCGCTGGGGAATTCAACATTATTATCGTAGAATTCCTTCGGGGTTTGCGGACGCATGCCGCCATCGTACCAGAACAGGTCTACTGCCGGACTTTTTGCTGATGCCGGATATTTAAACCTCACGGAACTTGCGTAGGGGAACGAAAAATCGTTGCGTATCTGATAGGCAGTTACATTGTTCTGGATGCCGCATACATGGGAAATATTCGGTTCGATAAGGGAAGGTTTTTCGAGGCCCAAGGCTTTGAAAACCGTCCAGAGGCTGTAATGCCCCATATCGGCCATGGAGCCGCCGCCAAAGTCGTACCAGCCGCGGAAAACCATATTTGTATAGTGAGGATGGTAAGGGCGCATTGCTTCAGGTCCCAGCCACAGATCCCAATCAAATCCTTTGGGTAGCTTTTTCTTATCAGTCGGGATACTTGCATATTGCGGCCAAACAGGGCGATACGACCAGTTGTGCACTTCTTTAAGGGTTCCTATGGAGCCGTCGTTGATCCATGCCATTATCTGATCCATGTTTCCGTTGGTATCCCAGGGGATTAAATGGGTCACAACTTTGTTACCATTTGCAAAGTCAATTACTTTTTTCCCTTCTATCAGCCTGTTCGAAAGCGGTTTGTGCATGGTAACCGCAATGCCTCTTTTCATTGCCGCCATGGCAAATACGCCATGCAAATGGTCGGGGGTCATAATCTTAACAGCGTCTACTTTTTCTTTCGCCAACAGTTCCCTGAAATCGGTATAAGCCCTGCAGGCATCGTACTTTTCGTTACGCTGATTGGAATAGTAACCATTTACAAACTGTACACCATTATCGAGGCCGCCGGGGATGGTGTTGTTACCTCCTGTTTGCCAGTTTGGGTTACCGGTTAATTTGCGGATGGTATCTCTTAAGGAGTTTGGATCCCAGTCGTAATAGTTAGTTGCTTTTTTCTGAGGGTCGCACACTGCTGTAATCTGAACATCGGGTAGTTGAATCAGATCTCCCATTTCGCGGAGGCCCTGTGTGCCCAAACCAATGTACGCTACATTTATTTTATCACTTGGGGCAACATGTCCTGGTCCGCCAAGTACAAACCGCGGTACTATGGTTAATCCCACAGCAGTGGTAACTGTGCCTTTGATAAAGTCACGACGGTACATGCCCTTTTTGGTGTCCTGGTTATCGACCGGGGCATTTTGCTTTTCAGTTGCATGGATGTTTTTTTTCATGGGTTAAGTATAAATTAGTAGTTTGTGTTGAAATTCGCCGGAGTAACCATACTGGCTAATTCTATTGATTTTTAGGACAATTGCCAGTGGTAAATTGGTATCAACGAATTTAGTTAATAATTTTCATAAGTGCACACTGAGCATAGATTTATCCAGTGCAAACGGATTACTTTTAACACCCGTTTATTACTTTTTTGTGACCAAAAAAGTAAACAAAAAAGTCTTTGACGGCTGAAACGCGGTCCGCCTCGTGCCTCGGCTCCCCTTGAACGGACAGCCGTCGAAGCGGAATTTTGGTTCACGGCTTCGCCGGCCTCCAGAAAAAGGATTAGTCAAATTGAAGCATTCCTAAACTGGCATTCAATATAATAGATCAGCTTTCATTGTTTTTATTACATCTTTTAAATACGATTACCCTTCATCTATTTAAAATTCAACTAGATAATACATGGTTTTTGTTGCTGCGCCATCGAGGGTTAAAACGCCATTTTCAGATTTTACCTGGTTTGGAGTTTTGTTACCATTGTGGTCGAGTAGTGCACATTTCAGGGTTGTTTTTCCTTCAATTGAAAGGCTCAGCTTAACAGGTTCAAGCAACACGGGTGCTTTTCCGTTTTCGAGCAGTTCGGTGTGGTCTTCATTGTATTTCATGTCGGTGTTCCGTGCGCGGGCTATGGTGGTTATCAGCATGCTGCGTGATTGAGCAATGGTTTTGCCTGGCTCAGGACTTGTAATCAGGATTACCGCAAACTCATTGTCAGTCGCCAGACTAATTTCCCCGAGGTCGAACTTTTTATCTTTGGCAAAACCAACTAAACCTTTGGTGCCGGGAGTGTTGATTGTAAAATAGCCTTTGCCTTTTTCGCTCCAGGTTAACTGGCCGGTATTGGAAACTACAGTGCTGTCTTTCCAGAGCTGATCGATATTGCCAGCCAAATCAAGGCTCGAATTGGAGGTGAATGTCAGTACCACTTTGCCGGCAGCCATCAGCTGCAATGGAAAAGAACCTTCAATCGACTTGCGGTCGAAATCCTGCTTTACAACATCTTTAAAGGAGGTTTCGCCCGATTGCATTGCTTTCAGGTCGACATTGCGGTTTACTGCCACCTTTCCTTCTATAACGTCGTTGCGGTAAATCATTCGTGCCAAAGCAGGATAAAGCGCCAGCTGCGCTGGAGAGGTGGCATTGTAAATACCTCCACGAGGATGCTGGATTACGGATGAATAGTTTGGCATATCGGTCGCAAACACATACGATGCATCCCATCCCTGCAATCCTAAGCCATAAGCAGCAATAATGGGTGCGCTTTCGGCTGTCCATTCGGTTGGGATAAGGCTCATCCATTCGGAAAGAGCAAATGGGCGGTCGCTCACTTGTTGCAAACCCGTGCCGTACAATCCTGAGCCGATTTTCGAAACCATGGCCGCATTGTTGAATTTACCGGGTGCGAGGCTATGCCCTTTGCCTCCGCCAAAATAATTGTGACGGTCGATGATGCCAACTTCATAATCGGTATACAGGTTCAGGATATGCGACAATCCGGTTCCTGCCTGCCAGCAGCTTCCTACCAATGTCCCCTTGTAACCGGTGGCACGGATGGCTTTCTCAAATTTCTTATAAAACTTCAGCTGCTCTTCGTACAGAAAATTCATCTTATCGAGAAAATGCTGTTTTACCGGCCTGTTTTCCTTAATGGCCTGGTCGTATTCCCAGCTGAATAAGCCATGATTGGGTTTCGGATAAATGTTTCCCTTTTCTATGCTTTCATCTTCCTGAAGTCCTTCGTTATTCCATGCTTTCTTCAGGTTTTCGGTGGTACCGTACTTATTTTTTAACCAGTTGCTGAATTTTTGGCATAACATCTTTTTGTAGGTAGGTGCCTGTTTCAGGCTTTCTTCGATAGCTGCCCAGAAAATATCATCTTCGTTCTGGAATTCTATAAAGCTGAGGGCTGGATCATCGGCATAACGTAATCCTGAGTTTGGATTAACGTGGTTAAGCATGTTTACGGTGAGCTCAATATTCAGATCCTGCAGATCGTCAGCAAAGTTAACAAGTGCCGATGTTGTTCCGCTGAGGTGTGCCCAAGGGAATCTGGTACCTGCAACTTCGCGGTAAGCCACCACACGACTGCTGTCGCCCGGCAACACTTTGTGGCCGTAAATGTGCGACCATCCGTAGTAAATGCCGTTGTTCCTAAGTTCGTTAGTGAAATAATCGAAGTTCTTCCATTTCTCATCCGTCAGCACCGTTGAATGGATACCATTGGTGGCGTGCCACGTGAATTTATGAAAACGTACCGCGTTAAATCCGTATCCTGTGAGAAACGGGATCCATTTTTTAACTTCACCAGCTTCCATAAAGGGAAGGTTGCTGGCTATGTTGGTTCCCCAGAATTTCACAGGCTTGCCGTCTTCGAAAACGAGGCGATCCCCTTTCATCTGTACAAAGCCATGTTTGCCGGCTGGTTTTTCAATCCATCCTGACATCTGTATTTCAGAAGTTTTAATATCGGAAGAAGGGTTAAAGACGAACCAGTTTTTTGTATCCTGCGAATTGCCAATCAGATATGCCAATCCAAAACTTAGGGTAAGCGTTATTTTTAACTTCATGTACTTATTTTTTCTGTTAAACGAATTTACAAGTTTTACTTTTTTTGCTGCCGGTGCGTTTGGATTACCTGTACCAACAAACTGGTCGATTTACCAGATCGTTCATTGTAAATATTTATGTGAAAATTATTGCTTTGGCGGATTACTGATGATTGTCCTGCGGTAGCTAAACAGGGCCGGATTTCCTGTATCCTTCACTTCCAGAATGATATGCAGTTCCTGACCGCTTTTCAATTCGGGCATCTGGAAAGAAACGTCTTCTGAATTGCTGTTGCTGAGTTCCAGCGATCCGTTAAACCCTCCTGCTTCGCGGTAAATAAACCAGTGGTATGTAAGCTTGTCGCCATCAGGATCGGAACTGCCTTTTGCCGAGAGAACTACCTTTTCACCTGCTTTAACCGAGGCTTTGGCAACACTTTTTCCTGAGTTTCCATTCAGCACCAGAACAGGATTGTGGTTTGCTTCCATAAAGGAAGTCGCTATATTCCAATCCATCCTGGCAGCAAAATCATGCTGGTAAGCCTCTCTCCAGCGCCAGATGGTGGCCTGATTGGAAGCTTCCTTTCGGCCATCGGGCAGAATTATTTCATCCTGTGTATTTACCGAACTTGTCCATATTTTCCCTTTCTCGGCATAGGAGCGATAAAAATCGTACCTGCCGCCCCAACCTCCATGAGCAGGTGAGATGTACCAGCCAAGGCCATTGTTGATTAATCCCAGGAATGAAGGGGTATCGCCTTCCATAATATAATCGAACTTAATGTAATTGGCTGCGAGCGGACCATGATTTTCACGGATGTTGGCTCCCAGCCAGGGGTTGTCAACCAGCTCCATCTGGTATTGCGGCCCGTTTTTGTAATGCCGGTCGCCAGAGATGCCTGTCCAGGTCGCTTTGTAGTATTCTAACCAGGAGTCACCGGCCGAAGGATCTACAATGTAAAATATATCAGGAAAAGTGTTGCGGATCCATTGTCCTGCAAAGTCCTGATCGGAAATGGAGTACACCTTTATTTTCGATACAAATTTTTTCACGGCCTCTTCGTTGCGGGTGCTTTTGACTTTCCACAAAGCCTGCGCTAGGCAGTTGGTGCCGCCCCAGCAGGTAACCCACAGCGGACGATCATCGGTTTTGTCAACGGCTTTAATTAACAGTTCCGAGCCGGGTGAATCTTTGCCTTCGCCCACGCCATCCATGCTGTAAAATGGTAAATGTTCCGTTGTGATGCTTAGCATATACTCCATGGTTGGATAACCCGGGGCATGTTTGTCGAGGTTCGGTTTGACCTTTCCATAATCGCGCACCAGACCTTCTATTTTATCTCTTCGCACTTGTCCCCTGAGATGCGTAGAAGTGGTGGCAACCAAACCTTCGAGATCATACTCGTTTGAATATACCAGCAAACGAACCAGCGATTCCTGATCATCGGGTTCGTTGGTTATATCGGTGAGAACAAAAAGCCGCTGTTTAACAGGTTCTTCGTATTGAAGTTTGGTTTGGGCAACTCCTGCAACAGCAAACAACGAAATCAATAATGTTAGTCCTTTCTTCATACTTATTTGATTATAAGTTTTTCGGCGTTCTGCTGCCGTATTTTGGCTTCTTCTAACGTACTTAGTTTTTTACCCATGTAGGTTAGATTTTCAACGGTAATGTCCGAAACATTTTTTTCCTTGTCGAAGCCATGGAAAACTGAGAAAGGCAGCAGTCCACCAACCACCTGAATGTTTTTAAAGGTTACATTGCTTATTTTCCCTCGGAACTGGCTGTGATAAGCTTCTTTCCCGGCAGGAGGTTTTTGTACGCCATCCCAGGCACCATGAAGGTAATTATTTTTTATGAACTCAGGATCGCGGATTCCATCGGGACCCCATTGAGAGAAGAAAATGGCGACATCGAACAGCTTCTGGCGAGAGTCTTCCACCCTGATGTTGTCGAAAACCAGATTATGAACATGGGCCTGTCCGGCATTATGGATGCTCATGGTGGCGCCGTCTTCCACATGGATAACATCGATGTTTTCGAAGCGGATGTTCTTTACTTCGTTGGAATAGAGCTCAAAACCAATTTCGATGGCATTTCCCCAGATGGAATTCCAGAACACACAATTTTTTACCAGGATGTTATCCGTTGGATGCCCGGCAGGATAATTACCGCCTGATTTTATGGCTATGCAATCGTCCTTGGTGTGGGCGAAAACCCCATCAATTGCAATATTGGTGCAGCGAAAAATGTCCATTCCGTCGTCACTGCCGCTTTCGCTTACGATGCGGATTCCATTTATTTCGGCCTGGTTGCAGTGGAAAAGAGCTACCTGCCAGGTGGTGCCGTTGTGCAGCACGATATCGTTGATTTTAATATTTTCACAATTTTCCAGATGGATAAACCGGTTTTTATTTCCTTCGGCAGTTTTGTTAAAAGAACCGTCGAGAATCCCCCGGCCAAGGATCTTAATATTTTTCTTCCCTTCTGCAAAAATATATCCCTGAACAACAGCACCGCCTTCGAGGTAAACTGTTTGGTTATCTTTCAGTTCCAGTTTTACATCCTTATAAAGTTTACCACCTTCGAACCAAACTACATTGGGATCGGTTTTCGAAGGTTTTTCTTTTTCGGGATTCCCGGCAAAAATAAACAGTGGCTGCTGGCGAATGCGTCCGTTCAGCTCCAGGCTTATATTTTCAGGCTTGCTCATGCTGAATTTAAAGGAATTGTCGCCTGTATATTCGGGCTTTAAAGCCGATTTCAGCGGACGAATATCCACCCAGCGAACATCGTACATGGTATTCACTTCTACTGTAACTTTACCTGTAAAGTCGAAAACTGCATACGAGGCAATAGGAGTGTCGTACACAGGAACTTTAACTCCGTTTACTTTAACGGTGTAGTACTTATCGGAAGCAAATCCCTCAGGCCCTTGCCAGGTGGTAACCTGGGCATTAAGGGAGGATGCCAAAAACAGAAGGAAAAAAAGAATTCTGATTTTCATGACATTATTTTTTGATGGTTTAAATTGATAAAGAGTTCGTATTATCTCTGTGTTCCTCTGTGAACCATAGAGAAGCCATGCTTCAGCTTAATTAAAATTTACGACAATTAAATTGGAACTTCCGCTTCCGCTGAAAACTGCATATTTCGACTGATTCACCTGGTCGACCGAAACCTTTGCACTTTTGCCATTGATAGTAGCTGAGGCCGATTTAGCTTTTTCTGGAAAAGGTACCCGCATGGTGAACCGCTCAAACTTGCCGCTGGTCTTAATTTCGGCCCGGTTGTTTGAAAATGAATAGCTGTAGCTTACCTGATTTCCATCGTTGCCATAGCCAATGGTAACCGAAGTTTTATTCACTCCCGCAAAATACCATCTGGGCGAAATCTCCACTTCTTTAAAAAGAATGCTTTTGTCGACCACGCCAGCCAGTCCTTCCACCAAAGCACTTACAAATGCTGCCTGTCCCCATTCGTCGGGAATAGCTTCCTTCTGGGCAGTGCCATCGGCATTTACACAGCCGGGAACTTTGCGGTCGTTCTTCTTCATAATCTCATCCAGAATTTTGAACTGCTCAATGCCGTAGCGTTCGAAGCCATTCTGCAGGGCAGCTTTGGCAAGCTCGCCGCCAACCAGCGGAAGTACGGCGCCGTTCATGTATTCGCCAACTTTATAATTTCCAAAATGCGGGTGGATAAACGGATAAATGCCAAACCACGGAGCAAGTGCTTCGCTTTTTGTTTTTTCGCCAATCTCCATATAGGTTTTGATGATGGAAGCAGCCATTTCGCGAGTAGGAGCACCGCGGTTGATGGAATAGGTGTTGGATAAACCAACCGAATTGATCGGATCGGTTTTGATGTGCAACGGAACAGGCTGCTCAGGGATAAAATGTGCATAATTCCTGCCGTTCCAGCACGTGGTGTTCAGGCGATGGCGGAAAAGTTCAGCCTGCATGTCCCATTCCTTTGCTGCATCATTCTCTCCCATTGCAGTATACATTTTCGACAGCATTTTGCCTGCCATGAACATTCCGCTGTTATCGCCGTGCATAATGCCTTTAGGCGTTTTTTCGGTATTGTCGATATGGCCCAGGAGCCTGTCAACACTTTTGAGGCTGTCGTGTTGCGAGGTAAAGTCCCAGGTATCGATGGTGTACGGACGTTTCACCATCATGTATTTGCCCGACCAGCGCAGCGGATCGTTCATCAGGTACTTCATCCCTTTGATAAGGGTGGGCATCCACTTTTTAACATATTCCAGGTCGCCGGTGGCTTGCCAGTTGGTGTAAACGCCTTCAACAAGCAGGTATTCAAGATCCGCTTCCATGGGCATGCGGAAGAAAAAGTTCTGCTGATTTACATCCACAAAATAGAACTGGCGGTCGAAACAGTTGGTAAAGAACAGCTGGCCAACATTTTTGTCCTTGTACGATTCCCAGTAATCGTAATACATTCCTTTTTCGGTCTGGTGTTCCATAAAAAAAGCAATGTAGCTGGCAACATCCTTTTCCCAGTATTTGTAAGCCTTAGTGGTATGGATGTGATCGCGTACCCAGGTTACAAACATGAGCCGTTCTTTGCCATCAAGTGTCACTTTCTGAACCCGGTTGCTCAGGTAGAGGTCCTTTTTTAAGTCGTTCAACAGCGTGGCATATAATCCTGCATCAGGAGAAAATACCGTTTGCGCTGAAATTTTAATCCCGGAAAAAAACAGCAGAATAAGTAGCGTAATTTTTGTTTTCATTGAAGTTTAGTTAAGTAGTTACTGAAGGTCATATTTTCTCATTTCTTTTTATTCAGCCAGTTTAACCATAACCGCAGGTTTTCCGACCACGAGGCTATGTGGTTGTTACCAACTCCCAATCCGAAACCATGGCCGCCTTCGGAGAGAATATGCAGCTCGGCAGAAATGTTTTTCTTCCGCATAGCAGCATACATCAACAGGGTGTTTTCCACAGGAACACCTTTGTCATCATCAGCATGTACAAAGAAAGCAGGAGGCGTGTCGTTTCTCACCTGAAGCTCGTTCGAATAATATTCGGCAAGTTTGGGATCGGCATTTTTCCCGATTAAAGCATCTTTGGAGCCCGTGTGCATGGTTGGAGTGGTAAACGAAACTACCGGGTACATGAGGATCATAAAATCGGGGCGACAGCTGAAACGTTCCACCGGATGGGCCGAAGATTTATTCCCGTAATCAAAATGAGTCCCCAGCGTAGAAGCGAGGTGTCCGCCAGCTGAAAAGCCCATCACACCAATTTTTGTAGTGTCGATGTTCCAACCGGCAGCATTGGAACGTACAAGCCTGATCGCCCTTTGAGCATCCATCAACGGTGCTTTGTGGGGTTCAACGGTGTTGTCCGAGGTTGGAAGACGGTATTTCAGCACAATTCCTGCGACACCAATCGAATTCAGGTACCGGGCAATATCCGTTCCTTCAAGATCGTAGGCTTCAACCCAGTATCCGCCGCCGGGACATATCACAACTGCCTGTCCGGTTGCAAAACGTTTCGATGGAAGATAAACAGAAATGTTGGGCTCCTGAACATTCGATACAACAATGATATCTTTCTTCTCGATTTTTTCAGGTGTCCCTGTTTTTTTGGAATTCGGGATTTCACCACTGTAAAGCGGAAGAACAAAGTCCTGGCCCGAAGCGGTCCATGTCAAACCAGTGAGAAAGACGATAAGTAAGGGAATGCTTTTGAGTCTCATTTTATTTTAGTTTTAGAATTTAAGTGAAGAAAGACTAAACTTATTAACAGGAAAACAAATTACAGAGCTGTTCCTCCTGCCTGCAGGGTCACGATACTGTTTGCGGGAATTTCGAAATATTTATCCGTTCCGCTGTTAACTTTTCCAATTTCCTTGCAGTTTTCCGATGAGCTATCGGTTCTGAACATTGTGAATTCACCTGCAACATCTGTCCCCTGCACCGAAACCATTTTACCTTCGGCCCTGGCATTGATAATCACAACCGTCTGTGTGCCTTTGCCTGTGTGCTCGAATGCGGCCACAAGAATATCAGGATCCGGAGTGGAAGCTTTCACACGCACTGCTCCCGGACGGATGTACCTGTAAAATTGCCTGGAAACACTATACTTTTTGCCGGTTTTTGTGCCGCTCATGAGGCAATAATTCCCGATGCCGGCTGCATCACTGCCCTGCCACCAAACCCAGGCCTGTATGTTTCCATAAACAAGGGCCTGGTACATATCCATGGCAAGGTTCAGCGCTCCCGGGATATTGTTGCTCTTTAGCCAATTATCCGAATAACCGGAAGTCTCTGTCATCCAAGCCGGTTTATTCATAGGAGTAGAAAACTGATCGGTGTGGTTGGTCCACATTTTGGCAAGCTCCGATCCAGACGACGCATTTACGCCATCGGAATAGCCATGCACTGCAAGTACATCGATGTTGTTTTTTGCCGTGGCACTGTTTTTAATGGCCTGATGATAAAAATATGGGTAGTTGTTACTTTTCCCTTCCATCTCGAGCATGTTTTCCGAACCGAAAACTTTAACGCCGGGGTAAGCCGCTTTGATTTTGGGAACCACATTGTCGAGCAGTTCGCAATACCAGACTGTTGTATAAGTGCACGAGTTAAATGTTTGTTTGAACATGGGCTCGTTCTGCAGACTAATTGCATACACATCAATGCCAATGTCTTTGTAGTTCTTCAGGCAGGTTTTCCAGAATTCGGCATATTCTGTATACATATTCGGGTTAAGCGTGCCACCGTTTTTTGTGGAAACTTTTCCTGCACTGCGGGTGGCATTGGCGTCGCCGGCCCACGAGAAGTTACATTGCCATTTCATATCTGCCGGAGGGCTCCATACAGTAACAATGTATTTGAGGTTTACTCCAAGCTGATCGGCTTTGGCTTTCAACCCCTGTACCACTGGCTTCTGTTTGTTCCAGTCGGCATCCTGGTTGGCTCCCGCTATTGCCGGTGGATATAGTTCGTTTCGCCAGATTGTAATCCCAAGGTCGGAAATTACTTTCTCGCCCCAGGCTTCGTTCCACATATTATTTGCAGGCCCCCACCATACATCGTTGGCACCGAAAAAGCCAAAACCTTCGATGGTCTGGTATTTGGTCGTTTTATCCACCGTAACCGTAACTTTGGCAAGTTCTTTAACAGGGTCGGGAGTGGGCTCATTTTCCTTATCGCCTTTTTTGCATCCTGTAACTACCTGGGTCATTAACGAGAATACCAGCAGGTACATGGTGATTTTCTTCATAGTCGGAGTTAGTTTTCAAGAAGCATCCCAATCCGCATAAACTGCCGGTTAATGCCTCATAAGTTAATAGTTATAGTTTCTGAAAAGTTGCTTCAAAGTTGTAATCTCCCGATGCTGCTTCAAAAACGGCATATCCATCTTTGTATTCTTTAAAGGTAAGTCCGGGTGCACTTTTGGCGTCCTGTCCGCTTTCTTTAACAGGAAGTCCGGGGAGTGACGGCACATATATCCATGCGGTGGTATTTGCCGGAATGCCAACCCGCATCCTGAAAGTTGTACTTTCAATATTCCACCCGGAAGTGATGCGGCCCGACTGCGAATCGTAATGTCCGCGAGCCCAGTAAAGATCGCCTGCAGGCTGAGGTTTGATGTAAAAGGTTTTAAACCCGGGGGCAATTCCGTTGATCCCGAGCAACGACCGGTAATACCATTCCACTACCGAACCAAACATAGGATGGTTCTGAGAATTTACCGTATCGGGATATTCCCAGCTTTCCCACAGGGTTGTGGCCCCATGATCGAGCATGTAGCCATAACCGGGGAATGTGCGCTGGTTGGCAACAGAATAGGCAACATCGTTACGGTTCCAGAGACGGCTCACATCAGAAAGGTATTTGGTGGCATAAATACCGGTGGACAGATGCCCTTTATGTTTATAATAAATTTCTTCGAGCAGGTGCTTGAATGCCGGAACCCTTTCACTTTCGGGAACAATGTTGTGATACAGCGCAAACAACTGGGCTGCCTGTGTTCCATTATCAAAAATTCCGTTTCCTTTTCCGAATTTCTGAATGGCAGCCTGTCTGATTTCAGCTGCAAGCTTTTGATAGGTTTCAACATCGGCTTGTTTTTGGAGTATTTCGGCCCATTCAATTAATATATTCACATGCTGAAGGTAGAAGGAGGTGGCTGTAAATGCCTCTGGTTTGGCATCAATGCTTTCGTGATCGCTGATGTCCTGCGGAATAATATGATCGGGGTAAACAGAGCGGATAAATTCCACCTGCCGTTTCAGAATTTCGTAGTTCTTTTCCACAAAAGGTTTGTCGCCATAAAAGTCGTACACTTGCTTTGCACAATATGGAAATGCCAGCTGCCATCCGAGCGGACCGCTCTGATCGCCAATACCTTTAACGGCCAGTCCATTATAGGGTGCAATTTCGGGCATGCCGCCTTTGGGGCGAACATCGTTCACAAAATCCTGCGCTATTTTGCGGTAAAAACGACTCATGTCGTAGTCGTAACAGAATGCTTCGGCTGTTGCGACAATGTCGGCACCATAGCCAAACTTCTCACGGGCAGGACAGTCGCTTTGTATGCTGAAAATATTGCTCAGGAAAGTCCAGCGGGCAACATCGTGCAACCGGTTGAACATATCGTTGGAACATTCAAAGCTGCCGGTTTCCCGGAGATCGGTATTCATGCGGAGGCCTTCGAGTGCATCCAGACCCGGTTTTCCGGGAAAGCCTGTCACCTCCACATACCGGAAACTCGAAAAAGTGAACTGTGGCGTATAGCTTTCTTCACCCTCGCCCTTTGTTGTGTATTTGATGATGTTCATAGGGTTATCGGGGCAACCCGGACCACCACGCAGGTTCCACATGGCTTTTAACTGACCGGTAATCACAGTGAGAAAATTCAGCGAACCGTCGACATGAACATCTTCGCCTTCGCGCAATGTGATGGTTGTACCAGCAGGTCCTTTCACCTTCAACCGGGGAACGCCTGCAAACACCTGGCCGAAATCGAAAAGGTAAACGCCTGGTGAGGGTTCGTTAATTTTTACAGGTTTCAGTATCCTGGTGATGCGGATGGGAGGGATATCCTGCGCCATAAGCTTTCCGGCAGGACCGTTATCAATGGCTGCTGCTGCCCACTTACCTTCGTTAAATCCGGGCATATCCCAGCCTTTTTGCTCAAGCCTGGCATCGTAGGTTTCGCCCAGATAAATGCTGTTCATCAGCACCGGGCCTTCGCCTGCTTTCCAGCTCTGGTCGGTAACAATGGTTTCCACGCTGCCGTCGACATAGGTTATCCTCATCTGTGCTTTCAGGCAGGGTTTTCCAACCGTCATGGCATCGCGCAAATTGGTGCTGCGGAAGAGCCGGATAGGCATGGGATTATACCAGCCATTCCCAAGTGAAACGCCTATGGCATTCCGGCCTTTTCTGATAATTCCTGTCACATCGTAGGTGCTGTACATTACCTGCTTTGCATACTGTGTAAGGGCCACATCGAGCATGCGGTCGCCAACACGTTCACCATTGATGCTGGCAGTATAATAACCCAAACCGGCGATGTACAAACGTGCGGAGCTTATTTCCTTTTTAAGGGTGAATACTTTTCGAAGCAACGGATTAGGAGTAGGCTTGTAAAAATCCTCATCTTTTGATGGTAACGGTCTTGAATCGGAGATCCATTGCGCTTTCCAGTCGGAAGCAGCTAGGGCAGAAGTTTCGAACCACGCTGGTTCGCTCCAGCTGCTAACGTTGCCTTTCTGGTCCCAGACACGAACTTTCCAGTAGTAGCAGGTAATGGATTTAAGAGGTTTCCCTTTATACTGAATTCCAAATATCTCATTGCCTGTAACTTTCCCGGTGGCCCACATCAGGGATTTGCCTGTTTCAAGATTTTTTTCGCTGTCGGACACCCATATTTCATAACCTGACTGTGCTGTTCCTTTTTCGGCAGAAGTTAAAATCCAGCTGAATTCAGGAGAAGGGTTGTCAAATCCAAGGGGAGTAACCTGATTATCAATGCGCAGATTAGCAGGTTCAAAGGCCAGGCAGTTCAATAAAATAAACTGAAAAAGGAAAGTTAGCTTCAGCATGTACATTGTTGTAAGGTTAAGTTTTAAATTCAGGGTTATGCATTAAGAGACTTATTTAAGAGTAAATTTTTATTCTTTACCCTCATTCCGGGTACAGTAGTTTTACATTTAAAAAGTTCATAACGGGAACTGAGTTGGAGAATGAAAATTTTCAGTTCTTATATTTAAGACAAGTAAAAGGACAATTCTACTTAATGAGGTACATTAAATTCCGTTTGCCGGAACCAAGATGCCGTTATTACAGTGACTTTGAAAGATTGGATCAGGTCAGGTCTGAGACTGTTGCTTTTGTAACAGCGATTAAATCATCGGGATTAATTTTCATCTGCAGTCCCCGCATTCCAGCACTTACATATATGTAGTCGTATAAAATGCACTCCTCATGGATAAAAACCGGGTACTTCTTTTTCATGCCAACAGGGGAGCAACCGCCTCTGATGTATCCGGTTAATTCCAGAATTTCTTTCATGGCGACCATTTCCACACTTTTGTTGCCTGAGATTTTTGCAGCTTTCTTCAGGTCCAACTCTTTGTTACCGGGAATAACAGCAACCAATACACCGGTTTTGTCGCCCCGGAGCACCAGTGTTTTGTAAACAGTTTCGATATCGGCACCAATTTTAAGCGCCACGGTTGCAGCACTCAAATCCATTTCATCCACATCGTAAGCTGCGAGTCCGTATTTTATCCCGAAACTGTCGAGTATGCGGGCTGCATTCGTCTTTGTCATGAAATTTTATTCAATATGTGCAAATTTTGGAATTTAGTTTCTACTATCCTAATTTTTCAAAGTCAACCGTCTATACTCTGCGTGAATACCTGCAATCAGAATTAATCTGAAATTTAGTCAATATTTAAAAAGGTTTCATCAACAATTTAGAGCAACTGGTTGCAATAACAATGCGCCTTCCAAAGTTTTAGTCGTTTATTGGTCTGATTATCAGAGTTTAAAAAAAGCGCCTCACTTTTCGTCTTTCAAACAAATATTCCGAAGTGTTGTTAATAGGGTACAGAGGAGAGAAGCTACAGAACTGAATGATGTTTCATAAGGTTAGTATTTACAACTCAATTGAATAATCAATTATAAATCGACCCCTAAACCTTAATAATAAAATAAATGATTACAAAAATCAAAAGAATCATCCGACATTCTGCTATCATCTCCAAACACAAGGAAATCAGAAATCCTAAACCTGCAGTAAAAATGATGTTCGATCTGGCGCATTGGACTTTTTTAAATCATGGACGTATTAAGAATTTTTTCTTACTCGGCCTGGATCAGAAAGGAACAAAAGTTTCTGATTTTCTTAATTACAAAAGTTTTAAGCCATATTATAAGGAATTTTACCCCACTAACTATTTATGTCTTTTAGAAGACAAGCAGGTTTTCGAGAAGTTTATCAATAACTTTCCGGAACACGCTCCTAAAAATATTGGCTATGTAACCCAGCAGTACTTTTATTTGCCCGATTGTGTTCCGCAACCTATCGAGAACATACTGAAATACCCCATGAAGTGTATTGTAAAGAATACGCTTGGATTTGGCGGAAAGGATATTTTTATCCTGACAATTGATTCGGGCAATCTTTATATTAACGATAAAAAGAGCACGATCGCCGAATTTATCAATCGCCTTCCGGAGCGTTCGGTATTGCAGGAAATTCTGGAACAACACGAGGATGTGAAAAGGCTGCATCCATCTTCCATCAATACCTCGCGAATTGTAACGGTAAATACAGGCTCAGGTGTAAATGTGGTTTCCACATTTCTGCGCATCGGTAACGGAGGAAATGTAGTCGACAATATTGCAAAAGGCAACATTTACGTACCAATCGATCGCAAAACAGGTAAGTTGGGTAAGTTGGGTCAATCGAACAACGAGCCCCTGGTGTTTTACTCCCATCCGCAAACAAATATTGTTTTCGACGGATATCAGCTTCCTTATTTTCAGGAAGCATTGGAACTATGCAAAAAGCTTCATTATCAGCTCCCTTATTTTTTTATTCTTGGCTGGGATATCGCCTTTACTCCTAATGGTCCGGTGGTGATAGAATCGAATAACATTCACCAGGTTGTGGATGAACAGGAATTTGAAGGAGCTCTTAAAAAGCAGTTTGATGTTTACATAAAAGAATTCATGAAAAACAAACAACGAGAAAGGAATCCTGCTTATGCTTAACTCTACTCCTATTGCTGAATCAATTCTTTTAGACAATGTATTTGTAGAAAAGGAAACGGTTGCAACTACTAAAACAGGAATTCGGGATATTCTGAAAATTATCCGGAATCTGAATCTTAAAACTTTACGCTTCAACTTCACCTATTTTGAGTTTAAAGATGCTATCCGTTTCCCTGTTTTTGTAAGGCAAACACAACTTAAAAAGCTGCAAGGCAAAGTGATAATCGATGCACCCATCCGCCCGGGAATGATTCGCATTGGCAGCGGGTATGTCGGTCATTTCGACCGTAACCTGAAGGCGGTGTGGGAAGTAATGGGAACTGTCACCTTTAAAGGATCGGCCTTGTTAAAATTTGGGTCAAAAATTGTTGTAGGGCCTCAGGGCCACCTTCAGTTAGGTGAAAAATTCCGCATTTCGCCGCAGAGTTCGATTATCTGTTTCAAAAATGTAGCTTTTGGGACAGCATGCCGCCTTTCGTGGGAGGTACAGGTGTTGGACACCGATTTCCATAAAATAAAGACTCTCGATGGTGAATATATTAATCCTCCGAAGGATGTTACTGTTGGCAATCATGTTTGGATTGGTTCCAGGGTTTCACTTTTGAAAGGAGCCCGGATAGGTGACGATTGTATTGTTGCAACCAATTCTATTGTTACAAAATATATTGAAGGCGAACACCAGGTAATTGCGGGCGTTCCTGCTAAAGTTGTACATAAAGGTGTTACCTGGGAATCGTGAAAGCCTGAAATTTTTTGAATAACATATAACCACTCCAATTATGATTACTAAGATCCGAAGAATCATCCGTCAAACGGAGATAATCCGTAAAAGCAACAGCCGTGAATCCAAAGCGCCGTTAAGTCTCATGCTCGATCTGGTGCGGTGGACGTTTACAAACAGAGGGTATATCACAAATTTTTTTATCCTCGGGCTCGATCAAAAAAACAAGCATCTGAACGATTATCTGAACTTCAGAAGTTTTAAACCATATTACAACGAGTTTTATCCGCCCAGTTATCTGTGCCTCCTGGAAGATAAAATGGTTTGGGAAAAGTTTATAAACAACTATCCTCAGTATGCACCACGGAATATAGGTTATGCCACTAAAAACCGTTTCTACCCATCCGGTTCCGCTCCTCAGCCTATTGAGGGTATCAGCAGTTACCCCATGCAGAGCATTGTAAAGAACACAATGGGATTTGGGGGAAAAGATATCTTCAAGTTAAAGGTCGAAAAGGGGGAAATCTTCATTAACGACAAAAAAAGCAGCATTGAGGAATTAAAGAATAAAATGCCCGAAAGGGCTGTGATTCAGGAATTGCTGGAGCAGCATAACGATTTGAAAAGACTTCATCCCGAATCGCTGAATACCTCACGCATGATTACTGTGAATACCGGTTCCGAAATTCATGTTATTGCAACATTTTTAAGAATTGGCGTAGGGAACAGCATTGTCGACAATCTCGCACAAGGAAATATCTATATTCCCATAGATATGGAAACCGGTAAACTCAGCAAAATGGGGTATTCACATAAAGAACCACTGTTTTTCTTTACGCATCCCCAAACCGGAGTTGTTTTCGATGGCTATCAGATTCCTTTTTTTAAGGAAGGAATGGAAGCTGTAAAAAAGCTGCACAGTCAGTTGCCTTACTTCTTCGTGCTGGGGTGGGATGTAGCCTTTACACCAAATGGCCCTATAATAATAGAAACAAATAATATCCACAGGGTAGTGCACGAACAGATTGCTGTTGGTGGCCTCAAACAAAAGTTCGACCAGTATATAAAAGAATTTTTGAACAATAGGAAAATGGCTGAAGTTTAAAAATAAACTTAAGTTACATTTTGTAAGTTACTATTAATAATTCTCTGCATTACATATAAAAACAGCCGCTTTCTTTGAAAAAGCGGCTGTTTCTTTATACCCGTTAGTAAATACTTACTACGCTCTTACTGCAATTCAACCATTACCACCGACTTCGATGGGAGTTTTACGGTTAACTGCTCCTTATTCAGTTTTGCTCCTGTAAAAGGTGCACTTTTAACAGTTTCAGGTGCTGCAAAAGTATTATATGAATTCAATGCTTTGGCTGTAACCACCATTCCACTTACGGTTGAGAATTTTCCTCCCCTGAGTTCAATGGTGATGTCTATGTCCTTATTTGGGTTTGCATTTGTGAAGGTAATATGCGTTTTCCCTTGTTTATCGCGCGAGGCCGAAGCTGTGACAGCAGGTATTTTAGTTCCCTGAAACTCGTAAACCGGCGACTGGAACGATAGCGGAATTAAAACCGCATCCTGATGCACTTTATATAATTCATAAACATAATAAGTCGGAGTTAGCATCATTTTTTCGCCTTCGGTAAATATTACTGCTTGTAACACATTAACCATCTGCGCAATGTTGGCCATCTTTACACGATCGCTGTGATTGTTGAAGATATTCAGGTTTATACCGGCAACAATTGCATCTCTTACAGTATTTTGTTGAAACAAAAATCCGGGGTTTGTGCCGGGTTCCACGTTGTACCAGGTTCCCCATTCGTCAACCATCAGGCCAACACGTTTGCCCGGGTCGTAACGATCCATAATGGAAGCATGGCGCGTAACAAGCTCTTCCATGCGCATGGTATTTCTGATGGTGATGATATATTCGTTTTCGTCGAACTGTGTTGCAGAGCCTTTATCGCCCCAGGTTTTAGGAATTGTATAACTGTGTAGCGACACACCATTCATTCCCCAGGTGCCTACATTTTTCATGAGGGTTTCCATCCAGTTGTAATCGTCAACGTTCGGACCACCGGCAATCTTGTAAAGACGATTGTCACCGTAATTACGGCAGTAAGTAGCGTAACGCTTGTATTGGTCGGCATAAAAAGCAGCTGTCATGTTACCGCCGCAACCCCAGTTTTCGTTTCCAACGCCCCAGAATTTGACCTTCCACGGTTTTTCACGTCCATTCTGCTTGCGAAGGTTGGCCATAGGACTCTCTCCGTCGAATGTGATATATTCCACCCATTTCGACATTTCTTCAACAGTTCCGCTTCCAACGTTACCACAGATATAAGGTTCTGTTCCAAGTTGTTCGCAAAGATCAAGAAACTCGTGTGTTCCAAAGCTGTTATCTTCAACAACACCACCCCAATGAGTATTTACCATTTTTGGGCGTTTGTCGCGCGGACCGATACCATCCATCCAGTGGTATTCGTCGGCAAAACAACCGCCGGGCCAGCGCAGGTTAGGGATGTTTAAACGTTTAAGCGCTGCAACAACATCGTTACGGATACCACGGGTATTGGGAATAGGAGAATTTTCGCCAACCCATATGCCTCCATAGATGCAATGACCCAGGTGCTCGGAGAAATGACCATAAATGTGGCGGCTAATGGTATCTTTTGTAACATCGGCATTCAGAACCATCTTAGTGCTGGTTTGCGCCGACATTGTGCCCGTGAGCACTGTGCAGCAAAGTATAACCAGAAGTGTAGTTAAGTTTTTCATGTAATTGTTTTTAAGTAATTAGAAAAGCAAATATACAAAAAGTGTAATATCAACACTTTTCTTGGGAAAAAATTTATGCAAAAAGAGAAATAAGATCTGCTTCTCAAATATTAGGGGCGAACGGTTTTTTTATTCTCAAGATATCTGTCAATATAACCTTTCAGGTCTTCTTGGGCCAGATTAGCACTCATCAATTGTTTCAACTCAATGTCGGTATTTTTCTGCCTGGCGTAAATCAGAGCTTCTGATAAATTGTAAACGTTTCCTCCTGCAAGGTAGTGAGCCTCAAAATAAGCAGGATCTATCGTGATACCTTCCTTCTTGGCTTTTATCAAAGAACTTACAATCAACCCTGGCGGAACTTTTCTCCATCGCATCAAAACTAAGTTAAGCAGAGATAAATCAATCTGATAAACTTTACACTGATATGATAAACCGATAGGTACAACCCAAAGAAAAACAAGTATAGCAGCCAGAATAGCGAAGAAGATTAAGATAGTTTCCATTGATGTTAGTGTAGTTTGAAAAGTAAATATAACAAAAAAGGCATCCTTCCGGACGCCTTTTCTATATTGTACTAAATACTCAGTACTAGTTACCAAGTACTTTATTATCCTCTTACAGCCTTGATACCTGGAAGTTCTTTTCCTTCCATATATTCCAACATAGCACCACCACCAGTTGATACATAGCTCACTTTGTCGGCCAGTTTATTTTTGTTGATAGCAGCAACCGAGTCGCCACCACCAATTAAGCTGAACGCACCTTTTTCGGTAGCTTTAGCAATTGCCTGAGCTACAGCAGAAGTTCCTTTGGCGAATTTTTCCATTTCGAAAACGCCCATAGGACCGTTCCAGAGTACAGTTTTCGATTTTTCAATTACATCGCTGATAAGTTTAATGGACTCGTCGGCAATGTCCAAACCCATCCATCCATCAGGAGTTTCGTTTGTTTTCGAAATCTGGGTGTTGGCGTTTGCATCGAAAGCATCGGCATTAACAGCATCAACAGGAAGGATAACGTTTACACCTTTTTCTTTGGCTTTTCTTAAAATATCAAGTGCGAGGTCGAGCTTATCTTCTTCGCAGAGTGATTTACCAATTTTTCCGCCCTGAGCTTTGATAAAGGTGTATGTCATACCACCGCCGATAACGAGGTTGTCAACACGGTTGAGGAGATTTTCGATAATAAGTATTTTATCCGAAACCTTGGCACCGCCCATGATAGCAGTAAATGGTTTTTCGGCAGCCTGGAGCACTTTGTCCATAGCTTTCAGCTCGCTTTCGATAAGGAAACCGAACATGCTGTCGTTAGGGAAATAAGCTGCAATTAAAGCTGTGGAGGCGTGTGCACGGTGAGCTGTACCAAAAGCATCGTTCACATAGCAGTCGGCATAGCTGGCAAGCGTTTTAACAAATTCTTTCTGGCTTTCCTTAACTTTTGCTTTACCAGCTTTCTTTTCTTCGTCGGTTGGGTTTTCGCCGAGGTGGTAGGGTTTGCCTTCTTCTTCTTCATAGAAGCGGAGATTTTCGAGCAATACCACGTCACCTGGTTTCATGGAAGCTGTAATCTTTTTAGCCTCTTCGCCAACACAGTCGCCTGCAAAAATTATTTTCTTTCCAATGTTCTTTTCAATTGCAGGGATGGCATGTTTTAAAGAGAATTTTTCCTGAACTTTTCCATCGGGACGGCCCAGGTGCGACATCAGGATTACAGAACCGCCATCGGCCAATATTTTGTTTATGGTAGGCAAAGCACCGCGGATGCGGGTATCGTCGGTCACCTCAAAAGTCTGTTTGTTCAGGGGGACATTGAAATCCACACGGATAATCGCACGCTTTCCTTTAAAATTATACTTATCAATGGTCTGCATATGAATATGTTATTTAAAGATTTGTTATTAAAATCACAAAGGTAATATAAATGAAAGTAAATACGATAGAAAAATGAAAAAATGAAAGAGGTAAGTTCGTACAATGCGATGTTTATTAAAATGGATAAATACTATTTTATTAATACTAATTTTAATTTTATGTATTCCATATTTAATTTTATTTATTTTTTGTATAATTTTATTGAATGAAAAATAAACTACCCATACATTGTCCCAGTTGCCAGAACAACCTTGCAGTGCAGGGTTTAATTTGCGAAAACTGCAAAACATCGGTCGCGGGTTTATACCAGATGCCAGTATTACTGCAACTTAGCCCTGATCAGCAACAATTTATAATTGATTTTGTAAAGAGCAGCGGAAGCCTGAAAGACATGGCTTCCAAACTGGGACTGAGTTATCCTACAGTGCGCAATATGCTCGATGCAGTAATAAACGACATTCAAAAATCCGAAAGCAGCAATCCATGAAAATTAACTGGCTATATAACCCATTTATTCAGATTGCAGGTACCCGGTCTCTTTTATCAGGCCTGCTTGTTTTACTTGTTACTGCATTTCTTGGAGGGCTTAACAATGTGCATTATGACGGCGTAATCGACATTCATGCCGGAATGCCGGCTCCATGGTTACTTTTTCTAATGGAATCGACCTTGAGCTGGCTGCTTTTTTCAGTCTTCCTGCTTGTAGCTGCAAAGGTTTTATCCAAATCGAAAGTAAGAGTCATTGACATATTCGGGACTCAGGCCCTGGCCAGATATCCTTATCTATTGATTTCGCTGATCAGCTTCATTCCGTATTTCCATTTTGAGTATACGGGCATGCCCGATTTATCAGCTTCACTGATCATTTTTGGGTTGGTCACTTTCGTATTCACTATCTGGACAGTGATATTGATGTACAATGCTTATAGCGTTTCGGCAAATCTGAAAGGAGCAAAGGCCGTTGTTAGTTTTATAATAGCTCTGGTTTTGGCAGAAGTTCTATTCAAAATAATCTTTGTTAATTCTTATAAAACTGTTTTGCAATATATTAATTAAAATTAGCTATGAAAGATCTATCCTATTACAAATCCAAACGTTTTGCCTATACGCTGATAATTGCTGCTATTTTTATCACTGCGGTTTTCTATTTTGGAATGAAAGATCCTAATGTTATCGTTACGAGTGGAAAAATAGAAGTAAAAGGAATTTATGGTTTTACGGCAGACATTCAAAATCTCAAAGTGGATACGGTTAATTCCCTTCCCGAAATTTCGATGCGAACCAATGGGTTCTCAGGTGGCGGTGTATTAAAAGGTAAATTCAGAACCCGGGCGGGAGAAAATATCAAATTATTTATTCATAGGGAATCATTACCATATATCAAAATCTCAGGCGAAGGACTTAAGACTGTTTACCTAAATTTAAGTTCGTCAGAAAAAACCATCAGTTTATTTACCCAAATAAAATCCAACTCAAAATGAAACCAATCGCCTTTTTTCTTCTCTTATTTATCTGCCTTTCACCGCTAATATCTCAGGAAAAAACATTACCCGAAATTTCCGGAAAATGGACCGGCTCATTGTTAATACAGAACTCGAAACTACGACTGGTCTTTAATTTTACCTCGCATGGAAATGCTATTTCAGGTACTATCGACAGTCCGGACCAGGGAGCAAAAGGTATCCCTGCGAAAGAAGTGATCTTCCGAAACGATTCCGTTATTGTTAACGTGCCGGTAATTATGGGTCAGTATAAAGCCGTTTTAACGACCAAAACCAGCATGAGAGGAACGTGGTACCAGAAGGGAATGAGCATACCGCTTAATATTGATAAATCTTCCGGAATGGAAGTCCTGCAATTAATCCCATCAAATCCTTTGTACGATTCAAAAGAAGTTAAAATCGTGAATCAAAAGACTGGCGTCACCCTTGCAGGAACATTAACGACCCCGAAAAATGCAAAAAACTGTCCGGCAGTGATACTTGTTTCCGGCTCAGGCCCCCAGAAACGTGATGAGGAACTGATGGGACAAAAACCCTTTTACAGGATAGCCAACTATCTTTCGGAGCGGGGTATAGCAGTACTTCGCTATGACGATCGTGGCGTAAATGAATCGACCGGAAACTTCCAGACAGCCACTTCATTCGATTTTGCTGATGATGCTGAGTTGGCTTTTGCCTTTCTGAGAAAACAACCGGGAATAGACCCTGAAAAAGTTGGAATTATCGGTCACAGTGAAGGCGCAATGATCGCTCCAATTGTTGCCTCACGAAATAAGGAAGTAGCTTTTATAATTCTCCTGGCCGGCCCCGGTATTACAGGTAGAGAGATTCTGATTACTCAAACCGAAGCAATGCTGCTTGGACAAGGCTTCGTTAAAGATTCCGCAATGAAAATATCCAACCTCAATAAAGAAATAATGGATATTGTTGAAAATAACCAAAATGATAAGGATGCCAAAAACCTCATAAAACAAAAAATTGAAAAGATGAATTTTCCGGAAAAAGAAAAAGAGGATTATACAAAGTCTTTCTCAATTTATCTTACCCCTTGGTTCAGAACGTTTATTGCTTTCGACCCGGCACCATATCTCAGTCAGGTTAAATGCGCTGTGCTGGTCCTTAATGGATCGAAAGACGTGCAGGTAGTCCCAAAACAAAACCTTGCAGGTATTGAAAAGGCTTTGAAAAAAGGCCAAAATTCAAACTATGAAATTATTGAATTACAGGGCTATAATCATCTTTTTCAGGAATCGCAAACCGGAATGCCGGCTGAATACAGTAATATCCAAAAACCCGTCATGGATAATAAGGTGCTCGAAATAACGGAAGCATGGATTAAAAAATATTTTCACTCTGAAGGAAAGTGAATCTGCTAAACGTGTAAGATGAAACTTTCTGTTTGGTTTTGACCTTTATCTGGAAACCTTAATGGATTTTGGCTCTTCATTAGCAAAAATATCCTACATTTATATTCCTCAAACGAATAACCCATGGATATCTCCGATTTCAGAATCAAAGAAGGCAGGAAAGTTAAACTTTCTGAAATTAACACCAGCGACACCGGCAAGTACAATTCCAAAACCGATGCTCAGGAAAAGCTCGAAGAAAACATTGAGCGTATGGCCGAGATGCAGGACAAGCTCTATGCACAGGACCGCTATTCTGTTTTAATTATTCTGCAGGCCATGGATACTGCAGGAAAGGACGGTATTGTAAAGCATGTAATGAAAGGCCTTAATCCACAGGGAACCTATGTGCAAAGCTTTAAGCAACCATCGTCCGAGGAATTGGATCATGATTATTTGTGGCGCGTAAACAAACATCTTCCCGAACGTGGCCGGATCGGAATTTTCAACCGGTCGTATTATGAGGAAGTGCTTGTGGTGAAGGTGCATAACATCATTCAGGTGCAACAACTGCCTGATGAGATCAAGAATGAAAATATCTGGAAGGACCGTTACCGCCAGATGCGCGATTACGAGCGGTATTTAAGCGAGAATGGAACGAAAATTATCAAGCTTTTTCTGCATATCTCGAAAGACGAACAAAAAGAACGTCTGCTGGCACGTATTGACGATGCTTCGAAAAACTGGAAGTTTTCGGCCGCCGATATCAAGGAAAGACAATACTGGGACCAATATCAGCAAAGCTACGAAGAAGCAATTGAGGCAACCAGCACCGAACAGGCGCCATGGTTTGTAATACCTGCAGATAAAAAATGGTTTGCCCGATTAGCTGTTTCCGAAATAATTGTTAAGACCCTCGAAGATCTCAGGTTAGAGTATCCTTCGGTTTCGAAAGATCAACTTGCTGTACTGGAAGAATGTAAAAAGAAACTGCTTGAAGAGTAAAACATCTAAAATGGATACTCTTTTTAAATAGCGACTTTTATCAGTTCTTCAATCTCCTTTCCATCAACATCATAAGGATTTAACAAAGAAAAGTTTTTCTCTTTTTTATAGTTATTCAATGTTGTCCGATAAAAAAGATGAAATTACGGGAAAGTCTTAGCAGGTGTGCAACCTCTACGAGGTTGGAGAAATCACCTTCCATTTTATGTTCTACAATAATGCAACTTCTACGAAGTTGAAACATTATCCTCGTAGAGGATACATAACTGTAGAACAAATAGATAAATACTCTCCCGCCAACCTCGTAGAGGTTGCATAGATATTTGCAGTTAATTTACCGGACAATAATGATAGTTATTACTATTCGACAGAAAATTTAATTCATCCTTCGATTTAAGACGGTGATTCGAATAAGTTCCGGCGAAAGTAACCATTTCTTTTAAAGAAAGTCCTTCTTTTAGCAACGAATAAATGTCGTAGTAATCTCGCCATTCGCTCCTGCGCAACATAACCTCAACCTTCATAGCTACAAGGGAAATCAGATCGGCTACCTGAACATTATTCAAAACAGGAACTATAGTTTTTACAGGACTTAAATACCTCAAATATTTTACCAGTACGTTCATCTAAACCTTGCATATAAGCGATTTATATTTCTTATTCCTAAAATCTCTGATATACCTGTCAGGGTTCTTTTTATCGAACAGGAGAAAGGCATACAGCCGGTTTAACCCATGGTAAAGTGGTTCCTGCGATAATATCTGTTCCTGCCATACTTTTTGGATTTTCTTCCTTGGAAACATTCTGAATAAAGCAAAGATCTCTTCAATGTCAAGATGAATTAATACTTTCCCAATCAGCTCTTCATCAGATATACTATCAATTGCAGTATTATCGTACGACCAAAAGGCTTTTTCTTCCTTTAACTTTTGAATGAGAATATGCCGGTCATTTTCCATGTCAGAAAATTTCAGATGTTAACACAAAAATAAAGATACTGGTTGTCAATAGCAACGATAATTAAAAACAAATCAGACCACAGTTAATATACAACATATCTGCTCCCGATAAAAATCATACTTTTTGCCTGCCCTGTTTGCTATTTTCGATGTATTGTATTTGTCTAAATACTAATAACTAAATACTAAGAAAATGTTCGACCCGGCAAGCAAAATTCAGGATTTACACCAGTTCGGTGAGTTTGGCGATGTTAACCCATCCATTACCGACTCGGCAACATATACATTTATGCAGGCCAAAACCATGGCCGACACATTTCAGGGGAAAGCAGAAGGATGCTACCTTTATTCGCGACACT
>JAJYAG010000219.1:4056-10318 GCA_021779665.1 Bacteroidota bacterium | reverse complement strand
TAAAGGATATTGGATATTGATCCTTTAATTCTTTTAATTCCTCTTTCTTTACTTCTTCCATTTGCTTGATTTTGTGTCAAGCTATTTCAGGAGAAGACAACCATCAAACATTGGCCATTTACATGCAATCAAAATCCATTTACATTCAAGCATAAACCACTTACATCCAAACATAGACAATTTAAATATAATACAAAGGCAATTGAAGACAGTCTTTAGTCGTAAGTAGTAAGTAGTAAGACAAAAAATTACCCGTAACCTGCAACCCGCAACTCATAACCCGTAACTCGTACCCAGTAACCAGTAACCCGTACCTCGCATCCGTCATTCAAATGCAGCAGTTTACCATTCATTTAAAGCTATTCGTCAAACTACTTCTGCAAAAAATCAGTTTTGTCGTACATATCTTCACAAACAAATTCCCCTTTAACCAGCGACGATTAGCAGCGAAACCAGCGGATAGTGAGAATTTACAGGTGTAGGAACAAAAAAAGGGAATTTAAGGTCTGCTTTTTAGTGTTTTCTATATGTTTAACCTAAATTTTATCATCCATGAACAACCGACAGGAATCAAAATTACGTATGTACCGCGAAACTGACATGGTACTCGACAACAACAAATCATCTGCAGCAAGCATTCCGGCTCTGGCAAAAGAAGCTGCCAATCTCAAAAGTGTTATTGCCCTGATCGACGAATTACATCCCCAACAAGCCATCGACACCAAAGGGGTTACAACATCCAAAAACCAGCTCAGGGAAGACATTACCGAAAACGTCAACACCATTGCCGGAGCGTTGTTTTCTTATGGTACGCACAAGAACGATAACGACCTCTGTCAGCGTGTAAATGTATATCCCTCTACCCTGTTGCGGGCCTCTATTGCCGATTTCAACCGTATCTGCTCCGAAATTGTAACCGAATGTGACAAGGCAGGAGCCGGTTTATCCGATTATGGCATCACCGCCGAAATGGTTACAGGATTGAAAAGCCGTTTGAGCGAATTCAAATCGGCCTCTGTATTGCCGCGCAATGCCAGGGTGGAGATCTCAACGGCCACAAGCAACCTCGAAGAGCTGTTTGCAAAAGCCGACGATATTTTGTTGAACCACATCGATGTTTTGATGCTGCAGTTTAAGGCATCCGATCCCGAATTTTATAAGAATTATAGTTCGGCACGCATCATCGAGGACCGAGGCAGCCGCAAACCAAAAGATAAAAAAGCGAAGGAAGCCCCGGCCGCCTGATACTCTGTTAAGCGCATCGTCTAATGCTAAGCGTAGTTTCCCGCTACGCTTAACTTTTCCGGCTTCCAGCCGATATTCTCAAATTGTAATTTCAGGTTTAAATGGCTGAAAGCGGTAATGTCCGAGTCAAAAAACCCTTCGACTCCGCTCAGGGTGACAGCCTATCGATAACCCTGACCATCGCAGTTTAGCGGTGAACTCCGGCTGTTTAAAGCCCCCTTCAGGGGGTTGGGGGTTGTATTTTATAAATCCGCACGCCTATAAAAACCTGCTATTGTAGTGTCCCAACTTCGATTTTATTCACTCACCCTTCGACTCCGCTCAGGGTGACAGCCTTTCGACAACCCTGCGAATCGTGACGGCTTCCAGCCGATTTTCTTAAATTGTCATTTCAGGTAAATGGCCAGCGGCCGATGTTTAAAGCCCCCTGCAGGGGGGTGGGGGTTGTATTACCCTGCTAATCGTAGCGTCTCGCTACGATTAATTTCTCCGGCTTCCAGCCGATATCCTTTAAATACCCACAGGCCGATAATGTCCGACGAACGTGAAACTGCGACTGGAACACTTCACCCTAACCCTTCCCGCAAGATGCGATGTAAAAAGTTAACTGCTGGTCATATTTCGACTCCGCTCAATATGACAAAGAAAACTGATTCTTAACCGTCAGACTGAGCGAAGTCGAAGTCTTTCCGACCTTTTCACACAGCCTTTCGAAGGATAGGGAATTGCCTGGCATTCTGAAAATTCATTCCTTTTTTAATCAGGCACCACTAATCGTAGTTTAGCGGTGAATCACCGGCTGTTTAAGCCCCCTGCAGGGGGTTGGGGGTTGCATTTAATTCAAACCCGCACGCCTATAAAAACCTGCTATTATAGTATCCCAACTTCGATTCCCTCACTCACCCTTCGACTCCGCTCAGGGTGACAGCCGTTCGATAACCCTGCTAATCGTAGTTTAGCGGTGAACACCGGCTGTTTAAAGCCCCCTTCAGGGGGTTGGGGGTTGTATTTTATTAAACACGCAACCCAAATAAAAACCTGCTATTGTAGCGTCCAACTTCGATTCCCTCACTCACCCTTCGACTCCGCTCAGGGTGACAGCCTATCGACAACCCTGTCCATCGTAGTTTAGCGGTGAACACCGGCTGCTTAAGCCCCCTTCAGGGGGTTGGGGGTTGTATTACCCTGCTAATCGTAGCGTCTCGCTACAATTACATTCTCCGGCTTCCAGCCGATTTTCTTAAATTGTCATCTCAGGTAAATGGCCATAGGCCGATAATATCCGACGTAACCGAAGGCTAAGCCGACCTAAGGAAACAATAAAGACAAGGCCGGTTGATGTGTTGGAGGAAGCTCCCTCTCCAAATGGAGAGGGCGGGGGGTGAGGTCCTTTCCCGGACCCTCTTAAAAAAACCTTCTCCACCACTTCCTTTTCACCTCGCCGTCTTCCTCATAGTATCCCTGTCCCGTGCGGTAACCATAACCATAAGAATAGCCATACTTGTAGGTATAGTTCTTCCCGCCAAGGAAAGCATGAAATTTAATATCATTCAGCACAATACCAAGATGATTTACTTCGGCTTTGGTGTTCAGCTCTTCCACAAGCTTGAGCACATCGGCCGAGGAGTAGTTGGCCCTTACAACAAACAGGTTGGCATGGGCATACCGCGACAGCAGCATGGCATCGGTAACAATGGCCAGGGGTGGCGTATCCAGTACAATAATATCGAAGTCGTTGCTTGCCTGCCGGATGAATTCTTCCATCCGGGTGGTCTCGATCAGCTCAGCCGGATTGGGAGGTACCGGACCTGCCAACGTAACAGAAAGGTTTTTTATATTGGTGGTGGTGACAATATCCTTATATTCGGCTTTATCGATCAGGTAATTGCTAAGGCCCACACGGTTGTCCATATTGAACACCTTATGGATTTTAGGTTTGCGAAGGTCGAGGCTTACCAGCAGGGTCTTCCTGCCAGCCTGGGCAATAATGGCGGCCAGGTTGATGGAGGTAAATGTTTTCCCTTCGCCACTGATGGTGGAGGTAACACAGATAACCTTCTGGTCTTTTTCGCGCAGAAAGTACTGGAGATTGGTACGCAGTCCACGGAACGATTCGGCTATGGAACTCTGCGGATTGGCAGCTACCGGGATCTCCGAGTCGCGGGTGTTATGCCCGATGGTGCCCACCAGGGGTGTCTGGGTCTGCTTTTTGATATCGTTGGGATCGGTAATGATGGGGTTAAAAAATTCTATCAGAAACAGAATGCCAATGGGTATAAGAAGTCCTGCCATCAGGCCGATCATCCTGTTACGCGAGGTTTTTGGGGAGATCATGGGCGAATTTTCGTACCGGGCAATATCCAGAATTTTATTGTCGGCAACTGCCGAAGCACGTGCAATGGCAGCATCGGCACGCTTCTGCAACAGAAAGTTATAGATCTGATCGTTCAGTTTATAATTTCTCTGGATATTCAGCAGCTTTCTTTCGGTGGAAGGCAACTGCACCATATCTGCTTCAATGGCCTGCGTTTTATAATCAAGCTCTTTCAGGTTATTGTTCGTGATCTTAACGGCTTCGGAAAGATTTTCGCGAAGGGCATCCAGGGACGATTGGATCTTTTCGTCGATTACCGTGATGGCAGGATTGTTGGTGGTAGCTGTCAGCATCAGGGTCTTTCGCTCCTTGTACAGTTCCACAAGTTCAGTGAGGTTCGTTGCCAGCGGACTCTCAGTGATGCCGATGAACGACGGGGCTATTACAGAGCTGAAGTCGTTTTTGGAATCGAGATAATGCTGAAGATATTCGTAATACCGGAGTTCTACTTCCATGGCAGCGCGGTTCTTCTCCAGGTCGGTCACTTTGCCGAAAAGAAACTGTCCTTCTTCGGAGATCTCCATCATTTTGCTCCGGGTCTTAAAATTCTGCATCTTGGATTCGGCCTGGTTAAGCGAATCGACTACCACCGCAAGCTGCTCGTCGATAAAGTTGATGGTATTGATGGCAGTCTGGTTCTTTTCTTCCAGTCCTGTGCGGATGTATACTTCCATCAGTTTGTTGATGTAATCGGCTTCCATCTGTGCTACCGGTCCGGTTGTGCTAAGCGTAAGCACCGTACCTCTCTTATCAATGGCAGCCACACCCAGTTTTCCGGAGTAAGCGGAAGCCAGCCGGTTGATATCGTTAATAACAAAGGCATACAGGTCGTCGCCGGTAGGAACAAAAAATCTTGCATTCACAAGCTGCACTGTGAAGTTATGCGATTTATCCCGGTAGTATTCTCCGTACTTCAGGGTCTTTTTAATATTGGCTCCCCCGTTAATGGAGACTTCGTACTGCTCTTTCGATTTCAGTGTAATATTTACAGTAGCTCCTGCGCTGTTTACTGCAGAAGTATCCAGGATTACCCGGAAGGGGAGATTCTTATAAATAAGGGATTGCCTGATATTGCCCTTCTTATAGTAAAAGATACCGAAGTCGAGCTCCGATATGGTTTTGTAAGCCATGCGGTACGACCGCAGCACAGCTATTTCATTTTCAATGTTCCTTCGGGCATTGTACCTGTCGAGGGCATTGATAAGCAATTCGGCAGTCGATTTGCGTTCGTCGTTGATAATCAAGGTTGCGCTGGCCGAGTACATCGGGGCTGTGTAACGGTTTATCCAGGTGGCAACAGCCAATCCAGCAATAACAGAAGCAAGTATCCAGTACCAGTTTTTAAGTATTCGGGAGAGAAGCTTACGGAAGTCAAAGGTCTGTTCTGAAGGTTCAGAATATACAGGTTCTGTCATATTTATTTATTCAGATTAACAATAAGTACAACAAGGGTGATGGTTGATGTGAAAAAGCTCATGATTCCGGCGTATTCATTCAACCTCAGGCGAAAGGTAGTGGTTTTGAGCGGTTCCACATATACAACATCGTTGGGTTGCAGGAAGTATTTGGAAGAAGTAAGCAGGTCGCGTCGGGTAAGGTCCACTTCTATCAGTTTGGTCTGGTTTTTATAGGAACGCAGGATATTCACCTTTTTGCGGTTTCCGTTATAAGTAAGATCGCCGGCCATGGAGATGGCTTCGAGGATACTGGCACGGTCACTGAATACCGTTTGCTGCCCGGGTCGGGCAACTTCCCCCAGAAAATGAATTTTAAAGCTGAGCAGTTTTACCTCTATCTGAGCATCCTTGATGTATTCAGTAGCCTTTTGCTGAATGAGGCTTTTAGTCTCGTTGACTGTTAATCCGGCAACCATAATCTTACCAATTACAGGAAGCGTGATATTGCCATTAATATCGATAGAATAGCCCATCAGGTAATAAGTCCCGCCGCCCGAACCACCCGTATTCACAGCGCTTGTGGAAATATCCTTATTGAACATCTGGGTTACATTCTTATCCATGCTCAGCACATCCACCTTGAGGATATCTGCCGGCTGCAGCTTGTATTCGGTAAAGTCCTTGATAAAAATGGTATCCTTGCTGTTAGCTGCCGAAGGCTGGATATAAGTAAACCGTTTATATTGTCCGCACGATGCCAGCAGCAAAGCAGCCAGCAAAATAAGTATTGGGTGTTTTTTCATTATACAAAAGAGAGTAATTCGCAAACCTACTGTAATTTTAGAAACGAGCAAAGTCCTAAACGTAAAATCTTTAATTAAAGTTATAATTATGTACCATCATCCCACATACTTCTTCCTTCATACCTCCCTCAGCGTCCCGCTACGTCGTCCAACAAAGGCCTCCGGTCCTTTTTAAAGGAAGCATCTAAGCCCATGTAATATCCAAACTTGTTCGGTTGAGGACCGATATTTTAAGACCTCACCCCCGCCCTCTCCTCCAGAGAGGGAGCTTCTCCCCGATATGTTAAATCATAATAAAACCCAACTGTCCTAAGCTTCCGTTAAAATGTCCAGGCCATTATAGAATCGCAATGCCCCGGTTGTGGATCCGCCTTCGGGAAAATGCGTTTAGAAAAACCTTGGAATGAAGCGCAAAAATCAGCGCTGTCCGAGCGGGCAACATG
>JAJYAG010000219.1:0-4046 GCA_021779665.1 Bacteroidota bacterium | reverse complement strand
GAGTTCGCTGATTTTAGCGGAATGGAAAGGTTTTTTAGCATTTTACCGTAAGCGGTGACTTTTTCTGCTTACTCTTTTGTGTGGCAGACAAAAGAGTAAGTGGGGTTTGGGACAAAGCCCCATCACATCCCCAGCTCGGCGTAGCGTCCCGCTACGTCGTTCAACAAAGGCCTCCGGTCCTTTTTAAAGGAAGCATCTAAGCCCATGTAATATCCAAACTTGTTCGGTTGAGGACCGACATTTTAAGACCTCACCCCTGCCCTCTCCTCCAGAGAGGGAGTTTCTCCCCGATATGTTAAATCATAATAAAACCCAACTGTCCTAAGCCTCCATTAAAATGTCCAGGCCATTATAGAATCGCAATGCCCCGGTTGTGGATCCGCCTTCGGGAAAATGCGTTTAGAAAAACCTTGGAATGAAGCGCAAAAATCAGCGCTGTCCGAGCGGGCAACATGTTGTGACTGGTAATTACCTTACACGCGAGTTCGCTGATTTTAGCGGAATGGAAAGGTTTTTTAGCATTTTACCGTAAGCGGTGACTTTTTCTGCTTACTCTTTTGTGTGGCAGACAAAAGAGTAAGTGGGGTTTGGGGCAAAGCCCCATCTCCTGATCGGCGTATCGTCCCGCTTCGTAGTAAAACAAAGGCCCCCGGCCCTTTTAAAATTCACAATTTAAGTCCCGGTAAAACCGCAATGCCCAAGGTAGGTACCGGCCTTCTGGAAATTGCGTTAAGAAAATAATAGTTTTGGCGTTATGAGGGGGTATGTCCGAGCGGGTTCATAGGTAATTCCTTCATAATGGTAATTACTTCTTTAATGGCAGTACTCAGGGTAAGGCAATAATAAAGCGAGTTTACCCCCGCAGTAGCAAAAACTATTATTTTTAGCAAATTCCCAGGAAGCCTTGACCTTTTGGTCCTTTTGTGTCAAGACAAAAGGACGAAAGATAATTTTTTATACTAGTGTTTAAATTGAACCGCAATGCCGACGATGAAACCGGTCTTCCCCTTGCTCGGCGCAGGGTCCCGCTGTGTCGTATAACAAAGGCCTCCGGCCATTTTAAAATTAACAATTTAAGCCCCGGTAAAACCGTAATGTCTAAGGTAGGTACCGGCCTTCAGAAAATGGCGTTAAGAAAACATAAGAGTTTCCGTAACGAGGGGATTGTAGCGATTTAAAGGTGACAATGCTTAATAACCTGCTGCTTGTCTTACGACATACTACCTACGACTTACGACTAAATCTAGCGGCTTATCCCCGCAGTAGGATAATCTTATGTTTTTAGCCAATTTTCTGGAAGCCTTGACGTTTTGGTCCTTTTGTGTCAAGACAAAAGGACGAAAGATAAATATTATAATAGACTCAAATAAAGAAAAGCCTATAGAGCTAAACCTTACCCCGCTCAATAGCTACTTTTTTGTGTGGCAGACAAAAGAGTAAGTGGGGTTTGGGGCAAAGCCCCATCACATCGCTCCCAAAACGATCCCCATTGATAACTTTTTAAAATCTCTGATTAATCAGTTGGATTGCATTTCCTTCCCTCTTCTCCGCGGCTTCGCCCTCCTCAGTTACATTTGAGTTAGTTTTGGGTTTATCCACCTGTCGACTGTATTAGCTATTGCTTCCCGATAGCTATCGACGACCATGGACCATCGACTAATCCATATTCTCCATCGACTACCATCCAGACCTAATTCTAACCTAAATTTATATTTTTTATTGCAAACAGAAAGATTTAAACATTTAAAAAATCATTCAGAAATTATAAGGCTACGGTTTCAAACCTGGGATATATTCACCTTCCGGGTCCTTATACCGGTCCCACTGCGGCGATACAAGCCTCTTATCTCTTCTCAACATCATCTCACGCCGCAAAAAACAAACGCGATATGGTATCCCGGGGCTCCGCTTTGCTCCACCCCGGGCTACCATATCGCACCTACGGCGCTATCCCGTAAAGACGCACTGCTATCGGCATGTTTGCGGTTAGTTGAAATACCTTTAAATTAAAAAAGTAAAAAACTTATTAATTCTACTTTAACAGATTTAATTTAGATGGTTTTTTACGGGGAAGTTCTTAATTTAGAATGCCCTGAAAGGGCATTTAGCAGAAGGATAGGGCAGCGCCCTATTAATAGGATAAATTATTCCAAATCGCCCTGTAAGGGCAAACCCTACAGAAACAGATATTGTTGTCAAGTATATAGAAAATCAGCAGGAGCATCACAAAAAAATAACCTATGGATGAATTCCGGGCCTTTTTGAAAAAATATAATGTGAAATACGATGAACGATATGTTTGGGACTAGTGTTGGCTTTCGCCCCTTCAGGGCTGCTGGGATTTTGTATATTACTTATCGGCAATAGGGCGATGCCCTATTCTTTTGCTTTCACCCTTTCAGGGTTTTCATATATTTAACTGAATTTGTCAAAGTAAGATAATTGCAATAATACTGATTAAGTGATACCGTAGCGAATTTATACCCGCAGGAGGAGATTCATTTGTTTTTAGCCGTCATTCTGAGCTTGTCGAAGGATTTAGTAAGCCTTGACTTTTGGGCCCCTTTTGTGTCAAGACAAAAGGACGAAAGAAAAATAAAAGTACATATGACGCTAAAATGTCATTGCGAGGAGGCATGACGAAGCAATCCTTACAGTATCACCTAATGCCAAATGTGTATCCATGCTCATTATCACCCGACCATCTGTTATAGCCCCTTCTTAAGGGGTTGGGGTTATATTCCTCAAGCCCCATCTTTCGGTCACCCTCTCCTCTCAGGAGAGGCGGGGTGAGGTCCCACGACCAAAGGGAGTAGCTCCGGGGTGAGGTTTCCAAGGCCATTTACGTTTGTAGTCATTGCGAGGAGGCACGACAAAGCAACCCTTCAAAGCATTCCCTGTGCCCATTTCTCGGCATATACCCATTGCGGCGATCACAAAAGTTTTTTTTTCTCAACCTTGTTGCACGCCGCTAAGACCATCCGCATTTTTCATTTCTACAAAATTGGAACGTCTACAACGTTCAATATACCGATTTAATTTATTGTCTTTCTTTTATTTTTAGAGTAAGAATATCTACAAATAGGTCGCTACTCTGCAGCTTAGCAGCCGCGTAGCGGAGATCTCTTTGTAGCAAAATTCATGATCAGGATTCTTTCAAGCCGCGTAGCGGTGACCTATTAATTCAACCCGCAACTTTTCCGACTGATCCAACATTCAGGCTCCAGCCTGAGTTCCGTTATAGCCCCTTCCCAAGTGGTTGCGGTTAACTCCTTTATCCCAATTCTTCGGTCACCCTCTCCTTGGAGGAGAGGGCCGGGGTGAGGCTTCCCCAAACCCCAGGATGATTTAGAGGGTTAAGAAACCCAAAAATCCCTTATATTCGCATTATATTTTGGCCTTACACCTGATCCTAGGTGTCGGTGAACCAATTAAACCTATTTCATCTCATGAAAATGAAAAACACATTTGCCTCCGTTTTAACCACCACGCTGCTGCTTCTGTTTATAGTATCCTGCTCCCCGCTGAAAAAATATAAAAACAGCGTGCAGGGCAGGGAGGCCGATATCCGTAAATTTGAACATCTTGACAGCGTTCAGCAATATCCCGCCGATGCTGTCCTGTTTATGGGAAGTTCCAGCATCCGCCTGTGGAATACCTTATCGGAGGATATGAAGCCTTATAATGTCATCCAGCGCGGATTTGGCGGTTCCAAGTTCTCTGACGTGGCTTGGTACACCCCCCGCATTGTCTATCCCCACAAATGCCAGGCAGTTGTTATTTTTGTTGCCAACGACATTGTCGGCTCCGACGAAGATAAAACCCCTGCCGAAGTAGCGTCTTTATTCTCTTACACTGTCAGGACAATCCGCAGGAAGCTGCCCGATGTGCCCGTCTTCTATATCCAGGTAACACCTACTGAACGCCGCTGGAGTGTCTGGCCCAAAATTCAGGAAGGCAACGCGCTCATCAGGGATCTCTCAACGAAACTCCGCAACGTTCATTACATCGAAACAGCTGACTATTTCCTCAACCAGGAAGGTAAA
>JAJYAG010000218.1 GCA_021779665.1 Bacteroidota bacterium | reverse complement strand
CGGATTACTGGTTGAATTTGTAACCAAAGGTAAACCAGCGTATAATGGCGGAATGCAAAAAGGCGACATTATAACTTCTGTTGATGGCAAACCTGTGAAAAACATTCAGGATTACATGGTACGACTTTCGCAATTAAAGGCTGGCCAAAGCGTTAATGTTGAAGTATTACGAAACAATAAAAAAGAACTACTCATTATTCAACTATAAAATATGAAGAAAGTTTTTATCTGGATTTTAGCATTTGTAATTACAATTGCCGCTGCAATTTACCAACGAAAAACCGGCCCAACCTATCCCAGTAATTATAATGTTCAGTTTGGTGAGGACAGCTATAAGGTAAAGCTGATCAGGACACATGCCGGCGAAAGAGATTGTTTGATAGAAATTGCTATTGACGATAAAGATGTTTCAGGATTTTTGTACTACAAGCGTTTTAAAACCAGCGACGAATACACAAAAGTGCGGCTCACCCAATATCGTAACGAAATCTGCGGAATTCTGCCACATCAGCCACCCGCCGGTAAACTTCAGTATTATGTTGAACTGAACAGAGATGATAAAAAGGTTTTTCTTGCCAGGGAAAACCCTGTTGTAATCCGTTTTCGCGGTGATGTTCCTGCCTATGTTATCATTCCGCATGTTCTGCTTATTTTCATGGCCATGTTTTTCTCCACTCTAAGCGGATTATATGTGATTCTTAAAAAAGATAACTACCGTAAATATGTTAGCTGGGCATTCTTCACCATGCTGATAGGTGGATTTGTCTTTGGCCCACTGATGCAGAAATTCGCTTTTAACGAGTACTGGACAGGAATTCCTTTTGGTTTCGACCTGACGGATAACAAAACTTTATTTGCCTTTTTGTTCTGGGTTTGGGCCTACATTGCCAACCGTAAAAAGGAGCGTCCTGTGCCGGTAGTTGTTGCCTGTATTATGACACTGGTAATATTTTCGATTCCGCACAGTGTGATGGGTTCGGAACTTGACTACAGTACCAATAAAATTAACACTGGGATGATTCTTTTGGGACTAATCCACTAGTTCCTTAATTGAGCCCCTTCCAAAAAAAATGTCAGTTTTTGGTAGAGCTCTTCAATATCTATCGGTTTCGAGATGTAATCGTCGCAACCGGCCTGCATGCACTTCTCCTTATCGTCTGTCATGGCAAAGGCTGTTTGAGCTATTACAATTATTTCAGGATACAGGGCTTTAAGGCGGCGAGTGGCCTCATAACCATCAAGCACGGGCATCTGAATGTCCATAAGGACAATATGAATATTATTTCCGGGGATCAGGTTTAATACCTCTTCCCCATTTTTTGCGCGGATGAGGTTCAGATTTGATTTATGAAGAGCAATCTGAATCAGTTTAAAGTTCAGATCGTCATCTTCAGCAACGAGAATATTGAAGTTTTCCCAATGTAAAGGCTTAATAACTTCTGAGTTCACCTCAGCAACTCTTTCAAGCAAATCCGTCACTTCAAGCGAATTTGAAGGAATTGTAAAATAAAAGCTCGAACCTTTGCCTTCATGTGATTCCAGCCACATCTTACCTCCCAGAAATTCGGCCAGGTTTTTAGAAATTGAAAGTCCCAGGCCTGTACCCTTGTAAACTTTATGAGCAGTATTGTTCACCTGGCCAAAACGCTTAAAAACCAAATCCGTTTTATTTGCTGGAATTCCGCATCCCGTGTCGCTTACATAAAATTCCATAAATCCGTCGCGAACATTAAAGCCAAATTCAATTTTACCATTTTCAGTAAACTTAAAAGCGTTATCCAGAAGGTTTGTGAATATCTGCCTTAATCGCACACCATCAGTCAGAACTGAATAATTACGGGTTATACAATCGGTTTTAAGAACAAGGGCAATATCCCCTTCCTGGCATTTTATATGATTCTGGAAATAGACATTCAGCTCGTTCAGAATTGAATTTACATAACATCTTGAAACATGAATTTTCAGCTGCTTTGCTTCAATTTTAGCGGTATCGAGAATATCGTCAATCAGATGCAGCAGGCTTTTGCTGCAGGAGTTGATGTATTTTACATATTCGTTACGCTGGGCGCCTGAAATATCAGGATCCTTGAGAAAGTTTGAGAAAGCAAGAATAGCATTCATGGGAGTCCGGATCTCGTGCGACATGTTTGCAAGAAAAGCAGTTTTTAACTTATCCGCTTCCTCAGCTGCCTGCCGTTCAAAAATTTCAAGTTTAAGCTCATTGGTCCGTTGTTGTACTTCTTCTTCCAGCAGCTCCTGATGTTTTTTAAGCTTATTTTCGGCAGCAATCTTTTTCCGGTATGCCCATACTAACCCGCCTAACATTAAAAACAACAATATCATTCCGGCGAGATAGGTAACTTTTTCACGATGCTGAGCTTCCAGCTGAAATTCCTTCTTTTGAAGGTCGATATCCTTTAATTCGCCCTGAAGAAAAGCTTCAGCTTCCGTAAGTTTTTTGCGGGTTTCGTCATTTGTCAGCGAATCCTCAATTTGTTCCGCAATTTTTAGGTGATAAAGCGACTTCTCATAGTTTCCTGTTTCCTCATATAATGAAGATAATTCGTTATTTACATAAGAAATAAAATCGAGAGCATCAACCGAATCGGCATACTGAAGACTGCGGCTATAATGATTGATGGCAACATCTGTCTTTTTTAGCCGGCGGTATAACGATGCCAGGTTATCGTGAATATAAGCAAGTCCGATCCTGGAATTTAGTTTTTGAAAACTCTGTAACGAATTCTGATAATGTTTAAGGGCCTCAACAAAATTATGTTCCCGCTCGTAGGCCAGACCCAAATTATTTTCTACTGAGGCAATCCCGTCAAGATCTTTTTGATGATTAAATATCTTAAGTGCTTTTTTGTAAAACTCTATGGTTTTGGGATAATTCTCCTGATTGGAATAAATCACGCCAATGTTCTGAAGTATGGCTGCCTGTTTTCCTTTATCATCCAATAATTTATAAAGCTCAAGGGCTTTCTGGTAATAATTCATTGCCAAACTGTCCTTTCCCCTGTCCGACTCAATAATACCAATATTTTGAAGCACTTTCGCCTGACCGTAAATATTATTTCGGGCCTGAAACAGATTCAACGCTTCCTGGTAATAAAGAATTGCCTGAACAACATCGGACAAGTTATCGTAACATCGGGCAATACTAAATTTTAAATCGGCCAGCAAAACCGTATCGTTTATAAAATAATTATAAGAAAGGCAAGTTTTAAAATCGGACAAAGCTTTCTTATAGTTTTCGAGGTAGGAATTTGCTGTAGCTTTTAAATATAACGCCTTATAGTACTCATTTGTCGACCTGGTGTCTATGGATTTCAAAATTTCATCGGCAATATTCAAAGCTTCAGCAGGAGATTTATCGAGAAGCTTTTCTCCTTTCGAAAGTTGCTTTCTGAGAAAGTTTACGTCACTTTTTTTAATAATTTTTTCATCAGCTAAAACACTGGTGAACAAAAAAATAAAAACAGTAACAATAGAAATAAAGCAGAATAACCGCGATCTTTGTGAGAGAATGTTTGTTATTAAATTAAACACTGATATTTTCAAGAATTTTAGAATTATTGAAGTGCTAAAAACAAAATTTTAACGAATCAAAAATAGAATTTTTATAATTTAATATGAACGAGCCTGTTATAATTTACACCGAAAAATTTTCAACGCGACTCAGCTATATTTCTGAATTATTGCTGGGAACGTTATTAGGCTTGCCTTATCAACTGACAACGGATAAAAATTATTTTAAAAATTCTCCGGCATTAAAAATAAATTATTCAAACAACGACTTTGAAAACAGCCTAAAAATTGTTCCTGCTGGCCTCATGCATGAAACAGGAATTAAAAATATAAAACCTTCATTTGCCAAATGGAATAATAACCCGGTTTTATTTCATTCGGACGAAAATGGAGAATTCCCTTTTGATATTTTCTCGGCTTCATTTTTTATGGTGAGCCGCTACGAAGAGTACCTGCCCTTTAAGGCTGATGAGCATGGAAGATTTGGATCGGACCAGAGTGTTGCCGGAAAAAACAATTTCCTTGAGGAGCCTGTAGTTCAGCAATGGACTCAGTTACTGCTTAAAAGCCTGCAGGATAAATTTCGGAATATAAATACCCGGAGACAGCGGTTTACAATGGAAGTAACAATTGATGTTGATGTTGCTTTTGCATATCTGTACCGCAATGTGAGCCGGTTTGCTTTAGCATCGGCACGTGATTTAACAACTTTCAGGTTTGGCAATTTACTGGACAGATTATTGGTTTCAATAGGTACAAAGCAGGATCCGTTCGATACCTATGCTTACATTGAACAAATCCACCGGAATTATGATCTTCCTGTTAACTTGTTCTTTCTGATTGGTGATTATGGACATTACGACAGAAATTTACCTTTTAGCCACACTTCGGTTCATGAACTTATTTCCTATCTGAATCAGAAGTTTTTTCTGGGAGTTCATCCTTCTTACAGGGCTGCCGATAATTTTGAAATTCTCAAAGAAGAATATAAACGGCTGACTAATTATGCAGGAGTTCCTATAACGCGCAGCCGGCAACATTTTCTGCGACTTACTTTTCCAAAGACTTACCAGTGGCTGTCAAAGCTTGGAATAACAGACGACTTCAGTATGGGGTACCACGATAAACCAGGGTTTCGTGCGGGAATAGCCGCTCCTTATGTATTTTATGATTTGATTACTGAGACAAAAACAAATCTAACGGTACATCCTTTTGTTTACATGGAAAGAACATTGAAGGACAGGCTTAAAATGAATCCTGACGAGGCCCTGATGAAAATTGTGGATCTGATGAAAAAAGTGAATGCCGTAAACGGAACTTTTGGAACAATATGGCATAACGATTCGCTAAGCGATTATGGCGAATGGAAAAGATGGCGCTACGTTTATGAAGTTATGCTTTCGATGGGTTACACTATGAACAGAAAAAAGGAAATTGTGAAGAAATCATTTCAGCTTAACTAATACGGGTTCTATCTTATTATTTTACAATATTCTAAGTAAGAAAATAAGGTTAAAAAGTATTCTTAATTCAACTAAGTTATTTACATCCCACTCTCGTTAACTCATTAGAGTTTTGATTTACTAAAAAACCATTTTATCAGAAGCTTTTTCTATTTTTAGCTTATGATTAAGCGGCTGAAAAATCAAAATATTGATAAAGCTAAGTGGGACGAGGTCATCACTCAATCCGACCATCCTCATGTTTACCTGCTGTCGTGGTATCTCGATATTATTTCTCCGGGATGGGAAGCTCTTATTTATGAGGATTATAAATATGTAATGCCCTTACCTGTAAAAACAAAGTGGGGAACCCCCTATCTTATCCAGCCCCTATATTGCCAGAAAATCGGAATCACAGGTATTGGCGCTAAAAGTCAGGTTGCAGAAAGATTTTACAGCAAAATCTTCCTGCATTTTCCTTACATAAACATTCAGGTCCGGGATGCTTTGGGCCTTGAAAAAAAGAAATATCTGAATGGCCGTGTAAATTACACACTCAACCTGACTCCTGCATTTTCGGAACTGGAAAAAGACTTCAGCGAAAACGCCAGACGTAACATAAAAAAAGCCAAAAAAAACAATCTGAAATTATCTGAATGTTCTTCTCTTGAATTCCTGACATTGAGCGAAAAATGGTTATTGGGAATAAATAAAGAACAGTTGGAGAATTTCCGCCAGCTTGTGGAAGCCTGCAAGAGGCATGGGATTACACGGATTTATAAAGTGTGCGATTCGCTGGGTGAAACTCTTGCCGCGGCCTGCTTTCTCGAATGGAATTATCAGATTCTTTATTTGGGTGGATTTAATACCCCCGAAGGGAATAAACATTCGGCTATGTTTATGATCATGGAATATATAATTGAAAAATACGCGGCATCGGGATTTTTACTCGATTTCGAAGGTTCAGGCATCGAAGGTGTTGCCCGATTTTTTAAAGGGTTTGGAGGTAAAGCATCTTACTACTATCAGCTTAAAAGTATTTTAGGTTTCAGCCTTTAACATTACCATACCTCCTAGTTCCCCCTTCATACTTCATCCTTCATCCTCTCAATCACATTATCTGCACATAAACCTCTTTCATAAACTTTTCTTCCAGAAGGCGGGCTATACGGCGGATTACAGTACGGCGGATTTCAAGTTCGCGGGGGATTTTCGGATCGTGATGAGCAGGATTAATCCTGGTGCCAACGAGAAAATGAATTTCGTCCGAATCGAGCAGCATGTTTACAATCTGATGTGCGGGTCCTTTTCCGGCAGGCATAGTAGTTGTAAATTCCTTCAGTAAATTATTCACTTTACTTAAAGTCAGGATTCCTTCCGTTACCAGATCAATACCCTTCATAAACGCCACAGGAGGTAAATCGGGGTCTTCAAACTCATGCCCTTCCACAATTCTGATTCCAAGCTGATTGGCAACTATATCGGAGGTGGTGGCGCCACAAATAATTTTTTGGCCGCTGAACCCCCTGACAATATTGGCCATATCGGCATCGCTGAACTCCTCATAAGGCGGTCCGCTGCATACAAGCAACCGCCGGGGATGCCGCAGATAAACAGTAGCACACGAAATGTCGTCCATAGCCAAATAATTATCATTCTGGAAAGCGTGCTTCACAATCTTTCCAGCCAGTGTTTTAGCTGAAATGGACGAATCGGCATTAAGAATTCTGCCTATCTGGCTTATAATATTCTCCTGTCCCCAGCCGGTTGGAAACTTTATGGTACCGGTGCCCGATTGAAAAACGCCATCGCTGAAGAAAATAATACGGTCCTCGCGTTGCGATTTGAAAGTACACATCCTGATTTCTTTTCCGGCATTTTTACTCCCGGTAAGGATAATACACTGCCATTCGGGTTCAAATACCTGGGTTCCGCGGAAAATCAAACATTCGGGATTGCCATATTCCAGCACCTGGGTAGTTCCGTCGTACTCAATATTTACAATTGTAAAGGTGGAATAACTCAGGTTGCGTTCGCTGCAAACCGGAAGTGTGTTCATGATAATTTCGGCGATGGTGTTGGGGTCTTCATGCTCAATGGTAAACCTCATGGCCATGGTGGAAGTAAGCGTAGCAAGAATATTGGCCTTAACGCCATGACCCATGCCATCTGATAATATCGCAATTACTCTTTTTTCCTCCGGGATACGTTTCGAAAGAAAAACATCGCCGCAGATCCGTTCTCCGTTATGGTTCCGTTGCTGGCAGGCTACTTCGATGTAAAAACCCGCAGTAATTTCATGATCAACAGCCATCATATGAATCAGTGTTGATGTTTATTCTTTGAGTCGTTACCTTTCAGCATATCCGAAATGGCATTCAGCATTTGCTCCGTATCGGCCGCTGTTTCGCCAAGCAGGAAGCCAATCTTTTGAACCATTTCCAGGTTTTTACCTACAACTTCGTCTATGCGGCTCAACAGTTCTTCTTTCTTAACCTCCGGTGAATGGATATCGGATATTACCGCCCCGACAACAGCACCCTTCTGAATGGAGAAAACCGAAACATTATAAAGCTGATCGTTATAATGAATATCACGTTTCTGAATATCCTCCCCGTTTTGCAGTACAAAAGTAAACAGATTGTGAATGGGGAATGGCAGCAAAGTCTTAATATCAGCCCCGGTTAAGCCTGGAATAACTTCGTTGATTTCGGCTGCCTCATCGCCAAGAAATTTGATAAAACTCTGGTTTGTCTGAAGTATATGCAAACTCTGATCAACAATCACCAAACTCGACGGAAGCTTCTGTAACATGGTTTCCATGGACGTGAAAGCCTGTTTGGCAAGCTGATGTTCACGCCGGGCTGCTATTTCCGATTCGCGCAGAGCATCTTTTGTTTCCTCAAGTTGCTCGTTTATTTGTTGCAGGTGCTGAATGGAATTCTGCCGGGTACGAACAGCGTGGGTAATGCACATTTCGGTAGTTGTAAGTCCTTTGGCTACATTGGTGGCAAAATCGTAGCAGGAGTTATAACCGCAGGCACCGCATCCCTGATTATCGCTATATTCGTTTTTACCCATTTCTTTCATTATCGCGCGAATTTTTTCCTTCGATGGCTGGACAATGCGCTGATCATCGACAGTAAACGTGTTGGAAAGATCGAGCTGGGAATAATGCTTAATCTCCCTGTCCCATTCGCGACGGTTAAAATTGGCCAAACGCTTGTTCGCATAATTTACAACAAGTGTCCGCCTGAGAAAACGGTCACCGCCCCTGGAAGTGCCGGGCCCCATGATACACCCATGATCGTAAAATACGTTGAAGTGCCTGTTGATTACCTGCGGATGATCTGCAAATTCCTTTACTGCTTTCACCATAGAGCTTCTGCCTTCGGCGGTATAAACAACACCCGAGAGCAGATCCTCACTCATATTTGCTGCCTGCAAAAAACCACTGCTGATAGGATATAAAGAGCCCTTTTTACCATGAGGGCTGTCGAAATCGCCATACTCATGTTTGCCTTCGGTAATACCAAACTCCCTGAACAGCGATCTTAATTCCTGGAAGGTAATAACAGCATCGATACGAGCATCGTCGCTGTACCTCATCGCCTCTTTTTTATTGGCAATGCAAGGACCAATGTAGACAATACGGGTATCGGCTCCATACTTCTTATGCACCACCTTTGCCGTTGCAATCATGGGGGTAACAATAGGAGCAAGATTAGGCAAAAGCTCCGGGTAGTATTTCTCCAGATAAAAAACCAGCGCCGGACAATTTGCCGTAAAATAGAATTTACCTTTATTGTTATTGAAAAGCTCTGCATATTTTTGTGCCACCAGGTCAACTCCGAATGAAGCTTCGTTCACATAATGGAATCCCAGGGCACGGATCATTTCGACAAACTTGCGATAATCAGTTATATCCGAAAACTCGCCCGAGATGCTGGGTCCAACTATAGCAGCTACTTTATCGCCCGACTGCAGGATTTTTTTCGCTTCCTCCTTCGAATTATAATATACAACGGCTTCGGGGCCACACACAGTCACACAGCTTCCACACCCGATACAACGATTATGCAATATTTTCGGGTAATCGTCCGTTAAATCCATTTTAACCGCCTTAACCGGACAAACTCTTACGCATGCATAACATTTTACACACTTCTGGTTTAATATTTCGATTAAGTTCATGCTCTTGTTATTTGCTTAAAGATAGTAAATTAACCTAAATATCAACAATGACAATAAAACAGGCTTTGTTGAAACTAATAAAAATTTACCACTGGCATACCCATGAAAAATTACAAATATTAACTTTACCCACTTAACAAATCAACGAAACGATGAAGAAGATCTTTGTGTTGCTGCTTTTCGTTAACTTAACCGCATTAGCTTACTCGCAAGTTGACGACAGAAAATTTATCCGCGATTTGGCCATCAAAATTGATACAGGCCGTTATAGTTTATCCCGCGACACCATCACTCAAAATGGTGAGACCAAGCTCTATTTTAGTTTCCGGAAAGAAGATGAAGTTTGTGAACTGAATCTTTACCCGGTGGATAAAGACAAAATTAAAAGTATACAGTTAATAGGTGTTGCCGACTACGAAAGTCTCGATTCAATGGTTCTGGTAAACAACGAGTACTATCGCTTAAGGCTGAAGTTTGTGAACCTGTTCAAAAGTTCTTTCCTTAACTTTACATTTTCGGCAAAACTAGACACCTCTTCGAAACCAGTAATCCAGGAAGTTAAATTATTACCTTTTACCCAGACCACATTGTCATTTGGCCCCATATCCGATGATTTGTTTATTGGCGAAGAAAAAGTATTTGAACTTACTACAAACAACCTCCGCAACCTTCGGTTAACAAACGAATGGAACAAATCGCAGGATATCAATTACAGAGTTGCCGAAGAAGGTGGTAAACTGATGGCCCATCTTACTCCGGTAAGTGATAACAATAAGGAAGTGAGGATTAAACTTCAGACTGTTGTTCCATACATTACTTCCGATAAAAAAATTGTTTATGATGTTCCTCCGGCAGTTCAATCGTTCAGGATTAAAACTTCGAGGTTAATTTTCATGAACCCCGATAAACCCGAAATTACTTTTGATGAAACTACCCGCCTGAACGGTGTTGAAATACAAATGGATAATGGCCGGTACCTCACTGTTGGCAAAACCTACCGGCTCGAAAACCAGGAACAGCCTGGCGGTGCCTTGATTGCTGAACTTTTCACAAAGAGCAGTCTTACCAACGACAAAATGCTGTGTATTATCCGACCGTTTAACTTTCATCGCAAAACGGCAGGTTACCTGTATATAAAAGATGGCGATGTTCCACGGTTTGTAACCAATT
>JAJYAG010000217.1 GCA_021779665.1 Bacteroidota bacterium | reverse complement strand
CCCATTTGATGTTTTTGTCATAAGTACCTTCGGGCATCGAATCGGGTTCGTAATAGAACAAACTCTTGCGTACCCCATATTTTTCAGGTCCTTCACTATACTGCACACCAGCCCAAATGGTCTGATTTACAAAATCCTCAAGCTTTGATACCTCTTCCTTTTCGGGTATCACCACCTGTTTCATGATAGCGCCCAGCCAGCTTCCTGCGCCGGCTTCATCACTCAGTCCGGCAATCCAAACAAAGGAATTTTGAGTAATCTGTTGTTTAGCTTCATAATCGTATGATATCACTGAAGGCGCACGTCCAAACGTATCATTCCTGTTATCGTACCATTGCGCTGTTGTAAGAAATTTGCCATAGGAAGCAACCACTTCTTTTTCGGGATAAATCACCTTATAATTAATAGTTTGACTTAATCCGTCAGCATAATCCACAGTCACCCTAGCGCGTCCCCAGATCTTTCCTTTCAGGACATAATTTTTCCAACCCTGTTTTGAGGGTGGCATCTCTTTAAACCCGATAGCGCCCTGAGGTTCTACCGAAATATTTTTAACAGCTCCTTTGTACTGAAGAAAAAGCTTTCCGTCCACATCCATTGGCAGCACATAACCGGGCAACCCAACAGCTACTGGTCGGTTAGCTGCGGCGAGCGTCTTTTCAATATCCCGAACCGATGGAGCCAGCAGAAATTTAACGCCATAACTCTGGCTTTCGCCAGGTTTCAAAGTAAAAGAAGTAGGAACATTCCACTGTTCAGCATGCTTCCAGGCAGTCTCAGCATACGATTTGCTGTGAACCGTCCATTCGTACAAACCTTCGTAAGTATAACCACTGCGAAGCGGATCGTCGGTTAAAGGCCGGTAAGCCTCAAAGGGTGTATTTCCGTAAGGAACCACCAGCAGCACCTTGCCTTTCCCATGCAGCCTCAATACCTGCAGATACCCGGCATCTTTACCAATGTAGGGATCGAAAAAGACATTTTCGTTATGAGCCTGCTCCAGCGACTTATCATTAAAATTATTATTAAAAACCATGGGAATTCCCAATGCGCCGATTTCAATAGCTTTATCCGACTTATTCCGCAGCTCGAAACGTATTACAATATTCTCGCCGTCCTTTTCCCAAAACCGGAGCACCTGCAGAGGTAAATCCCCGGGAAGTGTTTTGCCGAGATCAGCAACAGCAAGCACATTAGGCTTGTCAGATTGCAGAACCTCAACATCAAACCTGTTTTTCGATGTGGAATAATAGCTCCAGTCGGTGCTGCCCTCTGGCCGGATTCCAAAAGTAATATCTCCCAGATGGTAGAATCCATTTTTATCGCGCTGATTCAGCCGGTCGCCGGGAGTATAATCGAAAGGTTCGGCATCATTGGTTTTAAGTGCAGCTGCAGTTTGGGATGAATTTAATATTTCAAGCTGAAACTGGGCAGTTTTAAAGACTTTAGTTCCTTTTTCAAGACCAAGAGTTGATAGTGCCTGATCCTGCCCTGCATCCTTCTGCGCTTTTACACCGGGAAAAACTATTAAACTTAATACTATCCCAAAGACGTAAGTTAAAGCGTTAGTTCTAAATTTTTTTATGGACATACTTCGTTAAATTAAGGTTAGCAGCGACTTCGCAGAAATAATTAACTATTGGCCCCTTACAATCCGGCACCCGAAAACTCTTCCTGCCGTGCGGCCATGGTTTGCTTCAATCCGGACTGTTATTTTAGATTTCCCTTTTATTACTTCAGCAGGAACAGGATATATTTCATCGTAAAACTTACCGGCTTTCCCTCCGTTCCACTCAACTGTGGCAATCTTAACACCATCGGCAAGAATATCGAACTTGCGGTTTTTATCGTCGCCAATGTAAGTCAGGAGTATGCTGTTGGGAATTCCGTCCTGCACTTTCATATCGAAAGCAAAATAGTTGTCAGCCCTCGCTTCACGACCTGTGCGACCCAATGCCTGGTCCACATAGGATTTTTCGGAGGCGGTAAGGTTATGATCGCGCTCCGGCTGCATCTCTCCTATCCTGAAATTATCAATGGTTTTATCTTCAATCTCCTGCTGGCGTTTCTTCTCTGCTTCGTATTCGGCCTTACGTGCATCCCAGTCGGCAAGCTTGAAATAATCGAAATAAACACTGTAGTGCTGATCGTAAGTTTTATAAAAAGGTTTAAGATAGAGATCTTCAGGTTTCCCGACATTTTGGGTACGGAAAGCCAAGGGTTCGTTGCTGTCCGCTTTTACCCAGTTTTCAGGATTGCGATTATTCGTGAGCATTACCGGGGTGCCGAAGACCGGATCGGGAGCGTCCTTACCCAATTGCGCGGCCAGAACCACAGGCCCATACAGAAAAGCGATGCGGTTGGCATTATCGGGCATGCTTTCGGTGTAAATGCTCATGGGAAAGGCTATTTCAATTTTATCCCCCTCCTTCCAGCTTTGGCTAATTACCAAGTAGCCTTCCGGATTAACCTGTGGATTGATTTCCTTCCCGTTTACTTTAACTTTAGCACTGTTATTCGCCCACTTTGGATTGCGGATATAAAGCGGGAATTCAACAGGTCGCTTCGTCGAAATAACAAAATTTGTAATATTCTTTTCAGGAAAACTATTTTCCTGCCGGATGGTAACGCCTTTGCTCTTCCAATTGAGCTCCGAAGGGATAAAGAGATTTACATACAGACCTCCGTCTTTTCTTTGGAAATAGATGCTTTCGGAATATTTTACATGATTCTCCATACCGCTGCCAACGCAGCAAGTAAAAGTGTTGAACGAATCGCTGAACTGTTTTTGGGTTCCCATGCGAAGCGGCACAAAATAGCACATCATGCCGTTTGTTGGGTTCTGCGATGCCAGAATATGATTGTACAAGGCGCGTTCGTAGTAATCGGCAAATTCATGTCCAGGATTCAGACAGAATAAATGCTTTGTAAGCTTCAGCATGTTGTAAGTATTACATGTTTCGCAGGTATTGTCGCTCAAACGGTCGTTCAGTTTGTCAGCTTCGCCGCAATACTCGTAGCTGCTGTTACCGCCAATTACATAGCTGTGATGATGCACCATGGTTTCCCAGAAGAAAGCTCCGATGGTGCTGTCGCTCTTCGACTGATTAAACTCGTAGCGGCGAATAGCTCCGATAGCTTTAGGCACATTGGTGTTTGAATGTTTCCCGGGCATCGGATCAATTTTCTGCGCCAGCTTGCCCATCACAAATTCATCGTGAAACTTCAACGACAAGTCAAAATATTTTTTATTTCCTGTTAAAGCATAAATATTGACAAGGGTTTCGTTCATGCCGCCATATTCGCAGTTCAGCATTTTGAGGCGCTGCTCTTCGGTGAGGTTTTTCAGAATGTTATCGGTCCAGTCGGCCATGCCGCAAACCACTTTCAAAGCTTTTTCGTTGTTGGCATATAAATATGCATCCACCAGTCCGGCCATTACCTTGTGCACGGTATACCAGGGCGACCAACCGCCATTAAGATCAAAGCCGCCGGACTTAATCTCTCCCCGGGAGACTTTATTAAATATCGAATCTTCGTTAGGGATTGCTCCCACATATCCTGTTTTGCGCGCCTGCTGGCAACGTTCAAGTTCGTTGGTAATATAATCCACCCGCTTTTTAAATTCTTCGTTTCCTATAGCGGCATAAGCCATGGAAATTGCCGAAAGATAATGCCCCAGCGTGTGGCCTGAAAGTCCTTCACTCTCCCAGCCGCCATAAACAGCAGCCTTAGTTGGCAGCCCTGCGTTGGCGTGAAAACGATGTAGTAACCTGTCGGGCTCAATCGACAATAAATAGCCTAAATCGCGCTCCATAGCATCTTTAAAAGGACTATTGAGCAATTTCACATCCGAAAGTTCAAAGGCTAAAGCTTTGGGTTCAACTTTGAGTTTCACTTTCGACTTTCCGGCAAACTGACCGGGATATTGCGAAAAACCGAGAAATGTTATCTGAAGAAAGAAAAAAACAAAAGATAGTTTTTTCATTGTTAAGTAGTTGAGTATAGAAAAATAAAAGACGGCCCAGGTATTTGAAACTGACTTCCACAAATTTATTAAAAAACAAACGTAAGATTTACACTTTTTTAATTAAAAAGTAGAATTACACTATTTAAATTGAAGAATGAACATAGAGCTGTTTGCCGCTTTTTTTAAATCAGACTGATAGTATTGAGAAATTTATCGCGGGTTAACGGTTTGATTACAAAACCCGACACCTCTGAAATGGAATTAGCTTTTTGAACATCCTGAGGATCAATCGAGGAGGTTACGATATATATTGTGATCTTCTTTTTCAATGACGGCTTTATCTGGAGATACTTTTCAAGAAACCCCCAACCATCCATAACAGGCATAAAAAGGTCGAGAAGAATAACTTCGGGCAGTTCGTCGGGACTATCTTTTACCGATTCAATAAAATTGATGGCTTCTGACCCGTTAGAAAAGATCTTAACCTTTCCAACCAAATCAGTTGATTTTATAACCTCGTTGGCAAGAAACTGGAAGATTTCGTCGTCATCAACAAGACAGATGGAATCTATTTTCTTCATAAACTATTTGTCGCGGGTTAACTGGACAGTAAATTTGCTTCCTTTCCCAACAGTGCTTTCAACATTAATAGTTCCTCCCATAGCTTCAACCTGGGTTCGGGTAATAAATAAACCATAACCCTTTGCCATAGGATGACCATGAAATGTTTTATGAAGCTTAAATATATTTTTACTGTGCTGACTCAAATCTATACCCAGGCCATTATCTTCCACCTCAATAACAGTCCAATCGTCCTTTTTCCAGCTTCTGATTTTAATTTCAGGAGTACGGTCGGTTGCACGATAGCGAATAGCATTACTAATGAGGTTAAGCAAAATGCTATCGAAATATTTCCCGGGATAATAAACCGATTTGGCCAGGGAGAAATCGCATGAAACAGAAATCTTCGCACTCAGAATTTCACCTTGTAACATAACCAGGATATTCAGAACAGCTTCTTCAAGATCAATATATTCCCTTTCAGCCTTAAAATCAGTTTTTACCTGGCTTGCAACCACCAGTTGCTCAAAGGTGTTATGCAAAGAGTTTACAATTTGATTCTGCTTTTTAAGTAATCTGAGCTTCTTATCCATTTCCTCACTGGTTTCAACCATATCACTTAATAAAATAAGGTTGGACAGGGGAGCCCGCAGGTTGTGAGAAACTATTTGAGCGAATTCCTCCAGCTGTTCTTTTTGTTTCTCAAGCTGAGAAAGCATCTGCTCTCTTTCGTTTAACTTCTCCTGAAGTCTGTTTCGAATGTTTATGTTTTCTATGGAAACCGATGTAATATCGGCCAGTGCCTGCAAAAGGCTTACTTCCTCTTCGGTAGGCAAATGAAACTCGGCCCAGTAATTTCCAATAGCCCCGATAGGCTCTAAAGTACGTATCGGAACAATAGCGAGACTTTTGACAAATGTAGGGCGGTAAACATCCTGGGGAATACGAACATCTTTATAAATATCAGGAATGACTGCTGGTTTCCTGTTTTTCATAACCCAGCCGCTGATACATTTTTCCATGGGGAACCGGGAGCCTTTCCACAACGGGCTTATTGCATCCTCATCGGCATAATAACACATATTGTTATCTCTCAGGACAAAAGTAGCTCCATCAGCACCGGTTAATTCCCGGGCAATTGACCTGACAACCTTGATGATAGAATCAATATCATTCGACAGGGACAACTTCTGTACAGCACCTGCAAGTTTATCAATCCCCGGTACGCTTGTTTTAACAACTGAACTTATCATGAACGATTCTTTGCTAATTATTACTCCGAACCCCACTTAAGGTTTATTAAGAGGTTAGTCAGAACTAAAAACAAACAATGGGTATTTTCTGTTCTAAAGCGATCGAATTTTTACACAAGATTTACAGAACCAGCCATTCAACCGGCAAGCACAGTTTTTACCGGATATAAAGCTATTTTATTTTACTCCCTTATTTTCAATTACTTTACAAAGGTAACCCCGGTAATAGAAAATCTGGAATCGTCGTCAAGCGTTTTTTTGTAATAAGGGCTGTACATTTTGGCCTCGATGGTACCTTTTTGAGTATCGATATCAAGCAGTCGCAGGTAACCTCCCCCATTATCCTTACACTGATAATCAGTCAGAATCTGGCAGATTGTATTTCCATTGGTTCCTACATCTTTACGCCAGGCCGAATAACAGACATGACCGCTCAACACCAAAACAACATTCTTATTTGGCTTAATATAATTATCGTAAATTGAAACAATGCTCATATCTCCATAACCAGCATTATTGACATTGATTTCGCCTTTGGGGGTAAGATGGTAATGAGTAAGGATGATAGCATTATGGTCGGGAAACTTCTTCAGGGTCTGATCCATCCATTTGGCAGCAGTATCGCGGGCACAGAACTCGAGCGCTATCACTATCCACTTGAGACCTCCAGCTTCAAAAAGGTAATAAGAGTTGTCGCTTTTATTCCTTTCGAAACGTCCTTTTTGTAAAGGGAATCGGCTTACAGGAAAGAAATAGTTGAATTTCTGTGTTTTCCTCAGGTTAGCATTCACATTCCCGGGAGCAGCACTTCCGCTGAACTCTCCTACAGCTTCGGTATCGTGATTTCCCACAGCAATAGCATACGGAATGTTGGCACGATCAAGAATTTTCATTCCTACCGATGCAAGCTCCCACTGATCAAAATTATCAAAATTCACAAGGTCGCCGACATGCAACACCATAGGAGCTTTGAGAGAATCAGCTTTGGCTGCTAACCACTCTATACGGGAAAAGAACATACCCCGATTCCGGGTAACCTCTTCCTGCGTATCGGGAATGACCGGGAGAGTAAATTTTTGCGCAATTGCACCGGATCCAACTGAAAATCCAACAAAAACAGAGACAACAATCAGTCTCCATATTGATTTAAAAAACGATGTTTTAATCATAACATAATCCTTTCGTTTAAAGCATTACCTGCTAACGGTTAAATAAATACTCACTTCAAAAAAACAGACCTAAACTTAAGGATTTATTCTGAGTTTTGAAGCATCCGGATGTTACAGCTAACGATTGCATTTATTCCAATCCGGTATTATAGCAAAACAATAATCTGCCCGGGAGTGTTAAAATAGAAAACAAAGGCATGGAACATCAAGCAAAAAGTATAAGGCCGTTTATTGGTGCCAAAGATTATGAAATATCCAGGCGTTTCTACAAAGACCTCGGGTTTGAGGAAAGTGTTATATCGGCTGGTATGTCTCTTTTCAAAACTAACAACCTGGGGTTCTATCTTCAGAATGCATACGTAAAGGACTGGATAGATAATACCATGATTTTTCTGGAAGTAGACAATGTAGAACGTTACTGGAACGAACTCATCGCCTTAAATCTGCAGGCCAGATACCATGGAGTAAAATTAACGCCCATCCGGGAGTACGACTGGGGAAGAGAATGTTTTCTGCACGATCCTTCGGGAATATTATGGCACTTCGGGGAGTTTTATATCTGAAACTGATTATCGGCAAACCCATTATATTTGCAATTAGTTCCCCAAAAGTGATTAAAACTCATCCTGGTGTATCAAATTAAAAACTTAAAAATGGAACAACTTATAGAACGCTTCTTCCGATATGTAAAAATCAATACCCAGTCGGATGAGAATTCGGCTTCCTGTCCTTCTACTCCTGGGCAGAAGATTTTAGCCGGAATGCTTGCTGAGGAACTTAAAGGAATTGGACTTAGCGACATCACAGTAGACAATAATGGTTACGTAATGGCAACTTTACTTGGCAACATATCCGAAAAGGTTCCTGTAATTGGATTTCTGGCACATATGGACACATCTCCCGATTTTACTGCTGAAAGGGTTAACCCGCAGCTGATCTCATACCATGGAGGAGATATTGTTTTGAACAAAGAACAGAACATAACCCTTTCTGCACACGATTTCCCTGCAATAAACAGTTACATTGGACAAACGCTTATAACTACCGACGGAACAACTCTTCTGGGAGCTGATGACAAAGCTGGAATAGCCGAAATTATCACGGCTATGGAGTATCTTGTGCAACATCCGGAGATTAAGCATGGGCCGGTTCGCATCGCTTTTACACCCGACGAAGAAATTGGCCGTGGGGCCGATAAATTCGATGTTACAGCATTTGGAGCCGAGTTTGCCTATACTGTCGATGGCGGGCCACTGGGCGAACTGGAGTATGAAAATTTCAATGCGGCAAAAGCCCGCGTAACCATTCACGGATTAAACGTTCATCCGGGAACGGCTAAAAACCAGATGAAAAATTCGATGCTCATCGCCATGGAGTTCAACAACATGCTCCCGGCTTCTGAAGTCCCCACAAATACCGAAAACTATGAGGGCTTCTTTCATCTCACCGCAATAAATGGTAGTGTAGAAAATACAACATTGAATTATATTATCAGGGATCATAACCAAACGCTCTTCCACAAAAGAAAAAACCTGTTAGCCAGGGCATGCGATTTTTTAAATCAGAAATACGGAGCTCATACAATTAACCTTGAAATAACGGATCAATATTATAATATGAAGGAAAAAATTGAACCCGTTTTTCATATTATTGATCTTGCCAGACAGGCCATGGAGCAATGCGAAGTCGGGACCATAGTTATCCCGATACGCGGCGGAACAGATGGTTCGAGACTTTCGTACATGGGCCTGCCCTGCCCTAATCTGTTTGGCGGCGGACACAATTTCCACAGTCGCTTTGAATTTATCCCCGTAAAATCGATGGAAAAAGCTGTAAACGTAATAGTTAAGATTGTCGAATTAAATGCAAATGTAAAGGCATAAAAAAAAGGCCGGATCTCACGACCGAGCCTTTTACTAACCAACAAATCCAAATTGATTATTACTTGAATTATCAACTTTTACGACAAGCCTCAATTTAATGTTTCAATAAATTCAGATTTTTTTATCTTTTTTTTTGAAAATTTTTAACTGATCCACCTACACAACTTCCGGTACAATTATTGTTAATCAATTAGCCACAAACCCTAAACATTCATCTGTAAAATTTCACCATATGAAAAAAGCTTTCTTATTCATCTCGTTTTTATTTCTGCTACATTTTACAAACGAAGCTCAAACTGTCCAGGTAAATCCTGATGGCACGCATACTGTAATCATCAACAATGGGAGTACATCAACTCAGGTTAACCCCGACGGGTCTCATTCCACAATAATTCATAACGGCTCAACATCAACCCTGATAAATTCCGATGGAAGTCACGCTAAAATAATCAATAACGGATCAACCTCCACACAAATCAACTCCAACGGAACACATTCAACAATCTACCATAACGGCTCAACATCAACAATGGTAGGCGCAGACGGGACACACTCCACAATTATACATACCGGTAATTTTTCAACCCAGGCCAGGTCCACTGACAATAATACGTCTTCCGAACAAACAATACCTCAAATTAAAGACGATGAGAAAAAACAAAATTTAGCATCGTGCCCTGCCGACTCAATTGTAAATCAAAAGAAACTCAGGATGAAGAAAAACAAATAAAACCAGAGAGGGGCTGATGTTCCATAGCGGATGTAAAGAAAATACGTTATTTATTCCGGATCAGTCGGAAAAGTTGGGGGGAATAAATAAAGTATTTTCTTTGCACTCCTATGGAACATCAAAGAGAAGAATCGAATCTATTAAATGCTTTTTTGCCTAAATGCATTCTTGAATATTTTACAATTATCAAGGTTGATCAGTTCAAGGAATCAATCAACATACACCTTGAAGAGAATAACATAATACCGCAGGAGTATGCTAATGATAATCTCACATCCAAAGGTTTTTATGATGAAATAAAAGTGCAGGATTTTCCTATACGCGGTAAAGAGGTGTATCTGTATATAAAACGCAGAAGGTGGGTTAATGAAACCCGAGGGACAATTGTAATGAGAAACTGGGAACTGGTAGCAAAAGGGACACGAATGACGCAGGAATTTGCGTCTTTTTTAAAAGTTATATCTCGATACCAGGCCGGTAAGTTGTAAAAGTGTAGGAGATTATTTCAAAGTTGACGGCAAATTGCTGGAAGAGCAGTATAGGGATCATTTAAGCAACTTTTATGAATGGGATCAACGCCAACATGCAGAAGACTGGATCCTTTTCCCTGATAATTTAGGAGAATGCCTAAGCATTGACGAAACATCCCTGTCCCAGGGAGAACTCTATACGGTAGTAACCAACAAGGCCGCTCAAGGGAAAAAAGGAGCTTTGATTGCTATGGTTAAAGGTACCGAAAGTGAAAAAGTAAGAGCAGTTCTTGAAAAGATCTCATTACGGAAGCGAAAGCAAGTTAAGGAAATAACACTTGATATGGCAGCTTCAATGGAAAGGATAGCCCGGTTTAGCTTTCCTAAGGCAACCTTGGTAACCGACCGCTTT
>JAJYAG010000216.1 GCA_021779665.1 Bacteroidota bacterium | reverse complement strand
TGCAAAAGAAACAGATGAATATACAATTAAAATAAACAAACAATTTCTGGATAAGGAATGGGCTGAAATTCCGGCAGGCGACCGTGATAAGCAGGCCTATTTCGGTGGTAACCTTTCCAGAGTAAGCTCAACCTCTGGTTTTGACGGAGAGGAAAATCTGTTCCCGCGCATCATGAAAGTTAATCCAAAGTACTGGAACACAAACAGACCCAAATCCGACATTCAATTTATGGTTTTTAAAATCCGGGATCAGAAAATAATTAAGCAAAATGCAGAAGATTGCCTGAAACACCAATGCATCGGATATCAGTGCATCCTTTTTGAACAAGCCATGGATATCGATTTTTTAAAATCGCTTACCACTCTTATTGTCAAGTAAATTTTATATTATAGATTTTTTACATTTTCCATAAAAACTTCACCCATGAAAAAACAATTGTTTATAGTCAGCCTTTTATTTGGAACAATTTTGCAAGTCTTTAGCCAAAGCCCGGCTGTTAACCGCAAAGTTCTATTAACCCTTCAGCAAGGTGAAATAATTATGTATGGCGAAAGTTTCCTGTCGCTTACAATTGCCACCGGCCAGGTTTCAATTACCACCAAAATGGACGATAAATTTTACATTTACAAGAACGGAGTTAAAAAAGGCCCCTTTGAAAACCTTGACGAACAGGAAGCACCGCAAACTTTTAACCAGGAAAACGCTGAAAGTAAATGTGCTGTCTATCAGCCTCAGGAAAACCCTGAAGCATATGAAAGCTATTTGTCAGTTAACGACGACGGAACCTACTCTATCACTCTAAACAATAAAAAATACGGACCATACGGGCTCATTTCGCATCTGCATGTATGGCCCGACAAATCAGGCTTTTTTGCCATTACCACCGATCAGAACATGAATGCGTTCCTGGTAACCTCCGAAGGATTAAAAGTTGCTTTAAAAGGTGACGTGGAGAAAATTCATGTTAGCCCAAGCGGAAAGAAATACCTTTTTGCAGTTAATGAACGTGAAGCAGTTGATATGTCGGTGCTGAATAAGGATTTTTCAAAAATGACCCAGGAAGAAATTATGAAATGGGCTAAGGAACAGGAACAAAAGGCCAATAATGCTCCCACACCCACATCTTATGTTCTGCTAAACGGAACCACCAAATTCGGGCCTTTTCCGCAAAATTCATTCTACTCTGATAATCCGGCCTTTACAAAAAACGGTAACTGGATTATGTCAGTTAACAACACCTTATATATCAACGGTGTAAAAGTGAAAGAATTTACTGATCTGGACATAAATACCTGCCAGACCTATCTCAGTTCCGATGGTAAAAAATATGCCATTGCCTCATACGATAAGATCTACTTTAGTGATGGCAAAACCTATCCCTCTCCTATGGAGACCTCTGCTGTTGAAAAGGATGGAAAAATTACACTCAAATGGCTTTCTCTCGAAAATGAAAAGGATCTTGTGCTCTATTCGCGCGATTTATAGAATATCAGCATTCATAATTTTACTTTTTGTTCCCCGGATGTTTCTTTACGGCCAGGCTAACGATCAACCTGACTATAATGAAATCTTCGGGGAACAATACATTGAAGCCCAGAGATACCTCAATGAAAATCAATGGATCACGACCACCCTGGTCAGGCACAAAATTGACCCCTGTTTTGCCCAATCCATTATATATCCCGAGCTCATCCGCTATTCCTGCATAAAAGACAAAATCGAAATTCAGGCACTTAAAACCTTGTATGTTCAGTATGGAGAAAAATATGCAGATTTTTCAGTAGGAAGGTTCCAGATTAAGCCAAGTTTTGCAGAAAAACTGGAAACCGACTTGAAAAAAAACACCATTTTTCACTCTGAAAATGAGTTACAAAAAATAGACACGGCGCAATCTGTTAAAGCGCGCCTGGAGAGGATAAAGCGTCTCGAATCAGCAACATGGCAACTTCAGTACCTGATGTGGTTCATCATGCTTTCTCAGGAAAGATTTAATTTAGCCACTATGCCCGATGGGGAAAAATTAAAATTCGTGGCCACTGCATATAACTGCGGCTATAACAAACCAGCTAAGCAAATCATCGAAATTTCAAAGCATAATTACTTTCATACCGGAATCTTTTCAGGTAAAGATTTCTATAATTATTCCGATATCAGTCTTTTTTATTGGAGAAATTGCTCCCATCCTTCCAAATAATAAATCTGCTCCCGCCATTTTATATAATAATTCCCCTAAAAAGGGGATGTAAAGGTTTGTGTCACATTTTAATTTTACATAACCAAAATTGAAGTTCTGATGACAACATTTAATCGGACGAATTCATTTAACAAAACCTAACTTTTTAAAAAATGAACACGTTAATTTTAAGAACTGCCGGAATTTTAACATTGATAAGCATGCTCATTCTGGGATCGTGCAAGAAAGACGATGCGGATGTTCAAACAGAAAAGCTCACAGAGGACCAAATTAACGATTATGCCGAAATTTCAACAACAATTTTGGCCCAAATGCAAGTTGCAGCCATCTCCTTTTATTCTAAAGCTTTAGAAAAAGGCTTTTCAGGAGAAATTCCAGGTATGGGAGGCAAAAAATCGGGATTAGAAAGCTTGTATTCCGATATGAGCTGGAGAGGTCCCGATGCACAGGGCTGGTACTACAGAAGCTGGGATGGTATTTTCAAATACACTGAAAAACTTCGTACACGTAAGGATACCGTTGAACATGTTTATATAACTGATGGCGGAAGTGAATATAAAAACGAAGTTACGACTCTCCATGTAAGGTATACCCAAAACAACAAAGTACTTTACAAAGGATACACCCGTATTGATGAGAATAGCTTTGGATATAACAACATTTCCCGCACTAATTGGAAAATGGAATTCAAAGACTGGGACCCAAAAACCGGTGCAGGAGTTTTCGACTGGTACTGGGGTGTTTCGAGCAATAGCGGAGGAAACACGGTTCCAAACCATAAGTATCTTCACATAGAGGCTACGCCAACATCAAATAACTGGCTGCATGTAAAGGTGATCATATTTGACGATTCGGGCAAAGAAATCTGGAATTCTGAATATGACACCCCCTTTGAACCAGTTGATATTCCTGATGAATTTTAACCAATTAAATTAACTCAAATGGCCTACTTTAAAAATCTGTTTTCATTACTATTCTGTTTGGCAATAATTTCCTGTTCAGGAAATAAAAACCAGAATACGGCAGCCAAGGAAGAACCTGCGGCAGCAGATGTTACTGAAACAACTGCAAATGTTCCGGCTGTAAAAAAATACCAGATAAAATCGGGCATCGTTACATTCTACAACGAGGCTATGGGTATCAAAACCAAAACCGTGCTTTATTTCGATGATTACGGAATAAAGGAGGCTGAAGAAAAATACGATGGAGAGACTATTAAGGATGCTACTCTGTGTGATGGAAAGAACCGGTATACAATAGTTTACAAGGATAAAACTGCCTACGAAGCCGGAGAGTGTTTCAGAGGCGTAGCCTATAAATTCGACTGGTCGGAAATAGAAAGAGCGCCCGACCAATACAAAGGCAAAAAGCTGCCTAATGTAACCATTGCCGGAAAAGACTGCGAATCGTTTTCTATCCAGTCGGGTAACAGTCCAATTGTTTATGCCGGTTGGAATAACATCTGTCTGATGATAGATCAGAACAGCTCTTTTGGTAAAATAACCTATAAGGCGGTATCTATCGAAGAGAATGTAGCTATTCCGGAAGGTAAATTAACCATTCCCGAAGGATTTACCGTTAAAAAATCTCCAATATAAAAAAGACAATAATCACCTAAAAACCAAGAATATGAACCTTATCGAAAGAGCAAAAAACATCATTCTCAAACCCAAAGAAGAGTGGATTGTAGTGGAACAGGAAACTACCTCTGTTCAGGAGATCGTAACAACGTATCTGATACCTCTTGCGTTAATTCCGGCTGTTGCTTCGTTTATACGATGGGGACTTTTAGGATATAGCTCATTTATCGGAGCCTCCATGAGCTGGGGTATCAAATATGCTATCATTTCGCTGGTTACCACCATTGGAGGTGTTTACCTGTCGGCATTCATAATCGACGCCCTGGCAACAAACTTTGGCTCGGTTAAGGATTTTCGGAAAGCCATGCAATTGGTTGTGTACTCTTATACACCGATGCTTGTTGCAGGCATTTTTCAAATTATTCCCGGCCTGTCGTTTCTCGGAATTGTGGGTCTTTATGGATTGTACCTGCTGTATATAGGAATTGCACCTATGATGAAAACCCCTGAGGATAAAGTGACAGGATATTTCATTGTAAGTCTGGTGGTCTTAATAGTTATCTATGCAATTCTGGTGACTATTCTTACAGCCGCTTTTTTGGGCGGTTCCATTACAGGTGCACTAATTAAGTAATTTCTGGTTATCTGTCTGACAACAGGCTGTTGAGAAGCTCGCTTCGATATGGCCTGTTTCTTTTTAGGGGTATAGTTGTTAGGGATTTAGGTATTAGGGACTAGATTTTGGTATTAAAAAAACAACATTTGAATTAAACATAATTCAATCTCTTCCACACCCCTATAGCCTACAGCCTAAAAACCTACAGCCTAATTAAGATAATTTCCTTTTATAATCCTCATACGCAAACTTACGCACAAGTTTAAACTCATCCTGCTCAGTCCAGATACCAATTGACGGGTGTTGAACCCCGTTAAAAAAAGAAGTTTTCACCATGGTATAGTGAATCATATCTTCAAAGATAATGCGATCGCCGACTTTCAGCTCCTTGTCAAAGCTCCAGTCGCCTACAAAATCACCGGAAAGACAGCTGTTACCACCCATGCGGTAAGTAGGCTTTCCTTCGACCGGATCGAAATACGAGCCGATAATACGTGGTTTATACGGCATCTCCAGACAATCGGGCATATGCGCGGTAAACGATACATCTAAAATGGCAGTTTTCAATCCACGGTTATTTACAATATCTTCAACCGTCGAAACCAGGTAACCTGTTTCCCAGGCGAAAACCGCTCCCGGTTCCAGAATCACAGGAACTCCGTAACGATTTTTGAATTTTTTGAGAAGCCTGATCAAATGGTCAATATCATAGCCTTTGCGGGTCATCAGGTGACCGCCACCCATGTTTACCCATTTCACTTTAGGCAGAAACTTAGCAAAACGCTTTTCGAATTCCACAAGCGTCTGTTCGAGATTTTCCGCATGCGATTCGCATAATGCATGAAAATGCAAGCCATCAATTCCTTCCGGCAACTCATCGCCCAGATCTTCAACAAGAACTCCCAGCCTTGAACCCGGCGAACAGGGATTATAAAGTGCTGTACCCACTTCGGAATACTCGGGATTAACGCGCAATCCAACAGAAATAGGACGGTTGTATGCCTTAATTTTTGGTAAAAACCTTTTCAATTGGGCAACCGAGTTAAATGTAATGTGGCTGCTGCAATCCATTATCTCCTGAAAATCGGCATCAGTGTAAACCGGAGCGTAAGTGTGTGCCAACGATTTCATCTCGTCGACAGCTAACCTGGCCTCGTGAGCTGAGCTCGCCGTTGCTCCTTTTATATACTGCCTCACAAGCGGAAACACGCTCCACATTGCAAAACCTTTGAATGCCATAATAATCTCCACATCAGCTTCGCGCTGAACGTGACTGATAATTTCCAGATTTTTTCTTAAGAGTGATTCGTCCAGCACATAGCATGGAGAAGGTATTTTGCTAAAATCGATTGCCATTTTATATAAAGTAATAAGTCGTAAGTCGTAAGTCGTAAGACAACTCATAGTGCAGTTAATCTTACTGGTTAAGACCTAAACTTCCATTTTATCAAAAAACAAGTCGTAAGCAGTAAATGTATTGATTGTTACTACTTACGACTAATTACTTACTACTAATTACAGTTCCAGATCCACGTTAAACAACTCCTTCCAGGGTAAACCGTGGATGTTGAGTTCTTTCATAAACGGATCGGGATCAAATTCTTCAACATTGAAAACTCCTGGTTTCTTCCACAAGCCTTTCATGTACATCATACCGCCAATCATTGCAGGCACTCCGGTGGTGTAGCTTACGCCCTGCGTTCCGGTTTCCTTGTAGGCAACTTCGTGGCTACAGTTGTTGTACACATAATAGGTACGTTCCTTACCATCCTTCATACCACGGATACGGCAGCCTATGGAGGTCCAGCCGGTATAGTTTGCTCCAAGATCGCCCGGATTAGGCAGCACTTCCTTCAGGAACTGAATGGGAACAATTTCGATACCCTTATACATAACGGGATCGATACGTGCCATACCAATATTTTGAATCACACGCAGGTGAGTCAGGTATTCCTGTCCGAATGTCATCCAGAAACGGGCACGCTTCAGGGTTGGGAAGTTCTTCACCAACGACTCAAGCTCTTCGTGATAAATCACATAACTTTCTTTAGGGCCAATTTCGGGATAGTTTAAAGGCTTGTGAATTTCGTGTGGCTCAGTTTCAACCCACTTGCCATTTTCCCAGTATTTACCCTTTTGGGTAACCTCGCGAATGTTGATTTCGGGATTGAAATTAGTTGCAAAAGCTTTACCATGGCTGCCGGCATTGGCATCCACGATATCGAGATAATGAATCTCGTCGAAATGATGCTTTGCTGCATAAGCTGTGTAAATGCTTGTTACACCCGGATCGAAGCCGCAACCCAGAATAGCAGTAATTCCAGCCTGTTTAAAACGGTCCTGGTAAGCCCATTGCCACGAATATTCGAACTTGGCTTCTTCTTTGGGCTCGTAATTGGCTGTATCGAGATAGCTTACCTTTGTTTCGAGGCAGGCATCCATGATTGTTAAATCCTGATACGGTAAAGCTACGTTGATTACCAGGTCGGGTTTAAAACTACGGATCAGACTAACCAGCTCCGGAACGTTTTCGGCATCCACTGCATCCGTTTGAATACGATTTCCACCCACAGCTTTGGCTATAGCGTCGCATTTCGATTTGGTACGGCTTGCAAGCATAATTTCACTAAAAACTTCAGGTACTGAAGCTACCTTATGAGCTACAACGGTTCCAACACCGCCAGCTCCGATAATAAGCACTTTGCCCATTTCTTGTTTTCTGTTTTAAAATGTGAAACAATTCAGGATGCAAAAAAACGAAATTTTTCACAGATGGAAATTCATTTTATTTTAAATAAAGTATGTTAAATAATATTTAAGGTTCTTCCTAAAATTAAATTGAATTGCAGACTAATTCATGAATCATTATATTTGAAAAACGAGTCGACAGACCACAGACCACAGACGACAGTCGTATTGCCGTGGACTGTGGTCCGAGGTCCGTCGACTTGCATTCGACTAATTTCCCATAGGGTAAACATTTGGAACAGGATTACTGTTGTATTAAATATCGAAATTCATATGAGGTCGCGATGGTGGATAATTGCTCTTCTTTTACTGACACAAAATGTGTTTTCTCAACCACTGAACGAAAGTAAAATCAACCGGGTTGCTGTTTACGGGAAAATATGGGGTTTTTTAAAATACTACCATCCAAAAGCCGGAACTTCAAAGTCTAATTGGGATAAAGTGTTTGTAAATAACTATGTCTCTGTTAAAAGCATTACCAACAAAGCAGATTTTAACCGAAAAATCACACTACTCCTGGATTCAATTGGGGTTATTCCTCCTCGTAAATCAAAGGCTCTGGAATATCCTGACAGTTTAAAGCGCAACCTGAATATTCACTGGATTTATGACACAACGGTTCTATCCCCGTATAACTCGAGCCGGCTCGCTTATATATTTGAAAACCATCAGCCCTTCGAAAATTTTTATGCATCCCGCCAGCCACGCGTTGGGAATCCGGTCTTTAAAAATGAAAACGCCTATAACGACATTATTTTACCAAGTGAACCTTACCGGATATTAGCTCTTATGCGATTCTGGAATATTATTAATTACTACTTCCCTTACTTGTATATGTTGGACCAAAAATGGGACAATATTCTGAATACCTATATTCCAAGGTTTGTTAATGTAAACTCCGACTATGAATATTTCAGAAGGATACAGGAACTTGCCACTAAGATGAACGATGCACACGGAATGGTATTCAGCGGAAAGTATAATTACTTTGCCCGTTTGCACATGGTTCCGTTGAAATTTGCCACCATCGACGATAAAACATATATTATCGACCTGCTTAATGACTCGCTTTGTTACAGGGCTGGTGTTCAAAAAGGCGATATTCTGAAAAAACTCGACATTTTTGAAGTCGATATTATCCGTTCGCACCATGCCAGGTATATGCCGTCTTCCAATAAAACATTTCTGAATTACAAGGTAGATCAATGGCTTCCGTTGGTTAAAACAAACACTGTGGATCTTGAAGTTGAACGCAACGGAACTCTCATAAAAACACGAATTACCGCAGTAAGCAGTTCTAAAAAGCTAAACCTTCATCCCGATAAAAAATACATTTTTACCAACTGGAAACTTCTTTCGGACAGTGTTGGCTTTATAAACATGGGTTTGTTAAGTCAGCTCGATATTGATCCGGCATACGATAAACTTAAACATACCAAATACCTGATTATCGACAGCCGCAATTATCCTAACTGGGTAGTTTATCCTTTGGCTGACAAGCTGCTGCGAACACGCAAAGTTTTTATGCAGATTACCGAGCCTGATTACGATTATCCCGGGCACGTGAAATATATTCCTGCCATGAAAGCCGGAAATCTGTATAATCCTGACTATTATAAAGGAAAAATTATTCTGCTTGTTAACAGCGAGACTATGAGCAGAGCAGAATTTACAGCCATGGCAATAATGCAGGCCGAAAATGTTACCGTGATAGGAACACAAACTGCTGGTGCTGATGGCGACGTATCAACCATTCCCTTCCCGGGAGGGATTTATTGCTACTTCTCAGGTTTGGGCGTATTTCATCCCAATGGCAAGGATACACAAAGAATAGGCCTCCAACCCAACATTGAAGTAAAACCAACGTTGGAAGGACTCATCAATGGCGAAGATGAATATATCAACCGGGCTATGGAGTTTATCAGGACAGGAAAATGAACAATGTAATGAGTTTTGAGTGACCTGTACATAAAAATATACTGATTCGATCTTTAAACGCCTTTTATAAAAACAAAAGAGAGCCCGATACAAGGACTCTCTTTTGTTTTTATAATGGGTACGAGGTACCTGCAAATTATGTTATCTTTTTGCCGGAGGCGTTTTCATACCTCTTTCCTTTGCCATCTTTTCGAGACGTTCCTGGAATTTCGATTTCTTGACAGGTTTGGCCTTGTTTGCATGTATTTTCGCCAAAATCTTCTTTTCATCGATCATTCGTTTGAAAATTTCGTTCTGACCAATGGTGATCATATTGGCAAGGAAATAGTAGTAAGTTAAACCAGCCGAGAAACTGTTTAACACAAACATGAACATAACAGGCATAATGTACATCATGGTTTTCATACCCGGAAGCTGTGCATCGCTCATCTGGGCCTGATTGCTCATTTTCATACTAATCAGGGTAGAGACTGTCATCAGAATGGTGAACAAGCTCATGTGGTCGCCATAGAATGGTATATTAAATCCAAAATTCCAGATGGAATCGTACGTTGAAAGGTCAGTTGCCCATAAAAAGCTTTCCTGACGAAGTTCAATGGATGATGGGAAGAAATAGAACATTGAAAACAGAATAGGCATCTGCAGCAACATAGGCAAACATCCCCCCATTGGGTTTACTCCAGCCTTCTTATATAAAGCCATGGTAGCCTGCTGGCGTTCCAGAGGTTTATCCTTCGGTATTTTAGCATTTATCTCGTCAATCTGGGGCTTTAATACCCTCATTTTAGCCTGCGATAAATACGATTTATATGTTAGCGGGAACAAAATAAGCTTAATCAAAACGGTGAGTATCAGGATAATTAACCCATAACTCGATATAAATTTCTCAAGCCAGTTGAAAACCGGAATTATAAATCCTGAGCTTATCCAACGTATCCAACTCCAGCCAAGTGGAACAATCTTTTCCATATCAAGCTTATAGCTTTTTAAGGTATTGTAATGGTTTGGACCGAAGTAAAACTTAAACGAGCTGGTGGAACTTGGCTTGCGATCGTAGTTTAAAGCGAGTTCAGCTTCAAACCGTTTGAGAAACTTGCTTGAATCGGTAAAATTGGTCGATTTGAGCGTAGCCTCATCAAAATTATTATCAGCTATTAATACCGACGAGAAAAAATGTTGTTTAAATGCAACCCACTTAAGGTCGCTTGGAATACTTTCAGCTTTTGTTTCGTTGTCGCTCAGTCGTGGACTTATTTCCTCCACATCTTCACCTGCGTACTTATATACAACAGTAGTATAGGAGTTTTCATTTTTATGGCCTTTTTCCTGAGAAGGGATAAAGGATTCCCATCTCAATGTTACCGAGCTGTAATTCGAAGCCACAACCGAATCCATGCCAACCATGTTAATTTTAAAATCGACCATATAGGCTTCGGGAGCCAGAGTATAAACATATTCGATGTATTTCCCTGCTCCGGCCGGCAATCTCAGA
>JAJYAG010000036.1 GCA_021779665.1 Bacteroidota bacterium | reverse complement strand
CCATGGAAGGCTCTTTATAAATATTTTCGTTAACCCCCATCAAAGCATCAAGTTTGTGAATATCCCACTGGAAGGTGACAGGTCTAAGTTTTGAAATGAACTCCAGGCCCGGAACATTTGCATTTACATTGTTTTTAAATCGTCCGTCGGATGGATATGACCAGGCAACCTGACCACTGATATTGGTAATATTGTTATTCCCGATACGAATTGCATGATTGGCGTTTACAGTAGCTCCATTTCCAATTGCAACCGCATCGAAAACATTGTTTAGTACGTCAGTATAACAGCCGATTGCAGTATTGAGGTTACCGGTAACATTGGAGGGCATGGAATTGAACCCCACAGCAGTGTTTGCATTACCATTGTTGGCTATTAAGCTTTTACTACCGATAGCCACATTTTCGAACCCGGTAGTGTTCGCCTCCAATGCCTGAGATCCTACAGCTGTGTTTGAATACCCTGTGGTATTGGAGTTCAGTGCATGAAAACCATCAGTGGAATTATTATAACCGGTTGTATTGGCGTATAGGGATTTCGAACCTACAGCTGTATTTCCTGTTGCATGAACAGCAGTCAATGCCCCGACTCCGTTATTAACCAAAGCCGAATCGCCAACAGCAACGAGATTGCTTCGTTCGGTATTGTTATAAAGTGCAGAAACCCCAATGGCAACATTTGAAAATCCTTTAGTATTTGAAGCTAAAGCGCGGGTCCCAAAGGCAATATTGTTATTTCCGGAAGTATTCTCGAATAAGGAGGCATTTCCCACTGCAATATTATAATTTCCTGCGGTGTTACCTCTCAACGAATTAAGGCCAATAGCTATATTCCCTGTACCGGTGCTATTCATTTGTAAGGATGAATTTCCAAGAGCTGTATTGGCCATCCCTGTGGTATTGCTTGAAAGAGCAAAGGCACCTAAGGCAGTATTAAGGTAACCGGTACTATTCAAAAATAAAGCGCTGTCGCCAACAGCAGTATTTCTGTAACCTGTTGTATTCTTATAAAGTGAGCGTGTTCCTGTTGCTGTATTGGAAAAGCCAGTGGTATTAAAAAACAATGAAGATGAACCAACGGATGTATTATTATTTCCTGAAGAATTAAAATATAGGGCTGAATGACCCACAGAGGTATTAGAACTTCCGGTAGCATTATATAATAAGGATGCAGCGCCAACTGCTGTATTGGAGTTGCCTGACGTGTTACGCATAAGGGCATAACAGCCACTCGCGGTATTCATTGCTCCACTGGTATTATATGACAAGGTACTATATCCTGTTGCAGTGTTTTGAAAACCTGCCGTATTTGACAATAGTGCCTCAACTCCTGTAGCCGTATTGTCGTAACCATCTATATTGGAGATAAGAGCTCTTGCGCCAACAGCTGTATTGCGATCGCCTGTTGTATTAGCGCGAAGTGAATATCTCCCGATAGCAGTATTGTCAAAACCAGTAGTATTTGAAATCATTGCACTATCGCCAAAAGCAGAATTATAATAACCGGTTGTATTTGCATAAAGAGCCCAAAAACCCATAGCAGTATTACCAAAACCTGAGGAATTTGCTTTAAGGGCATCCTTTCCGGTTGATGAATTATAATTGTTATCCAAAATTGTAGGTCTGTTGGCTAAACTATTATAATCGCCACCGAAATTACTTTTATTGCTCCACCGGGTGGTATCCGAAGCTTTAATTGATTTTGCCACTGAAAGATTATAAACCGGATCTGACTCCGTAAAAACCGGTTTATTCGACAGATCGTTATAACTGCCCGTAGTGGCCACTATTGCCAGGTTTGGTTTTCCCGCCAGATCACTGTAACTCCCGCTGAAAAAGATAGGTTTTCCCGAGAGATCGTTATAGGCTCCACTAAAGCCATTTCCTGCTTTGGCTGCATATAGAGCATACGGAACGCTCATCATCTGACTGGTGCTCATTTCGGTACCATCTACAGTTATTTTGATGAAGTAAGGACCGGCCCCCCAGTCGATGGTACTAAAAGTTCCCGAAACTACGGTTCCTTTTCCAACCTGGAGATTAATCAAACCAAAAGTATTGGTGGTTGCTGCAAAAGTTTCGGTATAGACAGATGTTCCGGTGGCCGAAGTTTGGATAATATCCACCCTTAAAGCTACATTGGCATTGGTGCGGATATTTCCTGACGCATCGCGGAGTACGGCCTGGTAGTTGAAGGCTGAGGGAGACTGTGCGAAGACAATCACTTTAATTAAAGACAACAGAAAAATGATGGTAAATTTCTTCATGACAATAACTTTTCAGTAGTATAAGCAGCTGTTTATAAGGCAAGAAAGCAAGGATCAGAGCCATTATGTTATTCGGAAATGACTTAGAGAATTCATGTCAGGTTTTATTAAGAATCTGAAACCAAAATTAATGAGGCTGCTAAACCTATCTATCCCCTAAAAAGGGGAAAATAATGGCTCATATTTCAGTAGTTTAAGGAGTAATTAAAAAACCGTTTTATCCCGAAGTCTGCTTCAGAGTCCTTTTTGCCGGAAAAATATTTTTTCAGGCAAAAAGTTCAATTTTTCTGTCATTTTTCACTAACTCGGGAGTCTTATTCAAAAAACCTGCTGATGGATTTTGGTTCTGCATATAACAGGTATTACAAAGAGCTTTTCATATTTGCTTTTCAACTCACGCACTGCCGCCATAAAAGTGAGGACCTTGTTCACGAAGCGTTTCTGAAATATCATGCTTATGCAGACGATGTTATAACAAACTCCCGGGCATGGCTATACAAGGTTATTCTTAACAATTACAACAGCATTCACCGCGACGAGAAAAGAAGAGAGGAGATACTGAAACAAATTCAGCCTGATGCAGTGGAAGAGGACATTCACCATGCCTTGACGCGGGTTGAAGAGGAAAATATTATAAAAGAAGCATTGCTTCAGCTTCCCGAAAGGGACAGCAAGTTAATACTCCTGTATCGCAGAGGATTATCGTACAGCGAAATAGCCGAAATTCTCGAAATTAAAAAGGAGTCGGTTGGAACAACCCTGGCCAGAGCTGTCGAGAAATTGAAAAACAACTTAAAACGCACGCACCATGAACTGTTTAAATAAAGAAGAAATTCAAAAATATATCGACAGAGAAGTATCGGCCGAAGAAGCTGCTGAATTCAACGATCATATTTCCTGGTGCCACAGCTGCCGCGAACTCTATCATACTTCGCTCAAAGAACTTAACGTGCTTATGGAGCTTCTTTCAAAAATTGAAATAAGCGGCCCGGAAATAGCCATTCCTGAGTTTCGCAGCATCAAAGTCAGGTCATACAGATTACTCAGGTACTTTTCAGTTGCAGCCTCTGTTCTTATCATTTTCGGTTTAACCTGGCAATACCAGAACCGTGCTGAAAAGAGACAGGCTGAAATAAGAGCAAATATGGAGATAGAACAGCTATTATATCATTCGGACGCTAACAAAGTCTGGAATAGAAGAGCCCCCATAGTTACTATTACAAATAAAGAAGGCGAAATAATCTACTCCACTTTTGAAGATTAGCTCCCTTCCTGTTTTCTAAACTTAAACTTTATAATTATGAAAAAGTTTTTTGTTCTTATTTTACTGCAATGCTTTTTAGGATACACCATTTATGGGCAGAAATTAAGCGAACTCTATAAAAAAGACGTAATTAACCTTATTCCCAACGTTGGTTTTGGCAAAAACACCAATTGGGATACCCTGTTTAACAAGGCTACTCAGGAACCCGGTAAAAGAAAAAATCTGATTGTAGCCCCCGATGGATCAATTTTCGTAAGCCAGAGCAACAGGCACGAAATCTGGAAATTCGACAGCAATGGTAATTTTGTAAAACGAATAGGAAAAAAAGGCAGTAAACTGAACGAATTTCCCTATACTCCTACCATCGAAGGAATATTTAACAATCAATACATCTATACCAATGATGTACAGGGCCGTATGAAATTCTTCGACTTTGATGGCAGATTTATTAAAATGCTGAAGCTCGATTATATGCCTTTGAACACTGTGCCTTTAAAGGATAACAAAATTGCTGTTTTAGGATTTGTTGTCGGAAACAATTCCAGGTACATTGTGGCAATTAAGGATTTCAACACCGGAACCGAGAAAATAATATTAAGTGAACCCAGTTATACTGCAGAAAAATCGATAAAGATTAATTATCCCGAAGGCGGAATGTTTGGATTTATTGCGCCATATTCGGAAACCGCTCCAGGTATCGGAGTCAATTCCAAAGATAATTTAATATTAGCCTTACGTAAAACCGGAACTGTTGAGGAATACACTCCTGATGGAACAAAAATAAACAGTTTTAAGCTCAACATAGAGCCCTTAAAAATTACACAGGACGATATCAATAAATCGTACGAAAACGGACTTAAGCTAGTGGAAACCATATCCGAAAACCTTAATAGAACCCCAAAAGGGAAAGAATTATCAAAAGAAGAAAAAGACAGGATCATCAATCAGGCCAGATCGCAAATGGAAAAACTCAAAGATCCGGCTATGTACCCTGATCACTTGCCCTATTTCTCTACTATGATTATTGACTCGGAAGGAAACCTGCTCTTTTTTGAATATACCAAGGTAGACCAACCTGCCACCAACCATTTCAAAGCATTTTCTTACGATATGAAGGGCAAATACCTTGGCGCCTCAAGCTTTAAAAGCGAAAATATCGATCTTTCCTTTAATCCCGACAGGTTTATTTTCTTCAAAGGGATGGTTTATACAATTGCCAAAGTGCAGACCAAAGGCGCTGAAAAATGGCAAATTATCAAAATGGAACCTAAGTAATAAAGAAAGGCTTCAGGAAACTCAAATCCTGAAGCCTTCATCTCAATAATTCAAATTAACAGTTTAATTCACCGGCATCAGTCTCAGGATCTTCCCCGGGTTTTCTATCGAAACATACACAAAACCATCAGGCCCCATCACTACATTGCGCACACGGCCAATGTCCTCAAGCAGTTTTTCGCGTTTCACCACCGAATGATCTTTTAGAACTACCCTTTCCAGGTATTTAAAGCTTAAGGAACCTATGAGAATGTTATTTTCCCAATTTTTATAACGTTTGCCAGTCACAAATGTCATTCCGCAAGGACCAATCGAGGGGATCCAGTAATGAACAGGCTGTTCCATACCTTCCTTTTCCTTAAGCTCTGTCAGAATGGTTCCGTCGTAATTTATGCCGTATGAAATAACAGGCCAGCCGTAATTTAAGCCTGGCTTAATAAGGTTCAGCTCGTCGCCACCTTTGGGGCCATGCTCGGTTTCCCATAATTCACCTGTTACCGGATGAAAAACATTGCCCTGCGGATTACGATGCCCGTAGCTCCATATAGACGGTATTGCTCCCGGAGTATTTACAAACGGATTATCCTTTGGAATGGAGCCATCGTCGTTAATGCGGTGAATTTTGCCATTCGTATTATCGAGTTTTTGTGGAAAATCGAAATGTTGCCCTCTCTCACCCACTCCAAAAAATAACTTTTTGTTTTTATCGAATACAAGTTTACAACCGAAATGGTGTCCACGGTCGGTGTCGGGAGTTCCTCTGAAAATTACCTGCTGGTTTACGAGCTTATTCCCCTGAAGCTTTGCACGCATAACAGCTGTATTGCCCATGCGTTTTTTGCTCTCGGTATTTAAGGCTGAGTAAGAGAAATAAATCCATCCGTTTTTAGCATAATCGGGATGCAGACATAAATCAAGTAACCCACCCTGACCAAAAGCCATAATTGGAGGCAGGCCTTCGATAGGTTGCGAAAGTTTTCCTTTTGAGAAAAGAAGTAATTTACCTTCACGTTCCGAAATTAACATATCGCCGTTTGGTAGAAAAGCAAGCCCCCACGGAACCTTTAATCCCGAAACCACAGTATCGACAACAAAACGTTGATCCTCGGAGGTGATAACTCCGCCAGCTGTAACGGCAGGTTTTAAATCCTTTTTATTCTCAGGAATTCCCTTTTTTACATAGGCAGCCAGTGCTTCTATTTCGGCATCGGTAAAAGTCTTTTGAAAAGACGGCATCCCAATATCATCAATACCATATTTGATGCTTTTTACAGCCGAGGCATTGCCCTTCTCGTCCATCCAGGCCTTGGCTGCAAACTTCTCGAGATTCTGACCGTGGCATCCGGCACAGTAATTCTGATAATTCTGGGCTGCTGTTTGCTGAACGCCGGAATAATTATTAACGATCGCAGGCTCATATGTGTTCGAACTAAGCAGAACAAGGGCTATTCCTGAAATAATTATCAGGCTGACCGAGAGCATAGTAAAATACTTCATAATAAAGGTTTTTAAAAAGATTTAGGTGTTTGTATCCGAACATTTTAACAAAATAATACCAAGCGTTTATTTTATAACAATAAACACTCAACAATTGTTTAATTCAAACTTTTCCCCTCGGGTCAGATAAGCTGAAAATACTTCACCTAATAATGTGATTAATATTACACACTTAAGAGGTAAAATTTAAGAACTGGATTATCAGAATTCATAATATTTTTAGTAATTTCAGAAATGTTAAAACCAATCCCTAAATGACTAATGAGATTCGCTATTTAAAATTAGTTTATTCTCTGTTTTTAATCGGTTTGACTCTAGTGGTAATCACTTCGTGGTATTGGAATTATAAAAGGGCACAAACCGAAGCTGTTGAATATGCTAAAATTGAAGCAACTGCAAGTTATAATAAGGATTTGCTTTATCGCCGGTGGGCTTCGATGCATGGAGGAGTTTATGTCCCTGTTTCCGAAACCACACCTCCCAACCCCAATTTGATTTATGTTAAAGACAGAGATATAAAAGGCAGCAATGGCATAACTTACACACTTGTTAACCCGGCCTACATGACCCGTCAGGTGCATGAAATTGCCGAAGCCCAGTACGGAGTTAAAGGACACATTACAAGTATAAATCCAATCCGACCCTTAAATAAACCCGACCCATGGGAAACATTGGCTTTGAGATCGTTCGAAGGCGAAAATAAAGAAGCATTCACCGTTGAATTGAGTGACAGTGTCGAATACCTCAGATACATGAAAGCCATGGTCACCGAAACCGCATGTTTAAAGTGCCATGCCCAGCAAGGTTATAAAGTAGGCGATATAAGAGGCGGTATAAGCGTTTAGGTTCCTATGACCAGATACAGAACTGTAATGAAATCGGAAATAAGAAGTTTCACATTATCGCACCTGATCATCTATTTTATTTCAATATCGCTTAGTTTGTGGGCATACTTCAAACTATTAAGAGAAATGCGTATCCGCAACGAGATACAGCAAAAGCTGCTTCTCAACGAAACTGTTCTTCAAAAACAAAATAAAGAGTTTGCTCTGTTAAACGAGGAATACAAAAAACAAAATGCGGAACTTGTGGTAGCTAAAACCATGGCCGAAGAAAGCGATAAGCTCAAAACATCTTTTATCCAGAACATTTCTCACGAAATCAGAACCCCGATGAATTCGATTATCGGGTTTTCGGAGTTAATTGAGGATCCTGATCTGCCCATAGATAAACGTCACCGTTTTGTCGATATAATTATAAACAGTACCCGGCAGTTGCTTGCTATAGTAAACAACATACTTACAATATCATCGCTCGACAAAAAACAGGAAGTTCTTGCAAACGACCGGGTGAATGTGGATAATTTGCTCGAAGATTTACTCATGGTTTTTAAACAAAAAGCGATTAATTCAAATACAAAGCTTGTTAAAACTGAAAGTTCTGCTCCCGGGAATTCAGAGATCATTACCGATCGTACAAAACTTAATCAAATACTTAACAATCTTATAAATAATGCTATTAAGTTCACTCCAAACGGAATTGTTGAATTTGGTTATACAGTAACAGGTGCTGAGCTTGAATTCTTTGTTAAGGACAATGGTATCGGAATCAGGAAAGAACACCAGTCAGTAATTTTTGAACGCTTCAGGCAGGCCGACTTATCCATAAGTAAAAAATACGGAGGTAATGGTTTAGGACTGGCAATTTCAAAAGAATTCGTTGAAATGTTAGGTGGAAAGATATGGGTTGAATCCCTGTTTGGAAAGGGTGCAACTTTTAAATTTAGCTTACCGTTTAAAAGGATATTCAATGAGATAAATTTGTACTTTTAGTGCGAAAAATGAAGAACCTGTTAAAACAAGGCTAAGCTTAATATCGTAATGAAAAGATCTCTAATTTTTTTACTCTTCATTTTTTGTTTGAGAGTCAGTATCTCACAAACAACATCTGTTAATGTTCTTTATTTAAACTCCTATCATACTGGATATCCCTGGTCCGATAGCATTTCAAAGGGTGTACGGACAGCTTTACATAATCATAATATCAATCTTTATATAGAATGTCTTGATGCAAAAAGGCTTGGACAGCAAAAATTCGAAATCTTTTATAATTTCCTTGAAAATAAATACACAGGAATAAAACCCGACCTTGTTATAACCAGCGATAACGATGCTTTTGATTTTGTTCTGCAATACGAAAACAAGCTTTTCCCTAAAATCCCAGTTGTTTTTTGTGGCATTGCCAATCCTGAGGATTACAAATTTGAAGGAACAAACAAATATGGAATAATTGAAAGCGATGATCCGAATGTAATTATTGGTGAGTTGGAGCATATTCTTCCTCAGGCTAAAAGTCTTCTTTTTATTTCCGACAATACAACATCAGGATCAATAATGAACAAGAGGGTTGAGCAGATCCGAAAATTGCATCCGTCTCTTAAAATTAATGTGCTCTCCGAAATAGATGTTGACGAAATAACAAAGATTGTAGCTTCCGGAGAAAAAGGAGATATTGTGTATGTTGCTGGAGTAAACCTTGATAAATATGGGAATTTGATAGATTTTACCGATCTCTTCCCAAAAATTGCGGAAGTATCTCCCAAACCCGTTTTCTCCAACACCGAAAATGCTATAAGTCTGAAATTTGTTGGAGGAAATGCTAACAGAGGTTTCACCCAGGGCTATGAAGCAGGTCTGCTTGCTTTAAAGTTACTCAGAGACAGCGCAAGGACAAACATAAAACACATCAACAAAGTTAAAGAAGAGTATGTTTTCGATTACAGGCTGTTAAAAAAGTTTGGAATCAGGGAGAGCAACCTGCCCGCCAACACAAGGATAGTTAACAGGCCCATTGTTGAATATGGCAGGTATATTATTTTACTGTTGCTTGCAATACTGGTACTCACTGTAATTATTGTCGTCCTCATAATATTAAACCGCAAAAGGCTCATTGCCGAGAAGAAAGTGAAGGAGCAGTTAAATGTTATAAACGAACGCAATCAGCTGCTGGAAAATTCGTACTTACAGCTTAGCGATCTTAACTGCGAACTGGAGGAAGCAAATGCTCAATTAATGAATCTGAATGCTTCTCTTGAAGAAGCCAAATCGAAAGCCGAAGAATCGGAAAAGTTGAAATCCTCATTTCTGGCAAATCTTTCACACGAAATACGCACTCCGCTCAATGCCATTCTTGGTTTTTCTTCTCTCCTCACAGAATCTAAAGTCTCGGACAAATCGAAAAAAAACTACAACGAAATCATTCAATCGAACAGCGAATCGCTGCTGGTTCTTATTGATGATATTCTCGACTTTTCAAAAATTGAAGCAGGTCAGATAAAAATTCAGCATGAACCAGTATTGGTTAACATGGTTTTGCAGGAGCTTTACGATTATTTCAGGCATAAGACTACTGATAAACTAAAGTTGAAATTATCGGGGAATATTAACAAACAACAAATTACAATACTTACGGACAAGACCCGATTCCGGCAAATACTTAACAATTTGCTTACCAATGCCTTCAAATTTACTGAAGAAGGCACAATCGAGATAGGCTATGAGCTGATAAACAACTTCGAAATCAAATTCTTTGTCAAAGATACCGGTATAGGAATTGATCCTAAATATCATGGTGCTGTTTTTGAACGGTTCCGTAAACTGGAGAATGATCACGACAGGTTTTATTCGGGAAGTGGCTTGGGACTGGCAATCTGCAGAAGACTTACAGAACTGTTAGGTGGTAAAATTTGGGTTGAAGGTGAACTGGGCAAAGGCTCATGTTTCTGTTTTACGCATCCTGATTATACAATTCTGAACAGTTCGTATGAAGAGAAAAATATTCAGAAAACCAAAGCCGACTATAACTGGAAAGGGAAAAAAATAGCTATTGCCGAGGACGAAGAAAATAATTACCTGCTTCTGGAAAGGATTATAACCAAGTATGGCGCCGAAGTTATATGGTTCCGCGATGGAAGCGAACTGGTAAATTATTTCTCTGGCTTAAAGGAAAATGAAATTGATCTCATCCTGATGGATATAAAAATGCCCGTGATGGATGGTTACGAAGCTCTGGAAAAAATAAAAACTCTGGTTTCCGGCATGGTTGTAATTGCGCAAACGGCACATGCCATGAGCGAAGACATCGTTAATATTAAAAACAAAGGCTTTCAGGATTATGTTTCCAAGCCCATTAATATAGACACTCTCCGCGAAAAGCTGAATAAATATCTTTCACCTCAATAAATTACATCCGAAATGTAAGATTTATTACTTCATTTCACTTTCTTTCATCGAGAGCTGAATCCTCTTGCGTGCAGCATCCACCTCCAAAACCTTTACGGTAACATGCTGGTGCAGCTTCACAACATCGGCAGGATTGCTTATAAATTTATCCGCCAGATGCGAAATATGAACCAAACCATCCTGCTTCACGCCAATATCCACAAATGCTCCGAAGTTGGTGATGTTGGTAACAATTCCCGGCAGCACCATACCCGGTTTTACGTCGGCAATGGAATGCACCTGATCCGAGAACTCAAAGACCTTGATGAGTGCCCGCGGGTCTCTTCCCGGTTTGGCAAGTTCCTGCATAATATCGTTCAGCGTCGGCAGCCCGACATTATCGCTCACATATTTCTTCAGGTCCACCTTTTTGCGAAGCTCTTCTTTTTGAAGCATATCGTTAACCGTTGCCTGCATGTCTTCGGCTATTCTCTCCACCAGCTGATAACTCTCGGGGTGAACCGCACTGTTATCAAGCGGATTTTTAGCATCAGGAATTCTCAAAAAGCCGGCACACTGTTCAAAAGCCTTATCGCCCAAACGTGGCACTTTCATCAAATCTTTTCGTGCCTGGAAAGGACCGTTTTTAGCCCGGAAGTCGACGATATTCTGCGCAAGCGTAGGACCCAATCCCGAAACATAAGTGAGCAGGTGTTTGCTGGCAGTATTGATATTCACACCAACCAGGTTAACGCAACTTTCGACAACCTGATCGAGGCTTTTCTTAAGTTTACCCTGGTCCACATCGTGCTGATACTGGCCAACACCAATGGATTTTGGATCAATTTTCACAAGCTCAGCCAGCGGGTCCATCAAACGGCGGCCTATGGAAATAGCGCCACGAACAGTAACGTCAAACTGAGGAAACTCCTCGCGTGCTACCGGCGATGCCGAATATATAGAAGCTCCGGCCTCGCTCACCATGTAAACCTGTACATCGCGCTCAAAACGGACGCGGTTTATAAAATGCTCGGTTTCGCGGCTGGCAGTGCCATTACCTATAGCAATGGCATCTATTTTATAGATACTTACAAGATTTGTAATTTTTTTCGAAGCCTGCACCGTCTCACTTTGCGGCGGATGCGGATAAATGGTTTCGTTATGCAGAAGGGTACCCTGCGAATCGAGGCAAACCACTTTACAACCGGTACGGAAACCCGGATCTAAAGCCATTACATTCTTTTTCCCCAAAGGCGAAGACAGAAGGAGCTGACGCAGATTTTCGGCAAAGACCTTAATGGCTTCCTCGTCAGCTTTCTCCTTTGAAGTACCTTTAAATTCAGTTTCGATACTGGGGCCGAGTAAACGTTTGTACGAATCGGTTATAGCGTCGTAAACCAGTTCAGCGGAAGCATTATTCGCTTTTATAAACTGCTTTTCGAGAATTTCGAGCGCCTTGTCCTGGTCGGGCTCAATGGTAACTTTCAGAAAGCCTTCCTCCTCTCCTCTTCTGATGGCAAGCAACCGGTGCGATGGACAACGTTTCAGCGGTTCCGAAAACTCAAAATAATCTTTGTATTTGATGCCTTCTTCTTCTTTCCCTTTAACCATTTTAGAGCTGATAGTTGCATCGCGCGAGAAAAGCTTACGGATGTTATCGCGTGCTTTCAGATCTTCGTTTACCCATTCGGCAATAATATCGCTGGCACCCTGAAGGGCATCGTCGGTATTTTCAACCTTGTCGTTCAGGTATTTTTCTGCAAGCAGCTGAATATCTTTTGTCTGTTGTTTGAAAAGAATCTCGGCCAGAGGTTCCAATCCTTTCTCGCGGGCAATGCCAGCCCTAGTTTTGCGCTTTTGCTTGTAGGGAAGGTAAAGGTCCTCGAGTTCAGTAAGCACCCAGGTACTTTCAAGTTTCGACTTCAGCTCATCAGTCATCTTACCCTGCTCCTCAATGGAACTAATGATAGACTCACGCCTTTTTACAACTTCCTGGAGTTTTTCGTATTGCTCCTTGATGGCAAGCACCTGCACCTCGTCGAGCATGCCGGTAGCCTCCTTGCGGTAACGGCTTATGAAAGGTACAGTTGCATCCTGATCGAGTAACTGAATTGTATTTTTTACCTGCACTGGTTTTAAATTCAGGCTGGCACTGATGAGTTCGATAAACTTTTCCATTGGGGATAAAAACTTGAAATAAATGAATGGCTTAACTGCGGACAGTAGTCTGTCGACTGAGGACTACTTATACAAACAAAGGTAAGGAGTATCCCCGGCAGCTTTAACCTTGAACTTAATATCTTTGGGAACAACAAACGATTCGAACTTTTTATACTCTTTCCAGGAAGAATCACAAGGGAGCATAACACTCAGCTTTCCTGAAATCACAGTCATAATTTCAACTGTCGATGTGCCGAATTCATACTCACCGGCAGCCATAACACCAATGGTAGCAGTACCTTCGGCTGATTCAAGGGCAATTGATTTTACTTTACCGTCGAAATATTCGTTTGTGTTAAACATAATCGTATTTATAAAATTACATCGCAAAAATAGAAATATAGCTTGGATTATTTTATGAATTTATAATACTCCACCTTAAACTTAGACTCAGCCGAACTTACTGAAGGTAATCCCTATTCTATATGGAAAGGGACTTTGAAGAGCTACAATCAGATCCTACCATAGCTCTGAAGCGCTTTACTAGCTCTTCTTTGCTCTTTTAACAATTCATGTTTCCAGGTTCGGTCAGTTTTTCAGCTCTGGTTTCAAAGTTGGAAAACTCTGACAATTTAACCTTCTTTTATTCGTTTTTAATCAGGATTTCAATTTAATTTGTCTTATGACTGATTAAAACTACGAACCTGAGCACAAAGAAACCAAAAAACATGCTTTTGAGATTTGCAGGCAAATTATTTTTCGTTGGAGTAATAATTCTTATTGTCAATATTCATTCGTGTTTTGCCTCCGGAGATAATTACGTTATTAATTATCTTACGGCAGACCATGGCCTTTCTCAAAATGAAGTTACTTCAATTCTGCAGGATCATACGGGTTTTATGTGGTTTGGAACAAGAGGAGGCCTGAATCGCTATGACGGCAAAAATTTTATTCAGTTTAATTCAGATCCTGGGGAGAAGAATCTACTCAGCAATCCATCTGTTGAAAGAATTTTTCAGACCCGTGACAAAGTAATATGGATAGGGTCCAAATCAGGAGGATTAAGTTCATATGATCCTGTTCACGGAGTATTTAAAAATTACTATAATACTGATAGAACATACAGTGACAAGTGCTGGGGACAAAGGGTAATTTCTTTTTTTGAGGATGAAAGTAACCATTTATGGATAGGTACCTGGTCCGACGGATTATTTACCTATGAGAATAATCAAACAGGATTCCAGCACATGTTAGGAAATCAGCAGGTAGGATCTGTCATTCAGACCAGGGATAAAAGAATCTGGGCCGGAACCTCCAACGGCCTTTATGTTTATTCAACCAAAGACAGGAATTTTTTTCCCGTTCCGTGGGAAATTAAAAAGAATCATATTGTCAGTATGGTGGAAGACCCCTTGGAACCTGTGATATGGATAGTGGGTTGGGGGCTTGGACTTGTTCGTTTTGATTATATCAAAGGTACAGCCCGGCAATTTATACCAGAAATAGGACAGTCGGGCAGTTCATCATCGTATTCTGTCATCATGGATTCGTCGCGTCAGATTTGGATGGGAACATGGGGAGCCGGCTTATACAAGTTTAACCAGGCAAATTCTACATTTGAAAAAATAAAGATCAAACCTGCTTCTCAAATTGATCAGAACATTGATTATGGAGTTATTCTGGACTTGTATTTCGATAAACAGGGAATATTGTGGATCGGAACGGATGGCGGAGGTGTCTGCCAGCTTGTCCGGAAACAGCCTTTTTCTTCATTCACGTATTCGGATGGCCTGTTAAACACGCATGTATTATGCATTGGAAAGGATGCTCAAAATACACTCTGGATAGGCACCAGGGGCGGAGGTCTTTACTATAAAAAGGATGGTCAGTCCATTCGCGCTTTGCAGGATGACATCACAAAAAACAAACTCATTTTATCACTCTTCCAGGGATCTGACGGGACTTTCTGGGTCGGGCAGGACTATGGTGCCAGCATTGTTTCCTACCGAAATGGACATTATAAGTTATTGGCAGCCGGGGAAAAATTCGGCACCAGGGATTTCGATCCGTTAAGAAAAGTTCTGGGCTTTCTGGAAGATGACAATTCCCTCTGGATGGGAACACAGGAAAACGGTTTGTATATATTTGAGAAAACTGGAAACTCGTACCGGAGGAAGCACCATTTTTTACCATCTCCTGAAAAAAAAGGTGCCTTGAAGAATGACAGGATCAGCAGTATATTCAAGGATTCGGATAACAATATCTGGGTTGGGACTTATCATGGTTTATACCTTTATTCGCGCCCTGATTCCTCATTTATCCCTTTGGAGAAGTTGCTGGTCAGCAAAAGCACACTGGCAAGCAATATCATTCTTTATGTTAAACAGGACCTTAAGAAAAATATCTGGATAGCTACTCCTAATGGTTTGAACGAACTCACCTGCATTGGGAATCGCCGGTATAAAGTAAAAAACTATAGAGTAAAAGACGGACTTGCCGACAATTATGTTCATGCGATACTGGTTGACAGTTTAAATAATTTGTGGGTGAGTACCTACGGCGGAATTTCAAAATTTGACAATTTTCAGGAAAAATTTATCAACTACGGTATCACCGATGGATTGCCTGGCCGAACATTCTCTGAAGCTGCAGCCTACCGTAGCGGAGATACCTTTTACTTTGGCGGGATCAACGGCGTGACTTCATTTAATCCCCTGCGCATAAATGAAAGCAAGCGAATCCCTGAAATCAGGTTCACGTCCCTCTCAATTTTTAACCATGATGTAAGAATCGGGGGGACCATTAACAACCGGGTTGTTTTGCCTGTTTCACTGGACCAGGTCAAAGATTTACAATTTTCTTACCGCGACAGGGAGGTGACTTTTGGGTTTGCTGCGCTGAATTATATTTCTTCTGACAAGAACCGGTATGCCTATAAACTTGAAGGCTACAATACACAGTGGGTTTCGCTGGGAAACCGTAATTTCGTATCCTTCAACAATTTAAAATCAGGTTCGTATGTACTGAAAGTCAAAGGTTCAAACAACAACAATGTCTGGAACAACGATGGGATCTCCCTTAATTTCACCGTACTGCCCCCACCCTGGAAAACATGGTATGCATATGTGGTTTATGTGCTTCTGATTGCAGGCTTTGCTTTTCTGATCTGGTCCGCGACATTTAAACGGCTGCAGCTTGAACAAAAAATCGAGATTGAAAAGATGCGTGCTGAGCAAGAAGAAGAACTGAATAAATTGAAAATCGATTTCTTTACAAGCATCTCTCATGAGATCCGGACCCCGCTTACCCTGATATTTGCTCCTCTTCAGGAGCTTATGGTCAAATTCTCGGGAACCGATAACCAGAAAATATTCCACAAATTAAACCTGATTTCGCTCAATGCCCGGAAATTAATGTCATTGATTAACCAGCTGCTTGATTTCAGGAAAGTGGAAAGCAACCAGATGGAAATCAAAGTATCTAAACGGGTCATCAACGAAACTATTGAAAGCATCTGTTTTCCTTACCTGGACCTGGCCAATAGTCAGTCAAAAAAGTTTGTCACAGAATTCAGTAATCAGGAAAAAGAACTCTGGTACGACGGAAACATGATGGAAGTTATCCTGAATAACTTGTTATCAAATGCATTTAAATTTTGTCCTGAAGATGGAACTATCAGGGTGCATGTTTATGAAGATGGTGTCCATCTGGTTATAGACGTGATAGACAATGGACAAGGCATTCCATCCGATGAACTGGATAAGATATTCAACAGGTTTTATCAGTCGAAAATGAATGATGCCGGAGGCACCGGCATCGGGTTGTTTCTTGTGAAAAAATATGTTGAGCTTCACAAGGGGAGTGTTGAGGTACAGTGTGTTCCAAATGCTACAACCTTCAGGTTGAAGTTTCTGAAAGGATCAGAACATTTTACCCCGGACCAGATAGAGCAAAGTTTGCATGCTTCATCACCGGACCGGGAGATTGAAAATATAGCTCCTGTAGTCCGCACCACCTCGCCTGATAAAAATTTATCGCATAAAATTCTGATCATCGACGATAACAAGGAACTTAGAGATTACCTGGAGGAAATGTTTGGAGAAACCTACATCATCCTCACAGCCGATAACGGAATAGATGGATATCATCTCATCATTTCCGAAAATCCCGATCTGGTAATCAGCGACATCACCATGCCCAAACTCGACGGACTGGAACTATGCAAACGGGTAAAAAACAATGATCAGTTGAAACATGTGCCTTTTTTGTTGTTAACTGCCAGGAATGCTGAAAAATACATACTACTGGGCACTAAATACGGGGCTGACGATTATATTACCAAGCCCTTTAATTATCTGATTTTAAAACATAAAGTCGATAATTTAATAAGTACACATGTCAGACTTCAGAACAAGTATTCCCAGAAGTTGGTACTTGAACCTTCACAGGTCGAAATAAGCAATTCCGAAGAAAAATTGTTGAAGAAAGTCGTTGATATCATTGAAAAAAACATCAGCAATCCTGATTTTAATCCTGGATTTCTGGCTTCGCAGGTGAATATGAGTCAATCGTCGTTATACCGTCGACTACATACAGTCACGCATCAAACTGTAAACGAATTGATCAGAGAAATAAGAATAAAGCGTTCCGCACAGTTCCTTGCCGATAAAGAAAAATCGATTTCTGAAATTGCTTATGAGGTAGGATTTAATGATGTAAAATACTTCAGGAAAAGTTTTCAAAAGCAGTTTGGAAAAAGTCCGTCAGAATACCGGGATGATATGCTAAATAAATGTTTAAATCATTAAATCAGAATGTTAACCAACAAACTTGACAAAATCCACCCCCTTCTTTGAAGATATTTTCACCACTAAAACAATTGCTTTCCTTTTAATTTGAATAATGAAAAAGTCGTCTCACGGAGGAGGCTCTTTCCATAACTATTAAATTACATTTTACTATGAAAGGTGAAAACAGTGATTCTGGAACTCGATTTAATGAACTATTAATTTCTTAAACTAACAACATGAAGAAACAGTTATTTTTTTATTTGTTTTTACTTCAGACTATTTTAGCCCAGGCACAATCCTTTTCGGTGCATGGGAAAGTAACTGATGAATCCGGAGCTCCGCTTCCCGGATCTACCGTGGTGGTGGCAGGTACAACGAGAGGTGTTGCCACCAATTTTGAAGGCGATTACCAAATAACCGTAAAGAGTGGTGAAATCCTTGAATTCTCTTTTGTAGGAATGCAAAAAGAAACGGTTCAGGTGGCAGATCAGCAGGAAATCAATGTTGTATTGAAAGAATCCAGGGTAAACCTGGAAGAGGTTGAGGTAGTCGCTTACGGTATGCAAAAAAAGGTGACGGTTACCGGGTCTATTTCTTCAATAGGTTCTGAGGAGCTTGAAAAATTACCCACCATCAGTGTAGCCAATTCTCTCGCAGGTCGTGTAACGGGTCTGTCCACTGTGCAATATTCGGGACAACCCGGGGCCGACGATCCGATGATCGCCGTTCGCGGTGTAAGTACATTAAACGGATCATCTCCCCTGATGCTGGTCGATGGGGTTGAACGGTCGTTTACACAGCTGGATCCGAACGAAATTGAAAACATTACCATTCTCAAGGATGCTTCAGCAACGGCTGTTTACGGGGTACGCGGTGCCAATGGTGTAATTATTGTGACAACCAAACGCGGAACCGAAGGAGCTCCTAAGATTTCTTTCAGCACATCCGTTGGAGCACAGCAGCCAACACGTCTTCTGGATTTTACCGATAGTTATACCTATGCATTAATGTACAACGAAGCGCAAACAAATGATGGCGTTACCCCGCAGAACCTTCGTTTCAATCCGACAGCTCTCGAGGCATTCCGGACCAACTCGTCTCCGATCATTTATCCAAATACCAACTGGATGAATAAACTGATTAAACCTGCCGCTCTTCAGACTACCAATAACATCAATGTTTCTGGTGGTACCAAAAAGGTGAAGTATTTTATTTCACTGGGTTATACAAAGCAGAACGGTTTGTTTAATACCTTCAACAGTCAGTACGACAACAATTTTGCATACGATCGCTATAACTACCGCACCAACCTGGACATCGATGTAACCAAAACAACCCAGCTGGGCCTTACTATCGGAGGCAGAACCGGTATTCAGAACGAACCTAACACAAAAGACGGGATGAACCTCTTGTTCCGCGACATCTATTGGGCCGTTCCCTTTTCAGGCCCCGGCATTGTCGACGGAAAATATTTGATTAACAGCAATGAATTATATATTCCGGGTCAGAAAAAAGATGGTCTGGATCCGTTTTATGGATTAGGTTACAATAACCAGGTTAATAACACTTTAAACGTAGATATTCAGCTTAAACAAAAACTGGATTTTATCCTCAAAGGTCTTGATTTGAGAGTTAAATATGCAAACAACAGCTCTTATACGCATACTAAAAATCGTAATTCGTCGGTAGCCAACTATGTTCCTTATTACCTGACAGATGTTGATCCGGCTGCAGTTGGCGATTCCGCTATCGTATACAAAAAGAACGGAAGTGACGGAGTTCTGGGTTACTGGGAGAGCAGATCGAGAGCTCGTAACTGGTACGCTGAAACAGCTTTGTCGTATGCGGGAAAATTTGGTTTACATAATGTTGGAGCACTTTTATTGTACAACGAGAGCAAAACCTTCTATCCTAAAACAGTAACAGACATTCCAAGAGGCTTGGTAGGTCTGGCGGGACGTGTGACTTACGATTACAGGACCCGGTACATGATTGAGGTCAACCTCGGATACAATGGCTCGGAAAACTTTGCCGAAGGCAGGCGCTTTGGATTTTTCCCTGCCCTTTCTTTAGGGTGGATCATCTCTGATGAAAATTTCGTTAAAGACAATGTCTCTTTCCTTGATTACATGAAATTGCGCTTTTCCTACGGAGAAGTTGGTAATGACCAGTTCGGAGATTCACGCTTCCTGTATATGCCTGGAACTTACTATCTGAGTAGCGGAAGTTACAGTTTTGGTACCGATAATCCTACCAACCAGATCGCAGCTGCCGAAGGAAGCATCGGAAATCCGTTTGTTACCTGGGAAACCGCTCTGAAGCAGAACTATGGTATCGATATAAAGCTTTTTAAAGGTAAGTTAGCCTTGAACCTGGATTACTTTTATGAGCATCGTAAGGATATCCTCTGGTCCAGATCAACGCTTCCAAGTATTCTCGCCATTTCATTACCCGCCGAAAATATTGGTGAAGTCAAAAATGAAGGGTACGAAATTTCTGCCCGCTGGGACCAGAATATCAGTAACCTGAGGTTCTGGATCAGTCCCAATATATCTTATGCACATAACACAATTCTGTACAAGGACGAAATTCCCCAGCCCTATCCATATCTATATGAAACAGGACATCCGCTGGGACAACCTTTCGGATATGTATTTGACCGTTTCTGGACCGAAGCCGATCTTCAGCCGGGGGCAAACGTACCGGATCATAAATATGCTGCAAAGCCAGGCGACATGATGTACAAAGACCTTAATAAGGATGGCGTGATCGACAGCTACGATCAGATGGCTATTGGTTATCCGGATCTACCCGAGTACACCATGGGTTTGAATGCAGGATTCAACTTCAAAAGCATCGATTTTTATATGGCATGGGCCGGAGCAACCAACACCTCGCGTGTACTGGACGAGACATATAAAATCGCTTTTGGAACAACCCACGACAGGTCTCTCTTGCAGTATATGGCCGACGGAAGATGGACTCCTGAAACAGCAGCCAGTGCAAACTACCCTAGAATGACCATTAGCGGCTCGGTAAACAATTCCAAGCCATCGGATTTCTGGGTCAGAGACGCCTCTTACATCAGGTTGAAAACCATTGAAGTTGGCTATAGTTTCAATATCCCTGCACTAAAGAAAGTTGGAATTTTAAATATGCGAGCCTTTGTAAATGCTTATAACCTGGTAACATTCTCAAAATTAAAAATTACCGATCCTGAATCCAGAACAGGCAGTAATTCTGTATATCCTCTGATAAAAGTTTATAATGCAGGCTTGAAATTTAATTTATAATGAAAACAATACATTCTATGAGAATAAAGATATTTAATTTATTATTGGCCGGTTTACTTTTTACGATCGTCTCGTGCGATAAGGTTGAAGTAGGAAACGATTTCCTTGACAAGCCGCCCAGTGTGGATGTAACACTCGATACCGTTTTCTCTTCTAAAGTTTATGCGGAGCGGTTCTTAACCGGTGTTTATACTTCATTGCCTTATGGTTTGAACACAAACTGGTCAGCTAAGGGAAACAAACTTGGGATGGACATTCTTGAAGCCCTGAGCGATTTGAACCAGAGTTATCTGAACTGGGGCGGTGCAGCTCAACTATATTATTCGGGGCAGTATAATGCAGCCACCGAAAATTCTTCCAACAATACCAAGTATGGTTTTTTAAAGGAAGATAACTGGGATGGCATCCGAGATGCGAACATCCTGATTGAAAATATTGACAGGGTCCCGGATCTGACCGATGTTAGAGCAAAGCAGATAAAAGCTGAGGCCCGTATGGTCGCTGCGGTTCATTATTGCGATATGTTCAGAAATTTTGGAGGATTGCCATGGGTCAATAAAACATATGGTGCAGGTGAGAAAACAGAGCTGCCCAGACTGACTGCCCGTGCAACACTCGACTCTATTGTAGCCTTGATTGACAAAGCTATACCCGACCTGCCATGGACCGTTACAGATATCAATAACAACGATGGCCGTTTTACCCAGGCTTCTGCCATGGGATTAAAAGCAAGAATCCTGCTTTTTGGTGCAAGCCCTCTGTTCAACAGCAACGAGCCCTTCCTGGAAGGAAAAGCATCTCAGGATAAAATGACCTGGTACGGTGCTTACGATCCAAATTTATGGAAGATAGCTGCCGATGCGGCTCAGACTCTTATTCAGAAAGTTGAAGCGGAAGGCGGATATGCCCTGGTGAAAACAGGAAATCCCCGTAAAGATTTCAGAAGTGCATACTATGACCGTGGAAACGGTGAAATCCTGATCTCTACCCGCGTCAGGTACAAATCTCCCGGATACTGGGATGGAAATTACTATTTTTATCAGAGTGCTGGTGGTTACGGAACAGGTTGTCCTACACAGGAATATGTGGATATGTTCGGAATGGCCAATGGCCTACCAGTATCTGACCCAGCTTCAGGTTACAATCCCTCAAATCCTTATATAAACCGTGATCCGCGTCTCTATGAAACTGTTCTTGTGAACGGTGATACCTACCAGGGAAGAACTGCAGAACTATGGATTGGCGGACTTGAGCGAAAAAACCGTACGTCTACTGCCGGTGCCACAGGTTACCAGCTGCGTAAATTCTTACTCGACAAAAACAATATGACCAATACAGTTATTCAATGGCCCTACCTCAGACTGTCTGAAGTTTATCTTACCTATGCTGAAGCAGCAAATGAAGTGAACAACGGGCCAACTGCCGAAGCTTACCGATGCGTAAATGTGGTAAGAAACCGGGTTGGACTTGGAAACCTGAAAGCAGGATTAAGCAGGGATGAATTCCGGGAGGCTGTACTGAATGAACGCGCATGTGAATTCGGGTTCGAAGAAGTACGGTGGTACGATCTGATCCGCCATAAAAAGGAAGCCGACTTCACAAAAACCTTACATGGCATGGATATCACCAAATCAGGAAATACCTATACATACAAGACTTTTGAACTACCACCCAGGTATTGGAAGGATAACTGGTCCCCCAAATGGTTCCTGAGTGCATTTCCTCCTGATGAAGTAAACAAAAACTATGGTTTGGTTCAAAATCCGGGCTGGGAATAGATTATTAACCAATTTAATCATGTACAAATGAAAGAACATTTTAATTTCAGATATATATACGTCCTGCTTTTATTGTGCTTATTTTCTTTTTCCGTGAATGCACAGGAGATGGAAGTGTCAGGCACTATAACAGATGGAACAACTGGTAGCCCGGTTTCAGGAGCCAGGGTTTTTGTCCGCGAATATCCGATGATCGTAGTCCAAAGTGACGAAAGCGGCAGTTTTCACATAAAAACTGAAAAAAACCAGAACCTTGTTATTGCATTGAATGATGGAAGAAAAAAAATAGTTACCGTCAACGGCAATGAGATGCAGATAGTAATTGACAAAACTGCACAGCTGGTTCAATGGGGTTTTGGCATCACCCGGACATATGATGAGAACACGGCAGCTGCAGGTTATGCCGGAAATGAAAAGCTTTCGGGAAACACTGTGGTGAGTCCTTCCAATGCATTGTACGGCCGGATTGCAGGACTTACGGTTATGCAAAACGGAGGTCTGCCCTGGAGCAATGAACCTGACATGTACATCCGCGGAAAAAATACTTTTTTAAATTCCGGAATTCTCGTGTTGGTGGATGGATTTGAGAGGCCACTGTCGACGCTTAACATGAATGAGATTGATAATATTACAATTCTGAAAGATGCCGCATCCCTTGCAATCTATGGTCAGCAGGGAGCAAACGGGGTTCTGCTCGTCACAACAAAACGCGGGCAAACCGAAAACTCGGGGGTTCATATTGGCTACCAGAGAGGAATAACTCAGGCTTTCCGTCTCCCTGAATTTTTGAACGGATATCAGTATGCTAAAGCAGTCAATCAGGCCCTGACTAACGATCGTCTTCCCGAGCGTTTCTCAAACTATGATCTGCAGGACTATCAGTCGCAAAGCAATCCGCTCTTTTTTCCGGATGTAAACTGGAAAGACCAGGTTCTTAGAGACTTCGGCAACAAAAATGATTTCAACGTTTCTTTTACCGGAGGAAGTAAAACTGCTCGTTACTATGCCATGGGCAGCTATCAGAATGAACAGGGACTTTTCAAGCCTGTCAACGAAAACGACGGGTACTCTACCCAGCTTAACTATGATAAATTCAACTTCCGGACCAACCTCGATATCGATCTGTCCAAAAGCACTCTTTTCCAGGTTAACCTGGGAGGTCACTTTACAAGTTCAAACCAGCCGGATGCTGGCGCCAATAATATCTTTTCGGCCCTCTATGCCACTCCTTCGGGAGAATTTCCGGTTAAGAACTTTGACCAGACCTGGGGAGGAACGTCCGACCTTAGAAACAACCCCGTTGCTATGGTTTCTTCCACAGGTTATTCCAACAACATTATCCGCGGACTGTTGGCCGATGTCAGATTGGTTCAGAAACTCGATTTTGTGTTGAAGGGCTTAACTGCCGAAGTTGCAGTAAACTATGACAACACAGCAACCTTTACCGAAGGCAAGAGCAAGAGCTACAAATATGAAAAGGCTTCTTTACTGCGCGATGCAAACGGGAATGTTACGGATACTACCCTCTTTACTTATGGAACAGAATCGGGTCTGAGTTATTCCAGCAACCTTTCCTACCAGTACCGCAATTCAGGGGTTTGGGGAAAACTAAATTATGAGGGGATGCTTGCAGGTAATAACCTTGGAGTTACATTGTTGTACAACCAGAACAAGGTAATCTATTTTGGACAGTATAATACCTATATGCATCAGGGTGTAAGTGCTCTGACCAACTACAACATCAGAAACAAGTATGTGATCGATGCAAGCCTGACGTATGGCGGAACGAATGTTCTCTCAGGCAATAATCAGTTTGCCTTATATCCCGCTGTATCAGGAGCATGGATCCTTTCAAACGAAAATTTTTTAAATAACTCTTCTACAATCAGGTATTTAAAGCTGAGAGCTTCCTGGGGTATAACGGGTAATGACCAGATTCCGCAGAACATATCCGAACAGAATTATGTAACCGGCGGATCGTACTATTTCAAAGATGCCAGTTCTTCCTATACCGGTTACTACGAAGGTCGTCTGGGCGCTCCCAACCTGAAGAGCGAAAAAGGATACAAATCGAACGCAGGTCTGGATGCTTCGTTCTTCGGAAAACTGGATTTGTCGGCAGATGTATTCTACAACAGGCAGACTGGTATTCCGGTTACCAACGATGGTATTGTTTCAAATGTATTAGGAATCGGAGCAGCATATGCAAATGCTGGCATTGTAGAGAACAAAGGTTTTGAAGTTGAGGCAAACTGGCATCAAACTGTGGGAAGCAATTTCCGTTATTTTGCGGAAGGGCAGGTATCGTTTGCACGAAACAAGATTGTTGAAATGAATGAAGCTTACAAACCCGAAGATTATCTAAGACAGACAGGGAAAGCTGTTGGTCAGTGGTTCGGTCTTGAGGCAATCGGTTTCTTTACAGATGCTAATGACATCGCCAGCAGCCCCATTCAGCAATTTTCGGAAGTAACCACCGGAAGTGTAAAATATAAGGATCAGAATACCGATGGTATCATCGATGCAAATGACATGATTCCCATTGGGTACAGTTCTCTGCCGGAGATGAATTTCTCACTGAATCTCGGTGCCGAATACAAAGGCCTTGGCTTTGATGCACTTATCCAGGGAGTTTCAAATAATACTGTTTATCTGAACACAACAGGCGTATTCTGGCCTTTACGGGGAACCAATAACATCTCCACTTTCTCTGAAAACTACTGGACACCGGAGACAGCCCAGACAGCCACCCTGCCAATGCTCACAATGCAGACGGATGCCAACGATTACAGACAAAATTCAATATGGCTCGTTGATGGTTCTTTTGTAAAACTCCGCCAGGCCGAAATCTACTATTCACTCCCTGAATCAGTATTTAAAAAGTTTAAGCTGACAAAAGTGCGCTTCTATCTCAGGGGAATGAACCTGTTTTCAAAAGATAATATCAACATTCTGGATCCTGAAGCTCTTGGTGCCACATATCCTACACAGAGAGCATTCTATCTTGGCGTAAATGTTGGTTTTTAATATTAACTCATATAAAAACAAGTATATGAAATTTTCTAAATTTTTATGGGGGTTCATGATTATATCGGCATTTCTTTCGGGATGCAGCTATCTGGATTATAATGAATCTTCCTTTTACAAGGAGAACGATATCTTCTCGGAAATGAACAGAAACCAAGGTTTCCTCACAAATATTTATTCCTATCTGCCCAACGATTTAAGCAGCTTTTCAGACGGTTCCATCCGTTCCTCTGCCACCGATGAAGCAGAAGATGTGCATTACGGAGCAGTGTCCCAGCGCTTTAATATCGGCGCATGGAGTGCCGTATCTCCGCTGGATGATCAGTGGTCGCATTATTATGCCGGCATTCGTGCTGCAAACATGTTTCTGGAAAAAGCTGCGGGAAAAACCTTCGATGATCTGAAATATAACGACAGCTACAAACAAAACATGATCGAGTACAATTACTATTCATACGAGGCCAGGTTTTTAAGAGCGTTCTTTTATTTCGAACTTATCAAAAGATATGGAGATGTACCTTTGGTAACCAAAGTACTCACTCCTGAGGAATCTAACAAGGTAACCAGAACCCCGTTCAGCGAAGTGGTCACATTTATTACCAGTGAATGTGATTCGGCTGCTGCGAAACTGCCTGTCAATTTTACGAATACCCTGAATAAAGAGACGGGACGTGTTACCAGAGGAACCGCAATGGCACTGAAGGCCCGGGTACTTTTGTATGCAGCCAGTCCATTACACAATCCTGAGAATACGACTGATAAATGGGTTGCAGCTGCAGCCGCTTCAAAAGCTCTGATTGATTCTGCCGGCAGATTCGGGTATATTCTGGAAACAAATTACAACAGTGCATTCAACAATGTTACCAGTAAAGAAGTTATTTTTAGTACCCGGGAAAGTGCCCAAAACTATTTCGAAAGGTATAATTTTCCGGTAGGTTACGAGGGTGGAAATTCCGGCACCTGTCCTACCCAAAACCTCGTAGACGCTTTCGAGATGAAGGCAAATGGTTTAGGCATTGATGAACCGGGATCCGGATATAATCCGGCTAATCCTTACGCAGGACGCGATCCCAGACTTGCATTCACCATTCTTTATAATAACGCTTCATGGAAAGGACTTCCTGTTGAAGTTTGGACAGGCGGAAGAAACGGAGCTCCCCAGATTGAGGCTACCAAAACAGGTTACTACCTGAAAAAATACGTGATCGAAAGTATCAACCTCGATCCGAATAACCTCACAAGCAAGATTCACAACTGGGTACTTTTCCGCTATGCCGAAGTGTTGCTTAATTATGCCGAAGCCATGAACGAAGCTTTTGGCCCGGATAATGCCTCAACATTCGGAATGACAGCACGTGCCGCCGTGAACCTGGTCAGAAACAGGAATAACGTGAAAATGCCTCTGTTCCCTGCCGGGATGACAAAGGATGCTTTCCGCACCAAGCTAAGAAACGAGCGAAGAGTAGAACTTGCTTTTGAAGACCACCGTTTCTGGGATGTGCGCCGGTGGAATACCGGAAACACAACCACCGATATTTATGGTATGAATGTCGAAAAGAACGAGGATGGAACCTTTACTTACAGCAAAAAGATAGTTGAAACCCGTGTTTTTGATGAAAAAATGAACCTGTATCCGGTTCCTCAATCGGAAATATACATCAACCCTGCATTGTCTCAAAACCCCGGTTGGTAATCTTTTGGCTGCTCCCTGAAATAAGGACGTCGGAGAATGTTCCTTATTTCAGGGCAGCTTTATTCTTCCAAATAATTTCTTTTCCCGTGAGATTTATTCCTTTTTTATTTTGCTTCATCATAGCATCAGTAGATATTCATGCGGCTGAACGTGTTTCACCGGCAGATTCTTCCTTAAAGGTTCTGAAACTCCCGGGTAAGAAAGGAGCATGTTTTACCCTTCGAAGTGCTACCGATCCAAAAGGCGGGACTTACCTGGAAAACATGCCTAAGGTGCTTGCCCTTAAGCCTGCCTGGAACTACAGCTGGGGAAGCGACCTGGTTCCGAACCAGCCCGACAGCATCGAATTTATCCCTATGCAATGGGGTAGTTTTACTCCGCCTCCAACAGCGCTGTACGATAAAATAAAACCTCTCATTCAAAGCAACAAAGTCAGATTTTTCCTTGGGTTCAATGAACCCGATAAATCCGACCAGTCAAACATGTCGGTCACTAAAGCATTGTCCTTATGGCCTTATCTCCAGGAGCTGAATGTTCCCCTGGGAAGCCCTGCTGCAGCAAACGATTTCGGAACCTGGTTCAATCAATTCATGGACAGTGTTAAAGTAAAAGGCTACAGGGTCGATTTCATATGCTATCACAGCTATGGAGGGCCCAATGGAACCGCTTTTCTGAATAATGTCAAACTTCTTTACGACACCTATAAACTCCCTGTTCTGATCACCGAATTTGCAGTAGCCGACTGGAGTGCTTCATCTCCGGCCAACAACAAGTATTCGGACGCCCAGGTAATGAATTTTATGAAAGAGGTGCTGCCTGCACTCGATACCGCTTCCTATGTTCTGGGGTATGCATGGTTCCCGTTTAACCGAAGCAGCGCTGCCGGAACTCACTCCGCTTTGTTCGAGCAGGATGGCTCTCTTTCTGCTCTTGGAGAAATTTACGCAAGCCATAACTCTGGCGGAATGATCTCTGGTACTGAACCAAAAAGTGCTGAAAGATTACGTTTCCGGGTGAACGAAAACCGTATTTACTTTCCTCCGGATGCCGTTAAACCGCAAACCATCCATCTGTATAACATGCTGGGCAGGAAAGTTTTTTCTGTGGTTTCAAATGAGGATGTTATCACGCTCCCGGCTTTTCCTTCAGGAACTTATATTCTGAAAATATCGGAAAAGAAAGCGACGGAGACACGGAAGGTCATTCTTGCTAATTAAATCTGCTCAAACAATATGTTAAACAGATGCAGCTTTTTTACCCACAATGAAAATTAAATAACCGTAATTGATATGATAAAAAATTTATACTCCTGCCTTTTGTCTCTTTTTTTATTATTGTTGCTGCTGATGCTTACAGGAACTATTTATTCCAATAGCTACCACATCGACCAGATCAACGGAAAGGATTCAAATGACGGCTTATCACCAAAAACCCCCTGGGCTTCCCTGGAAAAAGTGAATGGTTTTACCTTCAAACCCGGCGACAGCATATTTTTTAAGTCAGGAACAACCTATTTTGGCCGGTTAAAACCCAAGGGCAGCGGCAAAGCTGACGCTGTTATCGTAATTGACAAGTATGGAGAAGGTGTAAAGCCTTGCATCCAGGGTGAAGGCAAATTCAATGAAGCACTTCTCCTGGAAAATGTGGAGTACTGGGAAGTGAACAACCTGGATATCTCCAATAAGGGTGTTGATGTGGCTCCCGGACGAAGGGGAGTGTTGGTGAAAGCCGAAAATTTTGGAGAATGCCATCACATTTATTTGAGGAATCTTTCCGTGCATGATGTGAATGGAAGCCTTGTAAAATCAAAAGGCGGCGGAAGCGCGATCTTTTGGAAAAACTCCGGCGACAGTATTCCGACCAGGTTTGTTGATCTGCGAATTGAAAACTGCCATTTGTTCCGCTGCGAACGCAACGGCATTAACTCCGGCGGGTACACCAGCCGCAGGAATTGGTACCCGTCATTGCAGGTAGTGATCAAAAACAACCTGCTGGAAGAGATCCCGGGCGACGGGATTGTGCCCATTGGCTGTGATGGTGCTGTTGTTGAAAATAATATCATGCGCAATTGCCCTGACATTCTCCCTTTCGATGAAGCGGCTGCCGGAATATGGCCCTGGAGCTGCGATAACACTCTCATCCAGTTCAATGAAGTAAGCGGTCACAATGCCAAATGGGACGGACAGGGGTTCGACTCGGACTGGAACTGCCGCAACACAGTTATTCAGTACAACTATAGCCACGACAATGCCGGAGGGTTCCTGCTTATCTGCAACAGCGGTTCAACTCTTGGCACGCCCGGAAATATCGGCACAATCAATACCATTGTGCGCTATAATGTCAGCATTAACGATGGTATCAGAACTTACCCGACCCGGGGCGGCAAATGGTTCTCGCCCGTTTTTCACATCAGCGGCCCATGCGAAGGTTCCCAAATCTACAATAACCTGATCATCATGCCTGCCCGCACTGCCGACAGCATCGATTCGGATATCATTAAAATGGGCAACTGGGGAGGCCCGTGGCCAACCAAAACCCTCGTTGCAAACAATATCTTCTATGTTTTGGGCAAGGCCGGTTTTGATCTGGGGCAAAGCACGGGAACAAATTTCGAATACAATAACTATTTCGGCTCTATCGCAAATCTTCCCGCTGATCAGCATGCGGTTTTCAGCGATCCACTCCTCGTGAATGTAAGTGCAAGGGGAAATGGGTTTGATGTGCTGAAAAACTTTATGCTGACTAAAAAATCTCCGTGCCTTTATGCTGGTTCCGGCATTTCTGCAGGTGTTGCTGATATTTTCAACCAGCTCCCTCAAAAATCAAAAGCACCTTCAATTGGTATATCTCAGAAAAATTTCAAATAATCATTATTCGACAATGAAATTCATTAATATAGTGCTCGTTCTGTTCCTTATATCTGGTCTTGCAAGGAGCAGTGAAAACAATATCAGATCCGGCAATCCGAAAAAAGGAATTTGTTTGACTACCAAATCGGAACTGTGGTTTAAAAAAGTTGAAAGCCTGAATGTAAGCTGGCATTACAGTTGGGGAGAACAGCTGAAACCTGAAGAACCGAAAGGAGTTGAATTCGTTCCGATGATCTGGTCGGCACACGCTGATACTGCCTCTGTTGACAAAAAACTGCAAAATATAAGTTCTCTGTATACTGATAAAAAGATCCGCTACATGCTGGGTTTCAATGAGCCTGATGGAAAGAAGCAGGCTAACATGAGCGTTGACAATGCTCTTGATTACTGGCCCAGACTTCAGAAGCTGAATATTCCTCTTGGAAGCCCGGCATGTGTCCATCCGGATAACGAGTGGATGAAAGAGTTTATGCATAAGGCTGATTCCTTGAACTACAGGGTGGATTTCATTTGTGTTCACTGGTACGGAGGGCCGAATGCAAAAGCCTTTTTAAACTATCTCCAAAAGGTTTACGATCTCTATCATAAACCCATCTGGATCACTGAATTTGCGGTGGCCGACTGGAAAGCCAAGACTGCTGAAGAAAATAAATTTTCCAAAGCGGAAATTCTCGATTTTATGAAGGAAATCCTTCCCGCATTGAACAAAAGCCAATACGTGGAACGTTACGCATGGTTCAGTGCCAGTGAAAGCAGTGCGGCTCTCGGAAATTCGGCCTTGTTTGACTCAAAAGGGAATCTGACTGAGCTTGGTAAATGTTATCAATCTTTTTAAGCCTATCAAGATGAAACCCACATGTTTCCGGAAAACACAAACACGAATGAAAATAATTTTCAAACATGTGCGGTTCCATTAGTCCTTAAACTTTAAAATTATTTTCTGATGAAACCCACATGTTTTGGCAAACACAAACACAAGAATATTATATTCAGCAACATGTGGGTTCCATCATTCTTTAATTAAAAAATATTATATGATGAAAATTAATAAGATACTTATGGCTTCCGGATCGCTGATGGTCCCCTTCTTTAGTAGTGTCCATGCCCAGAAACAGGAAAAACCCAATTTCCTGGTGATACTGGTAGACGACTTTGGATGGACCGACTTGGGATGCTACGGCAGTTCCTTTTACGAAACGCCGAATATCGACAGGCTTGCTTCCGAGGGAGTACGTTTTACCAATGGGTATGCATCCTGTCCGGTAAGTTCTCCCTCCAGGGCCGGAATTCAAACCGGACAGTACCCTAACCGCACCGGAGTTACCGACTGGCTTCCGGGACGACAGGCAAATGGCAAACCGGGTGTAACTGACAGATGGATTTCTCCGGCTCTCCCAACTGGAATGAGTACGAATAAAATCACAACTGCTGAAAGCCTGAAAGGAGCAGGTTATAAGACATTCTTTGCCGGAAAATGGCACTTGGGGGAAACCCCTGAATACTGGCCCGAACATCAGGGTTACGACATCAACATTGGAGGATGCAATCTCGGATCACCCCATAAAAATTCGAAAGATAATGCAAACGGCTATTTTGCTCCTTACGGAAATCCCCGACTCGAAGACGGTCCCGCAGGAGAATACCTGCCCGAAAGACTTACCGGCGAAACAATTCACTTTCTGGAAAAGAATAAGGATAAGCCTTTCTTTGTATTCCTGTCGTATTATCTGGTGCGCAATCCCTTACAAGGTAAGGAGGAGCTGATCAAAAAATACCGGGAAAAACGGGAAATAATGGGAATCACTGAAGCCGAAGAAATGAAGCTGAATCCCGATTGGGCAAAGTACGCCACAAGCGGTTCCTACAAGGAAAGACTTGTTCAGGGCAATCCGGTTTATGCAGCTATGGTTCAGGCTTTAGACGACAATGTGGGTAAATTGATGAATGCACTTCAGGAAATGGGGCTCGATAAGAATACGGTGATTATTTTCACCTCCGACAACGGAGGATTATCTACAGCCGAAGGAAGTCCTACCAGCAACCTCCCCCTGAGGGCCGGAAAGGGGTGGCTCTACGAAGGCGGCATCCGTGTTCCTTATATTTTTAAATACCCATCCATACAGAAAAAAGGATTTGTCAACCCAATGCCCATATCCAACATCGATGTTCTTCCGACTATCCTGGGATTCGCAGGGATTAAACCACTTCAGGGCGATACTATAGACGGGGTAAACCTTCTCCCTTATCTCGAAAAAAATACTTACTCTGAGAGAAGCCTTTTCTGGGATTATCCTCACTATTCCAATCAGGGTGGTAATCCGGGAAGCGTTATCCGGAAGGGCAAATACAAGCTGATCGATGACTACGAGACAGGCAGGCTCGAATTGTACGATCTTGATAAAGACCCTGGCGAACAGCACGACTTATCCGGCAAGTTGCCAAAGATCAAGGAACAGCTCTACCATGAACTCCTGACCTGGAGAAAAACCACAAGTTCAAAAAGCATGCGGCCAAATCCGGCATGGAATCATGCAGATCCTATCGTAAAATAAGTTAAGCTCATAAAAATGAAAAACTCTTTTAAACTGATATTTTCAATAGCAATTGCTTTTTTAACAGTATTTCCCGGCAAGGGCCAGAACAACTTTGAGCCCGGAGCAACCTGGCCGGCATCCGACGGAAAACACATCAATGTTCACGGAGGTGGCATCCTGTTTTATCATGGACGTTATTACTGGTTTGGAGAACACCGTCTTCCTAAAAACACTGAAAAGGTTCAAACCGACGGTGTGGGGTGCTACTCTTCCAAAGATCTGTACCACTGGAAATACGAAGGGGTGTCGCTGATGATACCTAACGACACAACAAGTCTGCTAACTCCCGGTTGTGTTGTTGAACGCCCTAAAGTAATCTACAATAAGAAAACCGGGAAATTTGTGATGTGGTTTCATCACGAGCTGAAAGGTCAGGGCTATAAGGCAGCTATGACCGGTGTGGCCGTCAGCAACAAAATCACCGGCCCTTACAGGTACATCCATAGCCTCCGGCCAAATGCAGGTCAGTGGCCGCTGAATTATTCAAAGGAACAGCAGTCTGATACACTTACGGAGAGGTCCTTAAAGAAATGGTCGCCGGAGTGGAAAGAGGCTGTAAAGAACGGATTATTTCTGCGGAGGGACTTTGAAGGAGGACAAATGGCCCGTGACATGACCTTGTTTGTAGATGATAACGGAAAGGCTTACCACATCCACTCTTCGGAAGAAAATCAGACGCTTCATTTCTCAGAACTGACAGATGACTATCTTGGATTCTCAGGTCTTTACATCCGGGTACTCCCTGGAGATGCCAACGAAGCTCCTGCAATCTTCAAAAAAGAAGGGAAATATTACATGTTTTCCTCCGGCACTACAGGCTGGGCTCCCAACCCGGGCAGGTCTGCAATGTCTTCCGATATACTTGGAAACTGGGTCCCTCTGGGAAATCCCTGCCGCGGTAATGAAAAGAATGTTAAAACAACATTCGCATCACAAAGTACACATGTTTTACAGATAAATGGTACCGAAAACTTTATTTATATGGGCGATCGCTGGAAACCCGAAGAACTTATTGACAGCCGTCATATATGGCTTCCTGTGGAGTGGGAAGATGGACTACCGGTGATCAAATGGTACGATAAGTGGAATCTAAGCATTTTTAGCTATGAAAAGTAAACTGTTCTTCCTGGGTGCGGCAGGAATGTTGTTTTTTCAAACAGGTTTCGGACAAACCAGACCCAACATTATTATCATTCTGGCTGATGATGCCGGCAATGCTGATTTCGGTTTCCAGGGCTGCAAGGACCTGCCTACTCCAAACATTGATGCCATAGCAAAAGACGGGGTGATTTTCAGGGATGCTCATGTGAGCTCTACGGTATCAGCTCCTTCACGTGCCGGCCTCATGACCGGCAGATATCAGCAACGCTTTGGATTTGAATGCAATGATGGTAACGGATATACCGGCTTAAATACCTCAGAGACATTTATTGCCGGTGAACTGAAAAAAGCAGGATATGCCACTGCAGCTTTTGGGAAATGGCACCTGGGTGAAAAAGAAACCCAGCATCCTAATCAAAGGGGGTTCGACTACTTCTACGGTTTTATTGCCGGAAGCAGAAGCTATTTTTACCGTCCTGATAAAGACGATAAACCTGGAAATAAAAACCAACTTCTTGAAAATGACAAGCCAGTCCGGTTCGACGGGTATCTTACCGATGTATTGGCCGAAAAGGCTGTAAGTTTCATCCATTCCCACCAGAAAAAACCGTTCTTTATTTACTGGGCTCCCAATGCGGTACATACCCCTCTGGAAGCTACCAGTGAAGATCTTCAGCGGTTCAGCGGTCATCCTCGACAAAAACTTGCAGCAATGACCTATGCCCTTGACAGAGGAGTGGGTAAAATTGTGAGTAAACTGAAAGCAAGCGGATTATATAACAACACTTTGATTTTTTTCCTGAGCGATAACGGAGGTGCACACAACAACCAGTCCAGCAATCTCCCGTTGAAAGGTTTCAAAGGGAATGAATACGAAGGAGGCCACCGTGTTCCCTTTGTAGTTTCGTGGCCTGCGAAAATTCAGGGCAACAGGCATTTTGATGGGTTATCATCCTCTCTGGACATTTTCCCTTCCTGCCTGGAAGCAGCCGGAAAGTTGGCCCATACCGGGAAACCACTTGACGGAGTAAGCCTCATCCCTTACCTGACCGGTGCATCAGAAGGCAGTCCTCACGAACAGCTCTTCTGGAGAAAGGATCAGGATGCCTCAGCCCGTGTGGGCGATTTTAAGTTAATCCGGGTGAATCAGCTTGGCTTTCGCATGTACAACCTAAAGAACAATTTACAGGAAACTGAAGATCTCAGCCAAAAACAGCCGGAGCAATTCGAAAAAATGAAAAAAAACATGCAACAGTGGGAAAGCCATATGATGAAGCCTCTCTGGACCGAAGGGGCTGTTTGGGATACAATCACCCTGATGATCCACGACGACCTTTTTCATAATCGAGATGTAAGGGTTAAAGAACCGCAACAGTTAAAAAAATTCAACAAATAAAAGATATGGATAAAGTAATGTTAAGCTCCTTGAGCCTGATTGCCCTCGCAGGTCTTCAGGCTTGTGCATCAGGAAAGAAAGCGGAAACAAATTCGGAAAAGCCAAACATATTGGTTATTTATACCGACGACCTGGGTTATGGTGATTTAAGCTGCTATGGAGCAACCAAAATTAAAACTCCCAATATCGACAGGCTTGCCAAAGAGGGATTGCGTTTTACCAATGCACATGCCACCTCAGCAACGAGTACCCCCTCCAGGTATTCTCTCCTGACAGGAGAATATGCCTGGAGAAAAGCAGGAACAGGGATTGCTCCGGGCGATGCTCCTGCGATTATTCTTCCGGATCGCACTACGTTGCCATCGATCCTTCAGAAGGCCGGCTACTATACGGGTGTGGTCGGAAAATGGCATCTGGGCCTCGGCCCTCAAGGGGGACCCAACTGGAATGCAGAAATAACACCGGGACCGCAGAATATTGGATTTGACTATAGTTACCTGATCCCTGCAACTCAGGACCGCGTTCCTTGCGTATATGTTGAAAACGGACAGGTCATTAATCTTGATCCAATTGATCCCATTAAAGTCAGGTTCGATCAACCTATAGGAAATGAACCTACCGGAAAAGATCATCCGGAAATGTTAAGGATGAAACCCAGCCATGGTCATAACAATACAATTGTTAACGGGATCAGCCGTATTGGTTACATGAGTGGTGGCCAAAGTGCCCGCTGGATTGATGAAAATATGGCTGATACAATTGTAACCAGAGCCATACGTTTCATTGAGAATCATAAATCCGCTCCTTTCTTTTTATACTATTCCACCAACGGAATTCATGTCCCCCGGACCCCCCACCCCAGGTTTGCAGGCAAAAGCGGATTGGGCGCCAGGGGAGATGTTATACTGGAACTCGACTGGTGCGTGGGAGAAGTGCTAAAAACCCTCGATAGCCTGAATCTTACTGACAAAACAATGATCATATTCTCAAGCGATAATGGCCCTGTGGTGGATGATGGTTACTTTGATGAGTCTGTCGAGAATCTAAACGGCCATATACCCGGAGGACCTTTCAGAGGAGGCAAGTACAGCGCTTTCGATGCTGGTACACGTGTTCCTTTCATTATACGGTGGCCAGGACACGTGGAAGAAGGAACTTCAGATGCTCTGGTCAGCCAGATCGATCTTGCAGCATCACTCGCATCACTTACAGGCCAGAAGGTTACAACAAAAGACGCATTTCCCGACAGCCACAATTACCTCAAGACTTTTCTTGGCAAATCCCAAACCAGTCGGGATTACGTGGTGGAACATGCTATGAACGGCTGTCTGTCGGTTATCAGAGGCAACTGGAAATATATCGAGCCGCACAAAGGACCGAAGTTAAGCGCTGAAACACAGATAGAACTTGGAAATGATACCCAACCTCAACTGTATGATCTTTCCAAAGACCCAGGCGAAAAAACAAATGTGGCATCACAAAATCCGGCAATTCTTAAGGAAATGACCGACCTGCTGCAGACGATCAGGGGAACCAACGTTAAACATGAAGAATCGGGTGTATTACAATAGTTTATAACCTTTAATAGGTATATTAAATATATAGTTTAAGAGGTTGTGTGAAATGGTCTGAAAGACTTTCACACAGCCTTTTTTAACGAATGGAAAGGGACTTTGAAGAACTACAATCAAGATTTATGGGTTCTTTCTCTCCTCTCTTTCAGGAGAGTGGCTGCGGGGTGAGGTCGTTTAGGTTTTATGAACAATCAAGTATAGATCCATTAAAAACCACAAGGGAATATTTTATTTAAAGGATCATCTTTCATATTTTTACTCATCACATTCAACCAGCTAATACATCATTACAATGGAAAACAACCGCCGTTCCTTTATCAAAAGCAGCCTTATGGCAGCAACTGTTGCTCCTGCCGTGGGAGCCGGACTTCTAAATAGCAGCGAAACTAATACCGACAACAAGATTGTGTACCGCACCCTTGGAAAAACAGGGCTTAAAGTACCTGTAATTAGCATGGGAGCCGGCGATACAACTAACCCAAAGCTGGTTGAAGCGGCTCTTAACGAAGGAATAAAATTACTCGCAACATCGCAGTATTATTATAACGGAGGAAATGAAACAATGATCGGCGGAGTAATCAAAGGCCGGAAGCGCGACAGCTATCTGATTGCCACCAGTGCCATGCCCGACGGAATGGATCATAAGACCGGTATGTTTGCCGCTGATGCAAAAGCCGACGAATTCATTAAAAAGGTAGAAGGAAGTTTACAACGCCTTGGGCTTGATTATGTGGACATTTTATTCCTTCCCTTTGCCGCCCGGCGCGAATCGGTATTATTCGAACCCTACCTGAGGGCGATGGAGAACTTCAAAAAGCAGGGCAAAGCCCGTTTTATCGGAATCGCAACCCACAGCTGGGAGCACGAAGCTATCAGGGCTGCCGTGGATACCAAAGTTTACGACCTGGCAATGACCGCTTACAACTTCCGCAAAGCAAACGGCAACGAAATAAAAGAAGCAGTTGACTATGCAAATAAAGCCGGATTAGGTATTATTGCCATGAAAACGATGGCCGGATCGTACTGGGATAAAGAACGAACCAAACCTATTAACGCCAGTGCGGCACTCAAGTGGGTATTACAGAATGAAAACATTCACACCATAGTTCCGGGTTTCACCACGTTCGATCAGTTAAATCTAAACATACAGCTGATGAAAGATCTAACCCTCTCGGCCGACGAGAAGAATTCACTGGTAGCTTACAACAATCAACCTTCCGATGTTTATTGTCAGCAGTGCGGCCAATGTGTGCCACAGTGCCCAAATTCGCTCGATATTCCAACCATGATGCGCAGTTATATGTATGCTTACGGCTACAAAAACCTGCATCATGCACAGCAAACATTGAATATTTCAGGATCCGCATCGTGCGAAGCCTGCGATGTTTGTAATGTAAAATGCAGCATGGGTTTCGATGTCAAAGCGAAAATTGCAGATATTTCAAGATTAAGGAATATACCGGAGGAATTCCTGGTTGGGTGATACAATTTGGTAGAGACGCAATGCCTTGCGTCTCTACCAAATTTTTACAATGAAAACCAATAATTGAATTTGATCATAAACACATTGTTGGAGTTAACATTCCACAACCGGTCGGCAGCACTTCTTAAAGGTGCTTGTCCAAAGTCTCCTTCATCGGTTCTTTCGCTCGACCAGACAAGATAAACCTGTGAGCCGGGACGGTATTCCCATCGGAATACCAGGTTGGAACGAAACTGGTTAAAATTGAAATCGGGTTTCTGAATTGTATATTCATCCAAACCATCGGAATTGTTGTCAACACCTAATACTTCACCGGAAACCGCGTGAGTGGCTATATTCTCGTAACGCTGGTAGTAATCGCCCGCACCGGGATTGGTTACATTTTTAAAGGAGGAATAACTGCCAACGGTGGCAAAAGGACTTCCATAATACTGGACAGATATTTCGGGAGTGATATTATAGTCGCAGCGGAAAGTAAGGCCAAGCGTTTCCTGATCAATGGTTGCCAGAATATAATTTTTACCTGTGCTGGTTTCTTTGGTGCTAACATACTGCATATCGTCTCTGTTTACTGAATAATTGCCATACAACGACAGCCTCAATTTATCGGCAGGACGTACTGAAATCCCCGGACTGATAGCATAAAAACGGTAGAAATTATGATCGGAGTAATCAGCATCCATTTCAATTTCAGCGCTTAGCTTTTTGGAGTAGTCGGTACGTATTACCAACTCCTCTTCCCAAACGGCGGGTACATACATGGCTCTTCCGCCGCGCAATAAATGAGTATTCAGCCTGTTTCCTGTATATTCCAGATTGTGGGCAATGGCCCATTTGTTAAGAAATTCGCCATAAAGCTTAAGTTCGGCTCCCGACGAAAGATATACCCCGCTATAATCCCAATCGTTGGATTGCTCGAAACTTATTTTATAAGTCCGGAAAATAGATACCGGCTTATTCACAAAGTAAGATATATTATTCGCCTGCGAAATGAAATCAGCAGTTTTCATATAGCCAATATCATTAAGATCAAGACCCGGCGAACCCCAGCTGATTTCGGTAGAATATTTCCACAAACCCTTCACTTTCCCTACTTTAAACTTTCCACCTAAGCCTGACAGTTGGGTTAAGCTGCTGTCGAGCCCGGAATGGGAAAGATCGGGCCGCTGATAATAACGTGCCGAGCTGCGCTGAAGGTTTACGATGGCTGCTTCATCCCCTTTTATGTCGCTGCCAATCACCTTCGCTTCCACATAATATTTTTTATCGCTCCAGTAATGAAGCAGGTCCAAACCGCCGGTATATGCCTCTTTGTTGAGAAAATCCAGATGACTATCGCCGGTAAACCTGTTAACCGATGTAAAAATTCCACCCAGAATGGTGTTACTCTTATTCATATCTTGCTGAACACGGGCAACCATATAGTTTGTAAGCGGCTCAACACTGACTTTCTTTTCTTCAGTTAAAGACTTTACGGTAGCCTTTTCGTTTGCGGTAAGGCTTTGAAGAACACCCACCGATAAACCTTTGGATGTTTTTCCCGAAAATTTTACAGCGCTTAAAATAGTTGTGTTATCGGGAGATTTGATATGCTGGTCGCCTACAAGGTCAGGGCTGTACGATGGCGAATGGCCAATGCGGCGGCTGTAAAACAAACTCATGTCATCAAATTCGAAATCGAAGATATTTTTCCCTTCCAGAAAGAACGGGCGTTTTTCTTCATAGAAAGTCTCGAAGGCAGTGAGGTTCATCACCGACGGATCGGACTCGACCTGACCGAAATCGGGATTGAGGGTAAGGTCGACGGTGAAATTACTGCCTACGCCAATTTTAGCGTCCATTCCGAAATTTCCCAAAGGCTCTCGTCCATTTTTGGCAAAAGGATTATCAGGTTCTTTCTTAAAAGTTTTCAACCGTCCCGAAGCATAAGGCATCAACTCAATCCGTTGAGATTTTTTAAGGTTTTTAATCCTTTTCAGCTCACCAAAGAGATACAATATTCCCGGCCCTGTAGACGTTTGAGGTTCCCAGTCGCTTTCTTCCTGCAAACGTTCCACCCAACGCCATACATGCATTCCCCAAACCTGTTCCTCTTCGTTGCTGTAACGCAGCTGACTTAAAGGTATTTCCATTTCCATAATCCAGGCCGAATCTTCCATTCCGGCTTTGCCAAACCAAACGGCATTCCAGTTTACATCCACCTCCGAGGGATTTGTAATAATCAAATCAAGCTTCTGACCGGCGGCCGACATATCAAATTCGAAACCCGTACGTTTATCATGGTAGCTGTCGAAGGTGATACCAGCCATATCGCCCATAAACTCATCACGTCGACCTGCCCGGCGCATTATCTTTTCGGGCTGGTTATCATAGTTACGAAAAGCAACATAAATATTCTGGTCGTCGTAGAGAATTTTAAATTCGGTCTTTTGCGATGGAGCTGCTCCTTCGTTAGGAATCCACTGAACAAAATTTCCGCCCCAGGTTCCGGTTTGCCAGCACGCATCGTCGAGTTTACCGTCAATTTTTGGTTTTTCGGTACTCAGCCTTACAGTTTCATAAACCGGCAATTTTCCCAATACTTTTTTTGTGGTATCGGTTTGATAGTAGTTTCCGAGCAGAAATGGAAATTGAATAAACGATAAAAAAATAGCAAACCCTAAACGACGCATTTTTGGAAAACAGTTAAGTTAATAAGCGTTGCAAGATAATTATTGATTTATAAAACATCAAGCATGATTCTCTTTTTACTGATAACCCTATCGCAATTCAAAAAAAGATGAATAGCCGCTAAAAAATTATTTTCTTTGTGTTTTAATTTTCAATGAAAGGATTTAAAATAAGCAAAGGCATCTTCTATTCTTGTGCAGCAGCATTTATGTGGGCTGTGCTGGCAATTGCGCTTAAAGTTTCTGCTAACAGCATCGACTCTGCCACCATTGTATGGTTCAGGTTTTCTCTGGCTTTTTTAATCCTTTTGATATACATGCTCTATAGGTACCCTCAGGAAACCAAAATACTGTTTAAACCACCATGGATGCTCGTCCTCGGATCGCTCGGACTTGCCTGGAATTTCTTTGGATATATGCAGGGAGTGCACATCACAACCCCCATCAATGCGCAGGTGTATATACAGGTAGGTCCGGTATTATTTGCTTTGGGAGGAATTTTTATTTACAAGGAAAAAATAACCTGGATACATATTTTAGGCTTTATTGTGGTGGTTACAGGATATTTCCTTTTCTACTTCGAACAGATGGGAGCTGGCAGCACCAATGGGCCCGATTATTTCAAAGGAGTGCTTTTTATTCTTTCTGCAGGAGCAACCTGGGCCATTTATGCCATTATGCAGAAATACCTCATCAGCTCTTACACGCCCAATCAGCTCAACCTCTTTATTTTTGGCTTTTGTTCCCTGTTATTCCTACCCTTTGCCAAATTTCAAAACATACAGCATTTGCCGGTAAACGACTGGCTTTTGCTTATTCACCACAGCTTAAATACCATTTTTGCCTACGGAAGTATTGCCCTTGCCATCAAATATATGGAGGCAAATAAAGTAAGCCTTATTATTACGCTAAATCCGGTTATCACGGTGCTTATCATGTTCTTTTTAGGCGAAATTGGTGTTCACTGGATTGCTCCGGAACATTTTTCGCTGCTAAGCATTGTGGGTGCGGCTTTGGCACTATCCGGCGCTGCCTTTGTGGTGTTTTTCACACGACGGAGCAGATAAAAGGACAAAAAAATCTTATTTTTGCCGCTTCATTTGTTTAACTTAAAATTTATTGAATGAAGCAAAAAATTACACAGAACTCCTACACTTTCCGCAGGTGGTCGCGTAATCCGTTTGCAGTGCTTAATTCGCTGCACAGGGTTACAAAAATCGGCGTAATGTGTGTGAGTTACTCCATTCTCACCCAACCCGGGAAGACCTATGCACAGGCCGACACTACCCAGGTGATTAACAACCTGAAGGAGGTTGTGGTGAGTGCACAGCGGGCGCCCGTAACCTATTCCGCTGCGGCGCGGGTTGTGCATGTGATCCCCCGTAGCGAAATTTCCAATGCCCCCGTGGCCAGTCTGAACGAGTTGCTCGATTATTCGCCGGGAGTCGATATCCGGCAGCGAGGCAACAACGGTGTTCAGGCAGATGTCTCTATCCAGGGCGGAACATTCGACCAGTCGCTCATCCTCCTCAACGGAATCAACATTTCCGATCCACAAACAGGTCACCTCAGTATGAATCTCCCCCTCGACCTGGAAAGCGTTTCACGAATAGAAGTTTTAACAGGTGCAGCCTCCAGAGTTTTTGGCGCCAATGCCTTCTCGGGAGCTGTAAACATTCTTACAAATCCTTCAGACAAAAACTTTGTAAGAGCTAATGTATCGGCCGGCGATTATGGTTATTATAAAGCCGGTGCCACAGTTCAGTATAACATTCGATCGTTTTACAGCCATTTAAGCTACAGTCGTTCAGCCTCCGACGGTTATATCCACAATACCGATTATAAAAATCAATCCCTGTTCTATCAGGGCGGCATAAGAGAAAAAAATTATTCGGTGAATTTTCAGGGAGGCTATAATACCAAAGATTACGGGGCCAACAGTTTTTATTCATCCCGATATTTGGATCAATACGAAGAAAATTCAACTTATTTCGGAGGAATAAATGCGTCCTTCGGAAATAATTTCAAGATAAAACCCACTGTTTACTGGAAAAGAAATTACGACCATTATGTTCTGATCCGCAGCAATCCTGCCGCCTATCAAAACTATCACTTTACCGATGTTTACGGCACCAACCTCAACAGTGAATATAAGTGGCTGGCCGGAACCACAACTCTGGGCCTCGAATTCAGAAAAGAATCGATCTACAGCACCCGCCTCGGCGATAAAACAAGCGACAGCATTAAAGTCAAGGGCAAAGAAATCTATTATAATCATAACGCCTCCCGCTACAACTACAGTGTTTTTCTGGAACATTCTCTCAATTTGAATAAACTTACCATATCAGGAGGGTTAATGCTGAACCATCATTCGGCTCTGGATAAAGGACTTGTGCTATATCCCGGAGTTGATGTGGCTTTCGGTATCGACAACAGCACCAAGTTTTACGGCA
>JAJYAG010000215.1 GCA_021779665.1 Bacteroidota bacterium | reverse complement strand
TGCAAATTGAAATCCGTTTAATTAAAAAACCAGTATAACTCGCTAAATTTCAAATATTTCAAAGAACAATTTTAGAATTTAATGGGACAGTATTGAATTGCCTTATTAAAATAATAGGGGTAATCATGTAACAGTAAATAGTTAAATTGTCATAAATTGTAGCTCATTTTTTGGCAATTATCCGATCGGGAGTTGCTGATAATTATTGTAATTTTGTAAGAATGACAATAAAGAATTATGCAACAGTTAATCAAAAGAATAAAGAACAACAAGAATAGCCTCTGGTCAATTTCTATCTTATCCGTTCAGGCAATATTCCTGGGTTTCTTCTGTTCATTGTTTTTTATTGACTCTACGGGAAGTTTCCTGGTTTTCCATACATCAAAAGTTTTACCCGAAGCTTTTATAGCATCAGGCATTGCAGGGATAATTATTATACAGTTTATACGTCTTACGGAACTTCTAAAGAATTTACGGGTACGGTTCTTATTGCAATATGCGGGAATTCTGATTGGATTTCTCAGCCTTATTGCATTTCAGTTCCTCACCTATACCAAATTTTTTCTGTTCTTCTACTTTGCAGCCTTTCTGCCTTTCAGCATAATGCTGCTTAATATTCAGCGATCCATTATTTCAAAAATAAAAGTCTCGACACAATTTACACTGACTATTGTTGTGGATGCTTTTTATATCCTGGGTGTGATTGTTGGAGGTGTCTGGGCTCTTCTTTTTAAAACAACAAATACAATACCTGTTGAATATATTCTTGCCGCCATCCTTTTCGTAGTTTTATTCCTGCAGACATTTATCAGACATTATGCTGAAAGTCATGTCAGGAGCCCGGAAACAAAGCCGATCAAATCGGTCATAGCTTATTTTTCGGAATTACCTCTTAAAAGTGTTCTTCTGATTACCGCTTGTTTCATGCTTTTTTCGACTATAAGTTTCTCTATGATCGACTTTACATTCCTTAATACTGTCGAAACTCTGTATAAAAGCTCAGTGAGTCTCACAAAGTTCCTGGTTCTTTTTTTCCTGGCAACGGTTGTCCTTACTTATGCTTTTAAACTCTTTGTTTATCAAAATCTTATCAAGACTTTTAAGCTCAATAAAGCCATTCTTGTGGCGCCGGTTATTTCAATTCTTGCGTTGGCCGGAATTAGTTTTTTGATGCTCTTTCCCATGAAATTCAACTTTGCCAGAAATTATTCTTTATTATTTCTCTCGTTGGTTTTTTCAAGAATATTTGTCCAGCTGATAAGAGAATCGTTCGAATTTTACAGCCTGAAACTAAATCTTGTTTCCCAGGAATCTCTCTCCGGGCGCAGAATAGACGGAATAATTCTTTCAATGTTCAATTTCTGGGCTATCCTGCTGAGCGGAATGATACTTCTGATCCTAAAGTCGGCCGATATTTATGATACACAAATCCGTTTAGCTATAAACCTGCTGGCCGCATTTATCTGGCTTTTTATTGCACTTGCCCTGAACAAAGCATATAGCAAATCGATCCACCACTTTGTGGGGAATTTGCTGAATAACGAGAGTAATCCGAACGATAAAGACAAAAAGTACACGGAAGGATTTGGAAACAACAACATAAGCTATCTTCGGTACATTTTAAACTATCAGAGTTATTATCAGCCCCACCAGTTCCGTAAATTAATAAAACAGCTCCCCGAGAATCTGAAACAAAAACTGGGGATAACGCTTAACAAAAATAATTTTGTTGAAAATAAAGTTGCCGAATCTCATGTTAAACCTCAGGCCAACGGCCATTCTCATGCTTTTTTCGATACCTCAAAAACATCGAAAGGATACATGATTGAATCATTAACCGAATCTATTGCACTTGAGGACAGGGTTATGGCAGTGAGACTGATTTCGGAAAGTCAGGATCCAAGATATATCAATATTTTGAAATTACTCATCCGCGATACCGACGACGAAGTTAAACGGCCTGCTATTTCGGCCATTACAAAATTCAAAAACACCGACCTCATTTATGAAGCCCTCGAATATCTTACACATGAGGATTATGCCGATCTGGTTTGCGATGTTCTTATTGAAATAGGGACTCAGGCTGTAGTTCCGCTTTCGCATACTTTCAATAAACCCAACATAAGTATTAAATATCAGTCCAAAATTATTAAAACGGTTTCGCAAATCAATAGTGATGAGTCGAACAGTTTTTTACTCAATAAGCTTGAATATCCAAACAAAAGCATTGTTGCCGAGTCGGCCTCCGCTTTAATTAAGGTAAACTTTATTCCGTCGGCTGCCGATTTCCCGCTTTTGCAAAAAGCAATCGAAAAAACTATAAGCAATTGTGCATGGCTGGCAAATATGAGCTTCATTCTTGAAAAAGAAGAAAATATTGATGCTTTGCTCAACAACCTTCAGGAAGAGTTTAATAATACCTTCGACCTGTTATTCAGTTTAATAGAATTGAGATATGGCAGAAAACTTACTCAATTCCTGAAATCAACCCGAACCAAAGAAGCAACAAACGAACATCGCGAATATGGAATTGAGGTTTTGAATATTATTGTGGATCCGGAAATTAAGCCTAAACTTTTCCCATTATTGCACAATAACTCCAGGGATGAAATTATAAGGCAATTACAGAATCAATTCCCAATTTCAAAAAAGAGTCCGCTCAAAGCAATAAAAGAGATCATCAACATTGATCTTGGTTTCGTGAGTAAAGTTACAAAATCGTCGGCGATAGAAGCGTTGAGCCATTTTCAGGATGTGAAAACCCTGGACGACATTATAGCTCAGTTGTATAATCCTGAGCCAATTCTTTGTGAAACAGCCGTATTTTCAATTAAGCAAAGCGGACATGAGCATTTTGGCGAACTGGAGTCGCGACTGCCCGACAGAGTTTTTCCGAAATTAGCGCTATTGTCCGAAAATATTGACCTGAATAAGTATTTTCTTCTGAATCAAAAAGTTTCATATTTAAAGCAGCTGCCTTATTTTTCGCACATTAAAGGTGAAAGACTGCTGCCTCTTGCCGAGATAACCGACGGATTTGTCCTTTTGAAAGGTCAATTTCAAACATTTGAAACCGGAATGGACGAGATTTTACCATTGTTCTCGTGTCCCTTTGGCGATCTGCAAATTACCAATGGAAATAAACAGACGAAGAAAGTTCCGTTGCGTCATTTGTTTGGTTTGAATGTTTATACAGGAAAACTAAGAATTGAAGCAATGGACGATTCCTTTCTATATGTACTTAAACCCGAAAACCTTACCTCTGTTGTGTTAAATTTCGAGGAAATATCCGATGCATTGTTTAAATACCTGAATGATGCTAAAATTAATTAGATATGGGAAACAAATTATATATAAATTTTTCGGCCGAAAACAGCAAAACAGACCCTTGGACCAGTGAGATGCAAGGTTCTCTTAAAATAATGCTGGGAAAAATTTCAGATACCGCGATTCAGATTTTATCAGGTGTGGAAGATACAGATCAGACTGATAAAATTTCGGAGGCCAACCTTATCATTCTCGTGTTTAATGGCTTTGTCTCCGATGAGTTTGCCCGCGATTTAAGAACATTGGAATTAACTCATCAAACCCTTGTAGATAATGGAAAGGAAATTTTTATTGTAGTTAAATCTCCAAAATTTTCAGCTTTAATTCCGGTTTATCTTCGTAAATACACTCAGTATAATTTTTTCGATATCAATATCCGCACAAACGAAGCCATCGAGTTTGCGCCTTTTCTGAAAGGCGAAAAAGAAAATAAATTCTGGTCGAAACTGACTGATTTAGCTTATGATTCGAAGATGTTTTTCGACAATTTGAATGGTAATCAGCCAGCTGCAAAGGTAAATGTGTACCTTGCCGAAGTAAGCAAAGACCAAACCAATAACCGTGAAATCCTTAAAAGGGAGTTTCAGCTTTCGGGTTACAATGTTTTGCCTGTCAAGCCTCTCCCCGGATCGCTTAAGGAATACCGCGATGCTGCAGCAGAAATTATAAAAACTGCAGATCTCTCAATTCACATGATGGGCGAAATTTATGGTGACTCCCCGTCGGGTTCGGATTATTCTTTCGTTGAAATTCAGAATAAACTTATAACTGAGCTTATTTCGCAGGATAGTTTGAAAAATAATTTTTACAGGTTTGTTTGGCTACCTCCTAACCTTGAGCCTTATGATGAAAAGCAGATTCAGTATCTTAAAAGATTAAAAAGGGAGTTAAACGATAACAAATCGGGGGAAATAATCCAATGCAGCATCGAAGAATTTAAAGAAATTATAGCCCAAAAGGTTAACAGCCTTCAAAACATTGAAGCAACTCTTGAGTTTGAACCTGCTGGGAAAAAGGTAATTTTGATTATTGACAAACCCGACGAGACATCCTATCAGAAAGTGGTGAACATAATAAAAGATACCCATAAGGAATACGAATTAATTGACATGACCCGAACCGGCGATTTGTTGCCATTGGCAATGTTCCGCCAGGCTGTTAGTTCGTCCGATGCTGCCATAATCATGAGTTTAAGCAACCAGAGCAACTGGTTGAACGGAATACTCGGGTTAACATTAAAAAATATAAGTATCGGAAAAAACAATAAAAATAAACTGGTAGCAGCACTAACCTCGAACAAAACCAGTGCTGAAATCGATTTTGAAGCACTCCATGTTGACAATATCTCTTTAGACGATAGTCAATTTTCTAAAAGAATTGAAAAGTTTCTCACTCAAATTCAATAACATGACTGAGGCAACCGAACAATTGACAAATACAAGGACACAAGTTGTTTCAGAAACTTTATTATGCCCTTTCCCAGGGCTGAGATCTTATAAATTTACTGAGACGCATTTTTATTTTGGACAGGACGATGTGACCTACAGAGTTTTGAACCAGCTTCTCGAACACAGGTTTGTAGGAGTTCTTGGTGGTGCGGGAGTTGGAAAAACATCTTTTATAAATTGTGGATTAAAACCATATTTTTATTCCGGAATTATCGGATCTACCAACACTGCCTGGCAGATTATTCATGCACGTCCTTCGAATAGTCCTGTTAAAAATCTGGCAGAGGCCATCAGCAGTAACGAATCAGCTGAAGTTGAAGGAAAAGCAGAAAACATCCGGACGCAAATAAATTATAATGTACTGAAAAGAGGAAAATCAGGATTTATTGAGCTCCTCAAACAGCAGAAACCGCAGAAACACCAAAAATTTCTGTTGATAATTGACCAGTTTGAGGATATCTTCAGGTTCAAAAATTCACGGAATGAATCAGGGCTGGCCGATGAGGCTTTTGAATATGTGAATATACTGATGCATGCAATCCAGCAAAAAGAGCTTCCTGTTTATCTTGCCTTGATAGTCCGTTCTGATTTTGCCGACGATTGCCTGATGTTTCCCTATCTATCCAATTTAATTAACCGGAGTAACGTTTTAATTCCGCGGTTAACACGTGATCAGATACGTGAAGTTATAGCCCGTCCGCTGGAGGTGTCGAGAATAAACCTGGACAATACTTTATTGCTTCAGGTACTTAACGATGCATCCAATATTGATGATTTGCTACCCCGACTTCAACATGCAATGAGAAGAGCGTGGGAATCCTGGAATAGTCTTGGAACAGCTGATAAGTCACTCTCTATAACCGAATATGAAATAGCCGGAGGTTTAAAAAATGCCATAAATAACCATGCCAATGAACTTTACGCAACTTTAAACGACGATGAAAAACTTCTTTGTGAAAAAATATTCAAATCGTTAGCTGAAAAGGGGGCGGAAAATAAAGGATTTACCCGCCCGAGCACAATCAGGGAATTATGCGGAATTGCCCAGGCCGGGTTTGAGGATGTTGTGAAAATAATTGAAATATTTCGTCACCACTCCGCAGGTTTTCTTTTACCTGCCGAAGGAGAACTTACGCCCGACGTTGTGGTTGATTTGGTTCACAGTAGTTTACTACGCACCTGGTCGAATATGAAAACCTGGGTTCAGGACGAAAATATCTCCAGCCAGATGTACAGGCAGCTTTCTGAATCGAGTGCACTTTATCAGATGGGCAAAATGAGCCTGCTGCGCCCTCCCGATCTTCAGTTTGCACTTAACTGGCAGGAGAAGCAGAAGCCAACTCTTGAGTGGGCCAAAAGGTATAACCCTGCTTTTGAACGAACAATGGTTTACCTGCGTACAAGTCAGGAAACCTTTAACGCCGAAGAAACCTTCAAAAAACTACAGGCACGAAAAGCTTTAAAGAAAGTACGGTCACTCACCATAATTCTAGGTTCAACAGCTATTCTGGCACTTATTCTTACAGTATATTCTCAGGTGATGCGCCGCCAGGATAACCGGAAACTCAAGCAGGTAAGCGCTCAGCAGGCCCAGTTAGAGCAGAAATCGGTCGAGGCAGAGAGAGAATCGCAGGAATATCTGATGGAAAAGAGACAAGCTGAAATTGCTGCTTTAGAAGCCCTTCGGGAAAAAGAAGAAGCTGTAACCGAAACCAAAGTTTTGGCAGAACAAAAAACTCAAGCCGAATTAACAGCGCAGGCTGCTCTTCAGAAAAATTCTCAGTTTCAGGAAAATTTGCAGGAAATAACCTTGCAGAAACAGCAAGCAGAAAATACAGCCTTGAAGGAGGCTCAGCAAAGAACTGCTGCTGAAATGGAGAAGGAAGAAGTTTTTAAAAAACGGATGGTTAATATTGGTCAGACGCTTGCTGCTAAATCGCTGCAAACCAAGAATAACATTTCTCTAAAAAGTCTCTTGGCCATGCATGGTTATGTATTTAACTCCAGGTTTGGAAACTCCATGACCAATGCCGATGTTTATAATGCACTTTTTGATGCTGTAAGCGACATGGGTGGCACAACCCGCTATGGACTGAAAGGACATGCAGGGGCGGTTAAAGCTTTCTGCATACAGCCAAGATCCAATGTTTTGTTTAGTACGGGTGTGGATGGTAAAGTTTTACGATGGGTGGTCAGCGATGAACCACGGTCTCCGCAAACTCTGCTGCAAACCAGCGGAGGCAATGCCAGTATGGCTATATCAAACAGTGGCCGTTATCTTGCTGTGGGTTCGGAAAGTGGAACAATCTACCTTTTGGATTTGACAAGTCCGGGAACTCCAGCACAATTAAAAGGTCACCAGGGAGTTGTTTTTTCAATGGTATTCTCACCCGATGGGCAGCAGTTATTTTCGACCGGTAACGATAAGAAAATTCTGTTATGGGAAATCGATAGCCGGAATAACAATGTTATTTATCAGGAAGATTATAATGTACGCAGTCTTTCTATTTCTCCCGACGGTAAATTCCTGGCCGGAGGATCGGACGACGGCAAAATTTTTGTTTGGGACATCAAAGCCAGTCAGCTCGTGAACTTACCGAACGAAGACAAGACAGCTATTCATGCTATAGCATTCAGCCCAAACGGCCTTTCCCTTGTAACTGGTGATCAGTCGGGCAAACTGAAGTTCTGGAATCCATATTCACACAAACTTATCCGAACGTTGCAACCTCATTCAGGAAGAGTTACCAAAATAGCATTTAGCCCTTCCGGTGAAATGGTAGCCTCTTCAAGCTACGATAAATCAGTTGTGATTTATGATACTAAATTTATTTCCACAATTCCTATATCTCTAAAAGAAAACTCTTTAGTTTTTTCCCTTATATTTACAAGTGATAACAGGAAACTAATCACAGCTTCGAACAATGCCGATTTTGTTGGTGTTTGGCCAGCTCAACCAAAAGTACTGGCCGAACAGTTGTGCAGCAAAGTCAGCAGAGCTCTGAGTCAGGAGGAGTGGAACAGTTATATAGGTTCGGATATAAAATATGAGAAACCCTGTGAATAAAAATTTCAAGCTCTTAATTCATGTCGTGATTCTTATGGCTTCAATGGGAGTGCTTTATCCATTACAGGCTTTTTCGCAGGAAGACGATAAATGTCTGAATAAGTTAAAAAAAGCTCAGGAACTATTTGAGTCGGGATTAATTGAAGAAATTCCTTTTATGCTTGACTCTTGTTTAAAAGATGGCTTCAATAAAGAACAGACTATACAGGCCTACCGACTTCTTATTCAGGTATATTTGTTTGATTATAATCAGGAGAAAGCTGAAAAGGCAATGCTCAGCTTACTTTCTGAATTTCCGGAATATGAAATCCAGTCGAATGATCCAGTTGAGTTTGTTAATCTTTATAAACAATTTCAAACAAGGCCTCGATATTCAATAAGTTTCCACTCAGGACTGAATATTTCGGATGTTTCTGTTTCTGAACAATATTCCACCGGAAATCTTAACAAGTTAAATTCCTCTTACAGTAGCGATGGCCTAAAAGCAGGAATAAGACTATCATTCGAAAAATATATTGCATCAAAAATGTGGATAACCATTGGGGTTGGCTACACATATGCAGGCTATCAGGTAGATGAGAAAATGAATTTTAATCGCGAGGTTCTTTCATTTACAGAGAAAATGCAGTTTTTACAACTACCTCTTCACATCAACTACTCTTTTGGCAATTCAAAAAAGTTTACACCATACATTTTTGCCGGAGGTACGTTTAATTACCTCCTAAAAGCTGAAGGAGAAATTAACCGGAGAAGTCTGGATTTATCGTCCACATCCACCGACCTGAGCGGAATTGCCCGGGATGTTACCAATATGCGGATGAGAGAAAATTTTTCGGTGCTTGGAGGTATAGGATTCCGGTATAAAATATCCAGCGGATATCTGCGGGTGAATTTGTTCTATAGCAAAGGAGTATCCGATTATGTTAAAAAGGACGCCCGATTCAGTGATAACGATAATATATTTTATTACAACTTTATCGATGATAAAATCAGGCTCAATTTCTATAATCTGTCAGTTGGATATTCCTATATATTCTACCGTACTCAGAAAAAAGTAATCGAAAGCAATAATTAAATGATCAAGAAATTAATATCCATATGCCTCTTATTTTTTCTTGTACTTTCGTGCAACGAAGAGCCTAAGATCACAGACATGCAGAGCGATTTTCAGCTCAAAGTCTTTGGGGGGTCATCGGTGGGTAGTCTGGCCAACGATTGTTGCAATGCCGTATTAGTTGATAATGATAACTTTTACCTTACAGGTTCGATAAATTACCTCAACGGACCCGATATGTTTATTATTAAAACAGACAAGTACGGGAATGAAATTGAATGGTCTCCAAAGCTATACGGAACTCAGGGGACTGAAGTGGGTAATTCGATTGCTCTTGGAGCCGATAAAAGTGTTGTAGCTGCGGGATACACACAAGCCCAGGGAGCAGAGTCTTCCGATTTTTATGTTGTAAAAACGGGCTCGAATGGTGAGGAAATCTGGAAAAAGCGGTTTGGCGGTTCCAAAGAAGAAAAGGCATTTGCAGTTAAGATTACACCTCAAAACAGTATCTATGTTGCCGGTTATTCCGAGAGTATGATTGTCGATAAAAAGAGGCAGGGCTGGGTACTGGAAATTTCAGCAAATGGCGACTCATTATGGTCGCACGATTATGGTATAATGAATGCTCCGGACGAGCTCCGGGGAATTACCGAAATGAGAGATTCGTTGCTATTTATTGGAACAACACAAACCTTATTTGGTAGCTTTAGCAACGATGTGTTTTTGTTTATACTGAAGAAATCCACAAAGGGAATCGAAAACTCAACAACTCTATACAGAGCGGGTAATGAAACAGGGATTTCTGCCGTTTTTTCGACCTCGGGAAATCTTTATGTTCTGGGAAACTCTCAGGTTAGCAGTAATGTTAACAACATCATTCTTTGGAAATTAAATGAAAACCTACAGATTATAAAGGAAAAAGTGATAACTGCCACCAGCTCCGAAACAGCATCGGCCATAGCCTATAGAAATGGATCGGTTGTTGTAACAGGTACAGCTGTTAACGAATTGATGAACGAAAACTTCTTAGCCTATGTGCTGGATGAAGACCTAAATATTGTTTCGCGTAATACTTATGGAACCAAAGGCAAAGGCAACCAGAGAGGAATGTCCGGTGCAATTCAGGGCAACAGCCTGTTAATTGGAGGGTGCACCATTTCAGGCAATTCTTCCAAGGCAAGTATATTCAAAACGCCTCCGCTGTTACCATAGGCGCTTACCTATACAGGCAACGCTTTGGTCAAAATTATCACTCAGCCACACAATTAATTATCCGTCATTCTAAATTCTTTTGTTATTTTGCTTCATTAATACCTAACTGAAATGAAGCTTCGATTATATGTTTGTTTATATATACTGCTTTTATTTCCTTTGATTGTTATTGCTCAAGAAAATACAGCACCAACTGCTGGTCTGGTAACTATCTCAGGAATTCCGTACTATAATCAGAGATTAACCGGAGAATATCATTACTCAGATAATGAGAACGATCCTGAAGGTACCAGTACATTTCAGTGGTATCGTGCCGACAGTCCGACAGGAACGATGACTCCAATTGCAAGTTCTCAGACATACGACCTTACTTTAGCCGATGTTGGTAAATATATATTCTTTGAAGTGGTTCCCGCTGCTACTGCCGGTATCTCTCCTGGTCCGGCTTCAATATCTGCTGCTCTTGAGGTGCTGAACGCCGCTCCTTCAGCAGGTACGGCCTCAATTACAGGAAGTCCTTACAGAAATCAATCTTT
>JAJYAG010000035.1 GCA_021779665.1 Bacteroidota bacterium | reverse complement strand
GGTTTAACATTGGGTAGGGTTAAAGTACAAATCCACATATTACGCCCGTTTCGTGTCCATCGGATATTTTTTTGCTTCATTTTTGTCCTGGTGACCTTCCCGTCCTCATAATTATATGTAGCACCTTAGATTTCGACTACGTTTTCGTATTCATCATAGCCTTTGTATGGAATATTTATGATGGCGTATTTTTTACCTTCTTCGGTAAATATCTTCATCCGTATCTGATAATGATAAATCGTCCGCAATTCCTGAGCTGAGAAGTAATAATGACGGTCGAAATAGTAGTGCCCGTAATTGTTCAGGATTGCCGCATCGGCATAGGGATCAAAGGTACATGAAGTCATTGTGAGTTCTTCTTTGGCTGGTTTGCCCCATTTATCCTTTGGCGCTTGCGCCAGTAATCCCTGAAATGCTATGAAAGTCAGTGTAAGTGTTAGTAGTGAGCGCATAATAAAAATGTATAGCTGAAGATAAAGTAAGTGACAAAATTTGAAGATATCAAATGTTGTTCCGTAACTTGTTCTCTGAAAATATTTTTGTGAAATTTTCTACCTCACGTTCAAAGTTATCTTCACTATCTCCGATTGTGTGCCCAACCTGATTGGCGCTCCCCACAAACCTAAGCCCGACGATACATAAAAATGTGTGTTTCCCGTTTTTTTGTAGCCATGGCCTAACTCATAAATGCGTTCAACAATTTTATTGAACGGGAATATCTGGCCATTATGGGTGTGCCCCGAAATTTGCAGATCAATATTGTTATCAACTGCATCTTTCAGATGATAAGGCTGGTGATCCAAAAGAATTACCGGAAGATCTTTCCGGATGTTTTCGGTGAGCTGACTTAACGGTTTACGGCGAGGATTGGTTTTATCGTCACGGCCTATCAGCACTAATTTATTGTCAATAGTAACCGCAGTGTCACGTAGGAAGTTAATATCCGATTTTTTAATTACCTCAATTGCCTTGTTGAGGTTTCCATAATATTCGTGATTGCCCAGAATCGCATAAACGCCGTATTTTGCTTTCAGCTTACGCAGCTCTGTATCCATTTGCTGTCGCTCGATGGTGTGCAGGTTGCGGTCGAACAGGTCACCGGCAATCAAAATCAGGTCGGGATTATGTTTGTTAATCATCTCAACATACCTGGTCAGGCGCTTTTTTCTGATCATATCGCCCAGGTGCACATCGCTGACTGCCACAATATTTAGAGTTTCCTGGCCGGGTGCGCCTTTATTTACGTCAATATTTAAATTAACCAGTACAGGATTGGAAAACCGGATATAGCCAATTGTAAAAAGTATCCCAAAAATTACCAAAACAGCACCAAAATAGATAAGTTTTACCTGCTGGTAATTTGCCCTGATAAATTCAGGGAAAATTCCAAAATAGTGATTACCCAGCCTCAGAATATCAGCCATAATAACCATAAAAAGAAAATATATCAGGGAAATAATCCAGATTCCGCCCACATTATCGCCAATAGCTGTAATTACCGGAGCTACTTTCCCTTCCAGAAAAACTGATGCCACATAGCCAAATGCAACAATCACAAACAATACTGAATAGATGGTCTGGATAACTGTGTCTTTTGGCAAAGCCTGCCGTCCGCGCCAGAATATGTAAAAGTTGATTAAAGTATAAAGAGAGAAGAAAATGAGAAAACCAAGTTTATTCATAAAGCATTGTATAAAATTTAATAGAATAGCAAAATTGCCGGTGGTTTGTTCAACAATTTTCGGGCTAAAGTCAACATATTTTTGGAGTAATTTGAAAGTGCCTGTAAAATCTAATATTTGGCATTGTCAACATTTCCCTAAATAATTAATTTTATCACTGACATAATTTCATTACCAATGAAGCAGTTTTATTTTCTCACCTTCAGTATTCTGGTATGTCTGGGTGGAATCCCGGTTTCAGGACAGTTTATTTCTGTTCCAACAGCAGGTAACAGTTGGGTAGTAAACGATTTATCCAAAGCAAGCGGAGTGATTTCCCAAAGTGGGATAACGGGCTGGAAGGATTCATCGGTCAGGATCAGAACATGGTTCAGAGTGGAGCAGGCAGGAACTATTAATATTTCCATGCGTGCTAAAGCGGAAGGGAAGTCTGAAATACAGGTCTCTTTCCTGAATTCGGTTAAAAAGATCCAGCTTCGAAAGGGATTGGATACGATTAGTTTAGGCTCTTTTAATATAGAGAAAGCCGGTTATCAGTTTATCGAAATGAGGGGCATAAGTAAAACGTCTTCTACTTATGCTGAAGTTCCTGAGTTTATAGTTACAGGCAGTTCGCCCCTGAACTTTGTTAGAGACGATTTTTATTTTGGTCGCCGCGGACCATCGGTGCACCTGAGGTATGATATACCTGCCGGAGCGTCCGATATCGAATGGTTCTATAACGAAATCACGGTTCCTGAGGGAAATGATGTGCCCGGATCTTATTTTATGGCCAATGGTTTTGCCGATGGCTACTTTGGGATTCAGGTAAACTCTGAAACGGAAAGGAGAATTTTGTTTTCGGTGTGGAGTCCATATAAAACTGATAATCCGGGTGAGATCCCCGAAGAGTATAAAATTAAACTTTTGAAGAAAGGCCCCGATGTGATCACCAAGGAGTTCGGGAATGAAGGTGCCGGGGGGCAAAGCTATCGCAAATTTTTCTGGAAGGCCGGGAATACCTATCGTTTCCTTCTGAAGGGAACTCCTGCTGAAAGTAATTCGACCGATTATACAGCGTGGTTTTATGCTCCTGAAGTTGGCGAATGGCAGCTGATAGCAAGTTTCAGGCGCCCTAAAACCAATAACTATCTCAAAAATCTTTATTCGTTTCTTGAAAATTTTATTCCTGAAACTGGCTATATTATGCGGAAGGGGAATTATTCCAACCAGTGGGTATGCGATACAAACGGCAAATGGTACGAACTTACCGGAGTGAAATTTACTGCCGATGCCACGGCCCGGAAGAATTCCAGACTGGATTACTCCGGAGGTATGGAAAACGGCATGTTTTTTCTTCGTAACTGTGGTTTCTTTGACGATACCACACCTATGAACTCAGCGTTTTCAAGACCGGCAAACGGTATTCCTCCTCGAATTAATAAAGAAGTTTTGAAGTAATTGCAGTGAAGAGTTATTAACCGGAAACTTGCTACTTTTGAAACCTATGAATTGTTTTATGAATCACCATTCAGTAAAGTTTATCATATTCGGTTTCTTGTTTTTATCGTTTTCCTGCACTTTTGATGCCCGTATTAAAAATGAAAATGCGGATACTGCTTCAACGGTTCCGGGCAATGATTCTCTTGGCCGACCCATCGAAAGTACTTCTATAAACCTGAAGGAAAAAAAGCTTGGTGAGCTTCTTCTGGAGCTCAATACCATCGACCTGACAATAAATATTTATAAAGAGCCCAACATCGACAGTGTTTACCAGAAACTTGGACCTGTTCATACTGAAATAGACTTTTTAGCAGATGAATATCTCCAGGATCCTGAACTTATTTTTAATCCCGAGGATCTGAACTTCGATGGATATCCGGATATCAAAATTCCGGTAAACTCCGATGAAAGCTTTTGGTATACAGTTTTTCTTTACGATCCCAAAAAAAAGAAATTTGTGGAAAGTGAGGAGTTGAGTTTGTTAACCTCTTTAAAATGCGACAGCATTAAAAGACGACTGCATTCGCTTGATATTAGCGGGATTGCTGGTAACTATTACATCTACAACACTTATAAATGGAAAAATAAGAAACTTTTCCTGGAGTTTTCCGAGAAACAGGATGGAACCTTTGAGTCGCCCGATGTTTTTTTGCGTACTGTTTTGAAAACAAGGGCCGACAGTCTGATGGATACACTTGCTGTTGTGAGAGTATTGAAAGAGCCGGACAGAGAACGCTGGTGCCTCGAAAAAGGCGACTGGAAAGCTTTGGACAGTACTCCTTTCCCGGGAGAGAATGTTGTTAAATTGGACGGTCGCGCCGGTGATTGTTTCTGATTTCTGAAAAACACGCGGGTGTGTAAAAAGTCAATTACCAGTCATATTTCGACCCGCTCTATATGACAAATAGCTGATTGACAATCGTCAGACTGAGCGTAGTCGAAGTTTTTTCGAGTTTTTCACACACCCTCGTTGTTTTTTAGTCTATTGCTGCTTTTTCTCGAAACGATTATAAACCACTACGGTTATCTTATAGGTTACATACATTAAAACCACAAGGCTGGCAAGCCAAAGTATCTGAGTAAACATAGTTTCAATTTTAATTGATTAATAAACATGTTCATTTTCTAAATCCTTAACATCGGCTTTTTTGTTGTTTATGGCTCTCCAGGCAAAAACAATGTAAGCCAATACAAAAGGGATAAACAGTGAAACATAACTCATTGCGGTGAGTGTGTAGTGACTCGATGAGCTGTTTGCGATGGTTAATGAGCTTTGGAGGTCTGCCACCGACGGATAAAAGGCAGTATTATTAAAGCCAGCAACGAGAAACAATGAGAAAACGGTTAAAACCGTTCCGACGCCAGCCATCCAGATTGCTTTGTCGCGCCATTTGTCAAATGATAGCACTGGCATAATAATTCCAGCCAGCACCAGCACAACACCTGCCAGAAATAAAACTGCAACAAGCGGCATCTGGATCAGGTTGTGCAGATATTTGTATGGTTCCATGGAAACGTTTCCTGTTACCGGATCAACTGCAAATCCTTCGGAGAAAATTAAGAATCCGACAAACATCAGGAAGAAAACCACAAAAGGAGCTGCATTGTAAAGCAGATGTTTTCTTGAAGACGTGATAACTTCCTCGTTGCTGATAGTATTGAAAAAATAAAGAATTGCAAGCACCCGCGACAGGAAGAATACTGCCAGTCCGAGCGATAAATTCTGAATATTCAGGGCAGCTTCAAGTCCTCTTGTTGCCATGGTCCATTCGGAATGGCGCTGACTGTCTATTGTAAAGTTTGAGCCGGTGAAAAAAGTGCTTACTGCAGCTCCTAAAAGGATCGTTCCTAAAAGCCCGTTTACAAATAGAAAAGCATCGAAGGTTTTTGTTCCCAGAAAGTTTTCAGGTTTTGAGCGGAATTCGTATGAAACTGCCTGAACTACAAATGCAAACAGAATAATAAACCAAACCCAGTATGCTCCACTGAAACTTGTACTGTAGAATAAAGGGAACGAAGCAAAAAAAGCACCTCCGAAAGTCACAAGTGTGGTAAATGTGAATTCCCATTTGCTTCCTACGGTATTAAGGATGAGTTTACGGCTGTCGGCAGTTTTGCCGATCTGGTAAATGAGCGACTGACCTCCCTGAACAAACAACAGGAATACGAGAATTGCTCCGAGCAGCGATACCAGAATCCACCAGTAATGCTGCAATGCTGTATGCGATAAAGTTTCAAACATTATTCGTTTCCTCCATCTTTAAATCCAAGGCCAATTTGTTTTACCATAATTTTCACCTCGGCAATTAACAAAACTGTAAATACCACTAAGAATATGAAAAAGGTAGTGATTACCGATCCGGTGTTAATGTGCGAAACACCTGTGGCTACCGACATCAAATCCTGGATAACCCAGGGCTGGCGGCCCACTTCGGTCACTACCCAACCCAGCTGTGTTGCCAGGTAAGCCAGTGGTATACTGATGAGTGCTGCACGCAGAAACCACTTTTTATGGTCGATTTTGTTTTTCATCAGATAAATCAAAGCCAGCACAAACAGCAACACAAACCAGAATCCGAGGAAAACCATGGTCCGGAATGAGTAAAAGGTAAGTTTTACAGGAGGAATAATGTCAGTTGGAGCAGAAAGGCTTCCGTAACCCAGATGGCGGTAGTTTTCTTCCAGTACTTTTGCCGACTGGGCCATTTTTTCAGTATCGTTTGTCTTTTTGGCTTCGCCATAACCTTTGAGGGCATCCATGGCTAATTTTCCTTTGGCGATCCTTTCGGAAGTCGGCATGATGTTATGTTCTGCGTTTCCTTCAATTATATCCTTAATGCCTGGCACAAATGCATTGGCATCCATAAATGCCATTGAAGAAAGGAAATTCTGAATCTCGAGTTTTGCGGCAAATTCCTCTTTACCGGTTGTTTCGTTCTTTCCCTGGAACAGACCTATTACTACAAGCGGGGCTTTCGACTGACCTTCGTAAACATTTTCCATGGCAGCAAATTTCATAGGCTGATACTTTGCCATCAACTTTGCCGAATGATCGCCTGTAAGAATGATAAACACCGACATTACCAAACCAAATACCGCTGCTACCACCATACTCATTTTGGCAAGGCGTATCTGGCGGTTTTTCAGTAAAAACCATGAACTGATCCCTATTACAAACACTGCCGCCAATACATATCCGGAAGAGACGGTATGCAGAAACTTGTTAATGGCTACAGGCGAGAAAAGCACTTCCCAGAAATTCGACATCTCGTTGCGAGCCGTATCGGGGTTGAAATGCACACCCACAGGGTATTGCATCCATGAGTTTGCAACAAGAATCCACAGCGCTGATAAATTAGCGCCTATGGCAGTTAGCCAGGTAGATGCAAGGTGAAACTTCTTGCTTACTTTGTTCCAACCAATAAACATCACGGCCACAAAGGTACTTTCGATAAAGAAAGCCATAATGCCTTCCACAGCGAGCGGAGCACCAAAAATGTCGCCGACGAACCAGGAATAATTGGACCAGTTGGTGCCGAATTCAAATTCCAGGATAATGCCGGTAGCCACTCCGATGGCGAAGTTGATTCCAAAGAGTGTCATCCAGAATTTAGTGATGCGCTTCCATTCCTCGTTGCCGGTTTTCACATAAATGGATTCCATAAAAGCCACAATGAACGACAACCCAAGCGTAAGTGGTACAAAAAACCAGTGATAAATGGCTGTAAGGGCAAATTGCGCCCTCGACCAGTCTACCAGTGCGGGATCAAAATTTGTCATAGGTTCAAATGATTAGTTTTAGTTTCAAAGCGATAGTGTCTGTTATACAGATTCGAAAATAGAAAATAGGTCTGGATAAACCTTTACAGAAAGGTATTACAAATGTAATACATGGTCGGACTCAAGATTATTTAACCTTTTTTGAATAAGGCTTTTGAATCATGCGTTTTAGCCTGGAGGCTATTTAGCCCTATATATACGTGAAATTTGTTACGCCTAATTATGCCGCAAAAGGGGTAAGAAAAAATTGTTGGTTGCCTGATTGAATTAAAATGTCACAATTCCACCTTATGATTGTCAATTGTGACTATCCACCTAGTTGAACTGTCTTCATAATTTTGTACAGGAAATAATTCAAAAACATGGAATATTAAAAAGTTACGATATGATCAGGCAGGTATTATTTATACAGGGCGGCGGTGGAGAAGACGATTATAAGGCAGATGCGCAGCTTGTCACTTCTTTGAAAGAGGCATTAGGTGACGGTTATAATGTGCATTATCCTCGTTTGCCTACTGAAACCACTCCGGATTTCGGAAGGATAAAACAGATAGGTGACGAAATTTCAAACTTAAAGGGAGACATTATTTTAGTAGGACACTCTCTTGGAGCCTCAATGCTCCTGAAATATCTTTCGGAAAATGAATTTAAGAGAAAGATTCTGGGAGTTTTTCTAATCTCCACACCTTTTTGGGAAGGAGAGGAGGATTGGAAACTAGGTCTGAAATTGCATGATAACTTTCCTGAAAGATTGCCGGGAGATGTTCCCATTTATCTTTACCACTGCCACGATGATGAGGAAATCCCATTTGAACACATCGAACGGTATGAGCAAAAGCTTCCGCAGGCAACTGTCCGCAAATTATCAAGCTGCGAACATCAGCTTAACAATAATTTGAATGTTGTAGCCGGGGATATTATGTCAATATGAAAATCCCAGCTTTAGCAATTGAAAAAGTGGAAGAGCGGAGCCTTTTTTATGAAAAGATTTCTTTTCAGGGAAGGCTGATTGTTAAAAGTTCAGAAGGAAGTTTCGCAGATCGGTGGCGTCCGATAAATTCATTTTCTTTTTTAAACGAACACGGCTGATTTGTACTGATGAAGCTTTGATGTTGAAAAAGCGTGCTATCTCTTTGGTATCGAAATTCATTTTGATACAGGCACAATGCTTGATATCGTTAGGAGAAAGGAGCGGGTAGGTATCGGTAAGTTTTTTGAAGAATCCCGGATGCACTTCCTCAAAGTTGGCAATGAGCATTTTCCAGTCTTTGTCCAGCTGTTTATAGCTGTCAATGATTTCGAATATGCGTTTGAATTCTTTGCGGTGAAGAGAAAGCTTTTCGTTGTCGAGGGTTTTTTCAAGCACTGCTTCTATTTCTTCCAGAATAGTGTTTTTTTGGTTTATATAAAGCGCGTCGGCTGCAACCTGCTTTTGCTTTTTTTCTTTTAAAACATCGTTGGTAATGTCGGCGCGGAATTCTATAAACCCTGAAATGTTGCAATCGCTGTTATAAAGCGGGATATTTCTTATTTTCCAGATATGTTTATCGGCAAAGGTTACAGTTCTCTCGGTTGTTTCGTAGTGATTATGAACCAGAGGGCAGGTATAACAATGCTTACGTGAGTTAAACCAGAGTTTGTAGCATTTTGTGCCAATGTAAGAATCGTCTTTTATGTTCAACTGTTTTTTGCCGGCATCGTTCAGCCATATAACATCGTGTGTCGGACTGTAAAAGGCAATTACTTCCGTAAATGCATTTAAAATATCAGTGCGTAGCTTCTGTTCCTTCTCATTAAACAGTTTTTGTTCCAGGTCGGATGTAATATCACGGCCAACCATCAGGGTGGCTGGCAAATTGTTAAAGGTAAAGGGCCTCACTTCCATTTCAGCATAAAACTCTGTTCCATCCGTGCGCACCATTTTTATATGGGCAGTTTTGGGCGAAGTCTCATTCAGAAGGTTTTTTGCTGTGTCGTAATATCCTAAAGCAACGGTTTCCTTTAGTGTTTTACCAACTATTTCAGCGGTTTTGCCTTGCATCATCCTCAAACCTGCAGGATTGATGTAAATGTATTTACCTTCCTGGAAAACAGCGACAAAGTTTGGGGAATTATCCACAATTGCATTGAATATATCTGAATTTTCAGTCTTAAGTTGAGAGCTGACAATGCGCAATTCTTTATTGAGCGCCTCAAAATTATTTACCAGAAGGTCAATTCTTTCCATACCTGCCCCGCGATGCTTATATTAGGTTTGTTAAAAGTATACCCAAACTTACAAATTTAAGTTTAAATGGTATAAACTATTTTGAAACGATAGTATAGGTTTTGGTATTTTATAGTTTGCTCTCTTGTATAGCTGAATAGATCTTTACAGGGCCAATTAATCCTGACGGTTGAACCTGCCAGTTTTTTGCTGTAAAGACGCCATCGTCTCCTCTGTTTTGAGGTAACCGGGGCTGGAAATTGATGTTGTAAAATTTTTTCCATTCAAAACTCGCCTGTTCAAGATATATTATCCTGTTTACCATATTGGTTGCAACTTTTATCTCCAACTCATTCGTTTCTTTTAAAATCGAAGCGTCCACCACCGTTTGGTAGCTATCTCCCAATAAGGTAGCTACTGTTTTTCCGTTTATTTTTACCTCTGCACTTTCCTTAATCGTACCCAAATCCAGGAGAAACTGTTTTTGCATTTGACCGGAGATTGTAAACCTGGTTTTATAGACCATAGTCCCTGAAAAATATCTGAGATCGTTATTATTCAGGTCGGTTAGCGATTTTAGTTCCTGCAAAACCAGAGGTTGCGGTAATACTGGTCCTCCACTCACAAATGAAACTTCCCATGGACCTTTTAAATCAGCTACCAATTCTTTTTTATTGAAAAATGGATAGAGAGGGCTTTTTAGTTTTTCACCCGAAGCTTCCGCAATAATGCTTTCTCCGGGTTCTAACTGAAGGTAAATTGATGTTGAGTATGCCTCGGGCTTTATTTGACTTAACCCCGATTGACCTTTCATTGCGTTGAAAAGTACAACTGATTGGGCATTCACCTGCAATGGTAACCAACCATCGAATTTTTCGGCAGAGTTATTTACAAGGAAATAGAACGTTTTCCCATCATGGGTTTTTCTTATGAATTGGATTTTCTGATCCACCAGTCTTTCTTTCCGGGTTTTGATGTAAGTCAATCCTTCATTAGGATTCTGACAAATCAAAATTGAACCATTTCCATAAGTTCCTTTGGAAAGACCTTCTTTTACGGGAATAAACTTTATGTTTTTTATAATAGACTCTAATTCTTTTTCCTGTTTTATTCCCTGGATTCCTGGAACTTTGCGGGGGAGTTCATTGCAGAAAATAACTGTAGCTCCCTTGCTTACAACATTTTTGAGTAAGTGTTCCCAGGTTTGGTAGGGCATGTAGTTACATTGTGGAATAACAATTGTTTGATAATTGCTGCTGCCAACGTTTATTTTCTTATCAGGGCTGGTTGTTTGTAAAAGTTGTTTGTCGGTTATGAAATCAAATGAATATCCAAGTTCGTGCAATTCTCTGGCACTTTTTTCAAAACCAGTTCCTTTAAATTCTTTGTCCATTCCATGGAAGTGACGCAGAAGCTCATTAGCTGGTTCAGAAAAACGGTCGGACAGCGGATAATAAAGTAAGATATCATTGTCGGGTTTGCTGTTTTGCAAAAAAGACTGGCAACGGGCAACATAATTGTTTAGCGTAGGAAAATGATCCCAGAAGGGATTTGTTGGCTGAAAATGTACTGCAGCATAAAACAGCCATCCCGGCCAAGGTTCGGATGGCGGCGAGTATGCCACCCCATGATAGAAAAGATGATTAACACCGCCCAGGAAATATCTGTCGGCCGATTTTTTTACCCGCGACAAAGTGGAAAGGAAATGTTCGTCGAGCCAGGTAGCAGCTTCGGCCGAGACCAGCTTTTTGCCTGTAATATTGGCCACTGATGAAGCGAATTTAAAATGAACCACATCAGTTCCTTCGGTTTCTGGTATATCGGCAATGGCATACAAATCCATGATATTTGCCGGTGAGCCATGCGATTGATTTCTGATTATTTTTCCTTTGCTCTGTGCCCATTTATGCCAGGCAAGGGTGTAATTTTCGAGCAGCAGTTCGTTTATAGTTTCACGGTAATCGTATATAACACGGTTATTCATCTCATCGGTATCTTGTTTGAAAAGGGCTGGTAAATAATCTGTTAATTTATAGCCTCGCCTTTTCTGGAATTCGATGAAGAAATCAGGGGTCCAGTCGGCTTCTCCCAGCGCATCATCAACTTCGTACGAGTCATTGAACAGGGCTCTTATTCCGCTGATATCGTGACCGGAAAAAGACTGGTCGAACTTTTCGAAATATTTTTTGATGGCAGCTTCTGAGAAATGATCAATAGCGTAACCTTCACCACCGGGAGCCGCCCGCTCCACCATTTTACCATGCAACGTAGGAAATATGGCATAGATCTTCCACTTACCCGGAGGAGCTGTCCAATTGAGGTTATCGTTCTGGTCCAGTTTGGAGGTTATATCAATCGCTGTTCCGTTTTCTCCATAGGCCATAATGATGTGTGGCTTCAATGTGCACGGATAGCGGATCTGGTCTATAGCGAGTAATTGGAGGTTGACATTGGATGTGACCGGCTGTTTTAGTTGATTAAAGTCGAGGTTCTTTCCGTTGGCAGTTCTGATGTAACCATCAGTTTGGTATTGAATTTTTTCTTTTAAGCTCTCGTTGCCATTGATTTCGTATGTTTTGTAAAATATGGTTTTTGAAGCGTGTTCTTCATTAATCCAGGGCCCGCCAAACGGCCAGCCGGTGCCGTTGGCCATGTCTATGCCCAGGTTGCATTTTTGAGCTGTTTGTAAAGTGAAATCCAGCATTTTCATCCATTCGGGCGTGAGGTAATCGATAAACTGGCTTTCGTAGCCCTTCGCCCCATAAATTGGGACAATTTCCAATCCACCCAAACCTGCTTTTGCATATTCGTTGAGTGAATAGGTCAAGCCTGCTTCGTTCACAGCGCTTCCCATCCACCACCAGCGGGTCCAGGGTTTGGTTTCGCTGGTAATCTCAGGCCATTTGATCTGTGAAAACTGATTCTGGCTGACGAACAGAAGAATAATTATTGTTGCTAACCTTTGAAAGTGAAACATATGCCTAGGTTGAATTTTATTAAAATAAAAGTTCATCTGAATATTCCGGTGCCAAAATGTGATTTTATGAGATTTTGTGCTTTAATGCCATTCAACTTCAAATAGAAGAACTGGTGATGTCATGTATCTTCCTATGCTTGTCTCCTAAATTTTTCAATACTAAAATAAGGGAATAAAAATTGATACAAAAAATTTATTAAAATGGCGCAATCCGGAAATCGGTCCTAACTGCGCCATTTCCTTTAAGGGTGTTGATTGCTTCTTTTATGATACCTTATCATTATTCTCCTCCAATCACCTTTAACTTCATCCATTTTCCACTTCTAAATCTTATTACAAGGATTATACAGAAGAGAAGAAAGAAGATTACGAGAAGCAGCCAGCTAAATGCTACTGAAAAATGGAATACTTTTAACGAGAGATATATCAATGGGATAAAGGACCAGTGAGCCAATACCGATACGATCATGGTAAAATGAGTGTCTCCTGCACCCCGAAGTGCACCGATAAGCGCCACCAATACCGCTTCGGCCAACACATACAATGAGGCAATCTGAACCATCCTTACCGCGGTAGGTACTGCACTTTCAAAAACCTCGCTGGGTTTTTCGGGATGAAATACCCTCACAAGAATTTCGGGAATAAAAATAAACAAGGCAAGAATGATGATGGAATAGAAAATTCCTGTCTTAATCCCTGAAATTGCTGCATGCTTTGCAATTATTGGGCGACCGGCTCCCATATACCGCCCAACCAGGCTGGTTACAGCTATCTCAATTCCCAAAAGAGGAATAAACGACACAAGGTCCCAGTTGAACATAATGGTAGTTGCCGTGGAAACGATATCGCCTTCGGATTGAAATAACGCAACCATAGTTACAAATGCCAGGAAGTTCAGAAACATTTCAGTACCGGCAGGCGATCCATAATAGATTAGTTTCTTCATAATAACCCGGTTGAACCGGAACGATTTCAATACCGAAAATTCTACACGATTGTTATGTCTCAGGTAAGCTATCAGTAGAATTACCATTGCCGAAAATCCTCCTAAAACTGTTCCAATTGCTGCTCCCTGTATTCCCATGGCTGGAAAACCAAATTTGCCGAAAATCAGGATGTAATCAAGAATTACGTTGACAATCATCGCTGCCAAAGTTGCAATCATTACGATGGGAGTTTTTCCGATGCCGGTAAAATAACATCCCAGCGTGTAGCGGAGCATCCCGAATATACAACCCCAGACCATAATGGTGAGATACTGGATCTGGAATCCCAATTGAGTTACCGGTGTATCCATAAAAGCCCAATAGCTCTCAACAACAGGTTTAAGGAGAATAATTACAGGCCATGCCACCAGATTGATGAGTATTGCCTGAAATATTGCTTTAGATGAATTGTGTTTCTCTCCTGCGCCAAAATATTGTGCTACAAGCGCGGTGGAATATCCGGTTAGACCCACAAAAAAGAACATAATCATTTGAACAGCAATAGCACCTGCCATTACGGCATTCATTTGCTCAGGACCCACACGGGCGAGGAACAGGCGATCGGTAAACGTCATTACTCCATCGCAGGCCGTGGAGATAATCATAGGAAAGGCGAGCGTTAACAGCTCTTTTATTCCTCCGGGCTTATGGTAGCCCGAGAAATAATTCGAAAAGAATGACATACTTAAAAAATTATAAGTTAACGAAAATACAACAGCGCAAATTCTTTCAAATTTGATTTGCAGAATTGCAGTCTGTGTTGGTTAATAAAAGAAAGAGGTAAGGATACTGTCCTTAGAATCTCTGTGAACCATTATTGGTTAATAATTTATTGGTTCTTGCACGAAAGGCTTTTAAAGCATTTCCGCCGGTTCTTTAAAAGGAAATGTACATAGGTTTAGGTTTTAAATTTGTAGAACACAATTTTGGTTTGCAACTCTACATTTTCAGCAAAATGTTTTGCAAAGATGCAATAAATTGGATTTGGTTGCATCTTAATTAAATTTTTTCAATATCTCCATAGGAAATAAGGTAACCAATACAAGTTGGGACAATCCTTACAGCATATACTATGAAACCTCTCCGAGGTTTTTCAGAGACATACCTCGATAATTTTTACAATTATGCAACATCTACAATGTTGTTTTATATCCTCGTAGAGGATACACAGTTGTAGAATTTGGAAATTCTTGTGTTTTCTACCTCGTAGAGGTTGCACAATGAATTAATAGTATTTATTTGTCCCAACTGATATATAGTTCCCGGAAATAAATATGAATCATTAGTGCTTATCTTTCGTAAAGCATTAAATTCAATTCTTTTATTTTTTTAAAATCCTTATCGGCGGTGATTATTGGCAGATCAAGATAAAGAGCGGAGGCTGCGACTATACAATCCGGAAGCTTCATCATATAAGTTTTTCTTAGACGAATAACTTCGTTTTTTATAGAGTTGTTTATCCATTTAATAGGTAAATAGCAGTATTGGTGTCAATAAAAATACTACTACCATTCATCTCTTAACTGTTTTTGAATTTTTAAGGCGTCATCCTTGAATTTTACAGTACCGCAGAATTTCATAGCATCAAAACCTTTGCTGTACTTAGTTCTATTATTCAGCTTCTCCAGAAGAAGACTAATTTCCTCTTTTGATGCACCTTTTTTTATGATGGTTACCATAATGTTGTTTTTGCAAATTTAATTGATTTTATAATTCAATTATCATTAGTTCAATGGAGTTGGTGTAATTTCAAAAAGCAAAAGAGGCGCCTTTCAGCGCCCCTTCCAATAGTTAGTTTCTGTGTAGTTATCGAGTTATTCTGTGTTTTTTAGGCTTTAGGCTATAGGTTTCAGGATTCCTTTCCTACAACCTATAAACCTAAAAGCTAATAGCCTTTGTGCTTTTTTATCATCCACACTTGGAGTTACCGCAGGTAGTGCAGGTTAAGCAGCCTTCCTGGTAAACCAGTGAGGTTGATCCGCATTCGCCGCATTTGCCTTTCTGCACGGTAGTTCCGTTTGGAATATATTTCTTGAGGGCACGAACCACACCGTTTTTCCAGGTGCTGATCATGTCACTGTCTACATTCAGCGAGGTTACCAGGTTCACAACACCGGGGATTGGCATACCGTAGCGTAATACTCCCGAGATAAGTTTGGCATAGTTCCAGTACTCTTTGTTGAACAAGCGTGAAAGTCCGCCGAGGGTATTGGTATATCCATATTTATCGGTATACTGGAAGTCGTAACGGGTAGTGCCGTCTTCTTCCTTCACCTTGATGATTTTACCTTTGGCGATCGATTTCGGAATTGGCAAAGTATCCTCATCGGTGATACCGGTAAAGATTTCGTAAGGACGACCATCTTTGATACCAATGAAGGCAATCCAGTCTTCGCTTTCGTTTTTGAAACGGATAATATCAGCTTCAAGAACTTTCGGACGTTTTAAAGGTCCAATCACATCCGATGGAGTTGAAGCAGCTTCTTTTTTATCTTCTTTTTTGTTCGAAATCAAAACTCCTGAACGGGAACCTTCACGGTAAACGGTAACACCTTTGCAACCGCTTTTCCAGGCTGTAACATACAGTTCGTCCACCAGGTCCTCGGTTGCTGTTTCAGGTAAATTAATGGTTACGCTGATGGAGTGGTCTACCCATTTCTGGATTTGGCCCTGCATCTGTACCTTGCTTACCCAGTCAACATCGTTGGAGGTTGCTTTGTAGTAAGGAGATTTTTTAACCAGTTCTTCAATCTGCTGATCGTTGTAATTTTTAACTTCTTCAGCTTTGTGTCCGTTGATTTCGAGCCAGGTAAGGAATTTATGATGGAATACATTGTATTCTTCCCATGTGTCGCCAAGTTCATCGGTAAACGAAATGTTCACATTGGTGTCGTTGGGATTCACTTTGCGGCGACGTTTGTAAACCGGAAGGAATACAGGTTCAATACCCGAAGTGGTCTGGGTCATCAAACTGGTGGTTCCGGTTGGAGCAATGGTCAACAGAGCTATATTACGACGGCCATATTTAACCATGTCGCGGTACATACCTTCATCTTCGGCTTTCAGGCGGTTGATGAAAGGATTATTGCGTTCGAGGTGTGAATCGAAAATGGGGAATGCGCCTCTTTCTTTAGCTAAATTAACAGAAGCACGGTAAGCTTCTAAAGCCAGTGTTTTATGCACTTCGATGGAGAAATCAACAGCATCTTCGCTGCCATAACGTAAACCAAGACCTGCAAGCATATCTCCTTCGGCTGTGATACCAATACCGGTACGTCGGCCTTCTTCGGCTTTGATACGGATTGCTTCCCACAAGCGGCGTTCAACGCGTTTAATTTCAGGATCTTCCGGATCGGCATTGATTTTACCAAGAATAGCATCTATTTTTTCGAGCTCGAGGTCGATGATATCGTCCATAATCCTCTGGGTGTGGGCCACGTGCTTCCTGAAAAGTTCGAAATTGAACTTTGCTTCAGGGGTAAATGGGTTTTCAACATAACCATAGAGGTTGATGGCGATCAAACGGCAGCTGTCGTAAGGACAAAGAGGAATTTCACCGCAAGGATTGGTAGAAACGGTGCGGAATCCAAATTGAGCGTAGCTGTCGGGAACTGATTCGCTGATAACGGTATCCCAGAAGAGAATTCCTGGTTCGGCCGATTTCCAGGCATTGTGAATTATTTTTGACCATAATTTTCGAGCATCAATTTCCTTGGTGTAAACCGGATTTGGAGAATCGATAGGGTATTGCTGAACATATTTTGTATTGTTCACAACGGCCTGCATAAATTCATGGTCGATCTTTACCGATACATTGGCACCGGTTACTTTTCCGGTTTCCATTTTGGCATCGATAAAATGTTCGGCATCGGGGTGTTTAATGGAAACGCTGAGCATCAAAGCACCACGACGGCCATCCTGGGCTACTTCGCGGGTTGAGTTTGAAAAACGTTCCATAAAGGGAACAACACCGGTTGATGTAAGGGCGCTGTTCAATACAGGGCTTCCGTGAGGACGGATATGCGAAAGGTCGTGACCAACACCACCGCGGCGTTTCATCAGTTGAACCTGTTCCTGGTCAATCTTCATGATTCCACCATAAGAGTCGGCGGCAGGCTCATTGCCAATAACAAAACAGTTCGAAAGCGAAGCAATCTGGAAATTATTGCCAATGCCGGTCATAGGACTTCCCTGTGGAACAATATATTTAAACCCCTTAAATAATTCATACAGTTCCTGAGCGCTCATGGGATTTGCATACTTCTTTTCGATGCGTGCAATTTCGTTTGCAAGTCGCCAATGCATATCATCCGGATCTTTTTCGTAAATCTTTCCGAAAGAATCTTTCAATGCATACTTGGTCGCCCAAACCCTTGCTGCGAGTTCATCACCATTAAAATATTCAAGCGAGTTTTTATATACCTCGTCATAGGTGTAGGTCTTCATAGGAGAATCCTTTTCCGATGTTTGCTTTGCAACCATTTCTTCAATCTGCATTTTAAACTGTTTTTTAGGGTTTTAGTCTTCTTTTAGTTTTCGGGATCGAACTTTACGAAGGTAGAAAGAGTAAAACCTTTCCACAAGTCACAAATATTAACAAATGAGTGTAGTTATTAACTCAATACTTTAAATCCTGAAAATCAGAAAGAAGGTTAATTACAACATTATAAAAGCTTGAAAGTTAAGGTACGTTGAAAAAAACGCTTAATTGTTAATAAAAGCGGTTGAGAGGCTCTGGATTTTTAAGGCTGGATTGCCTAAGGAGATTAATTCCTGTATAACAATCATCATGATCTATTCCTCTCAATTTCAATGCTTATTATAACAAAGCTTTTAAAATTATATCGGTTGCCCCTAAATTGTTTTCTATAAATTGCCTCGAAGTTTGGCTGCAATTATTGTTTTTAACTGTGTCTTCTATTAAAATGTTTAATGTCGATCTTAATTCATCATAATCTTTTATAGGAAATGCTCCTCCGGCTTTCGTCAGATTAACAGCTTCCTGAAACTTTTGATAATTAGGTCCGAACAGTACCGGAAGTCCGAAAGTTGCGGCTTCCAGAATGTTGTGAATCCCTTTTCCGAAACCGCCTCCGATATAAGCGATTTTCCCATATCTGTATAAAGATGAAAGCATACCGATGTTATCAATGATCAGAATGTCGGCAGCTCCAGCATTTTGCAACTGTGAATAGCGAACGGCTTTCTTGTTTAATTTCTGAATGATGTTTTCGATGGCTGCATCTTTGATTTCGTGCGGAGCAACAATCATTTTAACCGGATGCGAAGTCTCGTTGAGGTATTTTATAAGCAACTTTTCGTCGGGTTCCCAGGTGCTGCCTGCAATGATGCAGAAAGAACCGTCCACGAAGTTTTTTACTTCCGGAAGTTCTCTAGAAGAGGTTGCGATAGAGTAAACCCTGTCGAATCTTGTATCGCCGGCAATGGTGATACGGTTGATGTTTATACTTTTCAGAAGATTGGCCGAACGCTCATTCTGAACAAATATGTGTTCGAAGTTATGGAGCAGTTTGCGGAACCATCCGCCGTACCATTTGAAAAAGTGCTGATCTTTTCTAAAGTTGGCCGAAATGAGGAATAAAGGGATATTCCTTGATTTTATTGAAGTAAGGTAATTATGCCAGAATTCATATTTTATAAAAATTACCTTTTCCGGTTTAACAAGATCCAGGAATCTGGCTGCATTTTCGCGCTTATCGATAGGAAGATAGAAAATGTAGTCGGCCCCTTTGTAATCTTTTCTTATTTCGTAGCCCGAAGGTGAAAAAAAGGTGAGCACAATTTTATAATCGGGTCGCAGCTCTTTTAATTTTTCAATTACAGGACGGCCTTGTTCAAATTCACCTAATGAGGATGCATGAATCCAGATCCGCTTTTCCTGAGGCTTTAAAGCTGCATCTATTCTTTCGAAAATATTCTCGCGGCCTTTCAGCCAGAGTTTGGCTTTAGAGTTTCCAAAAGCAGCCGAGATTCTTATTAATATATTATAGGTATATATTGCGAGGTTATACAGAGATGTCATCAGAGGTTAAATTTTCGCAAAAATAACATTTTTAGGATGATCCGGTCTAATTTGTGGAGAAATACCTGCTTTGGTACGACAACCTTCTTATTTCCATCCGAAATTCTTTGCCTAAATCACAAAATTGATTACGTTTGCACTCTTATTCATATTAAATCTTAATAAATATTATGAGTTATTCTGTTGATCAGGTGGTGAGTGCTTTAAGTAATGTTACACACCCCGGCTTTAACAACGATATAGTTTCGCTCAATATGCTCAGCGATATCAAGGTAAATGGCAATGCTGTTTCTTTTACCTTAACTTTTCAGAAATCGACCGATCCGCTGATCGCATCTATTCAAAAGGCCTGTGTGCGGGCTTTACAAACTTACCTCGACCCCAATGTTCAGGTGCAGGAAATTAAAGTAGAAGCTTTACAGAAGATAGAAACCGCTGCGGCTCCAAGTAACTTATCTCATGTGAAGAATATAGTGGCCGTTGCTTCTGGTAAAGGCGGTGTGGGTAAATCGACTGTTGCGGTTAACCTTGCAATTTCTCTTGCAAAACTTGGCTATTCGGTTGGATTGATTGATGCCGATATTTACGGTCCTTCAGTTCCTAAAATGTTTGGTGTCGAAAATGTGCGTCCGGAAATTAAAGACGGCGAGAAAGACGATATTATTGTTCCGGTTACCAAATACGGTGTTAAGGTGCTGTCAATCGGATTTTTTGTGAGTGATAAGGATGCGCTTGTTTGGCGCGGCCCTATGGCAACCACAGCACTCAAGCAACTCATCAACCAGGGTGAATGGGGGAGTCTTGACTTCCTGCTGTTTGACCTGCCTCCGGGTACCGGCGATATTCATTTAACCCTTGTTCAGGAAATGGCTGTTACCGGTGTGGTGATTGTTAGTACTCCGCAACAGGTTGCTTTGGCTGATGCTATCAAGGGTATTGCCATGTTTCGTGGCGATAAGGTTAATGTTCCGGTTCTCGGTCTTGTTGAAAATATGGCGTGGTTTACTCCAGCTGAACTGCCAAACAATAAGTATTTTATTTTCGGGAAGGAAGGTTGTAAAAAGCTTGCCGAAGACATGGAAATTCCACTCTTAGGACAAATTCCGGTAGTGCAGAGTATCTGTGAAGGTGGCGATGCCGGCAAACCTGTTGCTCTGGATGATGATTCCCTCATAGGTGCTGCTTTCCGCGAAGTCGCTGAAAATACAGTGAAACAGGTTGAACTCAGAAACAAAACGCTGGATCCAACCAAAAGAGTACAGATGCTCAAAACCAAATAATTTTAGACCACAGACCACAGACCACAGTCCACAGTAAATACATGTTTTGCCTTTTCTGTGGACTGTCGTCTGTCGACTGTGGACTTTATATACTAAGATATGACACAAATTGAGAAGAATCAGTTGATTGAAAAGATCAACACTACTATAGATAATCTTCGTCCTTATTTACAGGCCGATGGCGGGGATATTACCGTTGAGGATATTACCGACGAGAAGGTCGTAATGGTGAAATTTACCGGGGCCTGCATTACCTGCCCGTTCAGCATGCACACGCTGAAGGCCGGCATAGAAAAAGCCATTTTGAAGGAAATGCCCGATATAAAAGAAGTGGTTTCTATAGAATAGCTATTGCTGAAAGGGACGAGCCTGCTTGATGTAAAGCTTTCTGGTACCTGAGACCGTTGAGTCGATTTTAAATTCTATATCCAGAGGATAGCATTTTTGAAGACTGGTGCAATAGTATCGTGTTATTGCTTTGCAAGCTTCAGCCAGTTCTGTTACTTCCTGCTCTGTTAAAACAAGTTCGGATGGTTTATTAGGCAGATTTGATTTGTTTACATATTCAATCCTGTTTTTATAAGGCTCCAAGATAGTATAATAAATTATTTGTTCCGGTAATACATTGTTTTCCGGTCGCACTACACTGAATTCGTAAAACTGACTGTTGATTGTAAAACCAGGAGTATTTGAATTGTAAAGGTTAGTTGTAATTACCACCCCGTTTGCATCCTCTGCAGGGAAGGAACGGTGAACAAGAATACCCATGGCAATTGATGTGTGGTCGATCTTAAAATAATCACGCTCTTCAAAAGCTCGAAAATTCCATAAGCTGGCCCAAACCTTTTTAATTGCCTTTTCAATAGTTTTATCCGTGTCGCCGGGTATTCCTGTGTATGAATCATAGAGGCCGGCTCCGTTAAAACCTTCAACATCTTCAGCATTTGTAGATGACCTGAACCTGTAAGCATCATATCCTGACTGCTGAATTTTCCGGGTAACCAAATCCAATAAGATTGGATCGATTGGAGAATTCTTAATAGTGTCTCTTATTTTCTTCAGCATCAGTTCTCTTATCAGCGAATTCTCCCTGAAATTCTGATCTGAAATGGTTTTCTCTATAAAAATGTCTAAGCCGTTTTGTTTAAGATGCTGTTTATAGTAAAAGAATGGAATAGTAAAGCCTCCTTCAGGTAGTTTAACAGATGATATCCTGTTCAGCTCTGCAAAATTCGCCGCCTTACCACCAATCGTTTTTACAGCGTTTATCCCAGCATTATTTAATTCAACAATTCCTTTCGTTAGTGTGTCGATTGTAAGTTTAGCCACAACAGAAGGTTCATGTGATTTCCAATAGTTTTCAGCTTCGGCAATTGAGGCCTCACGAATGGTGTATTTTGAACTGCTCACCTCCAAACGCACCAGCTTCCCGTTAAAAAAGTTCAGGATCTCGCTATCCCAGCCGCTCCTTAATGCCATATTGGGCGTTTTCCGGTTTCGGCTAAGTATGTTGATGTGACTTAGCGGCGTTTGGAACTCAGTTGTAATTATTCCGGCAACCACCGGTATATCGTTAGGAATGCCATTGATCAAAGGAATATCGTGACGTCCCAGGTAGGTGTCCGAAACATCTTTTACATTTACTTTTTTAAGGTAGCCAAATGCTACTCCGGGGTTTAAAGCCTGGTAATCCTGACCTCTGAATAATTCTTCCGATTTAACCTGCGGTACGGACGAGCAGGACTCCAAAAAAGTTGTATTGGCATAAAACCGCAGGTTATTTCCAAAAAAGCAGGTCTTAGCTATTTTGTCGTAAACAGTTTTTATCTGATTGCAGTCAAGTTCGTCACCTCCGAAAAACTCCATGGTATAAATATCGGACGATATATAATGATTTACCGAACCCAAAATATAAATCCGCTGCGGATTGTTGGTGTATTGCTGGATGTTGAAATTGTAAAGTGGTTTATTGTAACCCATCACCTCTGTGGCGAATTCGTAATGATAGAGGAAGCTTTTGGAATTGATGTAAAAAATCTGACCGGTATTTATTTCATACACAAACTTAATTGAAGTAACATCATTATAGGTGTTGTTGAGAGGTTTTCCTTCATATTCCTCATAGGTTTTACTGTCGGGAATTGTATTTAAATAGTTTTGAAGCTGATGCTTTAACGGTGTGAGATAATAAAAATTCAGTGATTCATTTTTCAGAAAGAAGGTCTTTGCCTCATATCCGTTACAATTGATCTGAATTTGCAGAGATTCTTCCAACCCCAGTTCGCTAAGGTTAAAAAATGGCTGGTCCTCAATAATCTGGATTTTTACTGTTTTCTCCGAACGGGCCGATGAAAGGCGCAATAAATATATGCCAGAGCTGGTCCGCGGAAATTTGAAATTACCATTCAGAGAAGTCCCTGAGTTAAACCCTCCGCAGTTTTTCCCTTTAATATCAAATAACGAAACCGATACAGGAAAAGCCGATGACCATTTTAATTCCTTATTGTCATAGGAGAAAACAGCTTTTCTTTTAGATTCTATTAAAGGGTTTACCAATTCCGCACTTAATTCAAAATAGCCCTGCGAGTTGGAATATACAATTATATCTGTGCCGGTAATTTTAACTTCAGCCTGATTAACCGGGCTCTTTGTAAGATCATCGAAAAGATAACCCGAATAAACCTGACCCAAGGTATTATTTTGGAAAGCGCCTAACAAAATGTTTGTTAATGTCAGGTACAGTAAAGGCCGCCTGAAAATTTTCAACACTTTAGTCTGATTAATTTCGAAATAAATATAGAATGAATTTCAGATTCGGGTCAATAGTAATGCCGGTATTATTTTCAATTCTCGGAAATTTTGTATTATTGCTGTTCAAATACTCAAAACTGTATTACTTAACTATCGATATGAAAATTTACTTAACCGCGTTATTGTTATTCGCATGTTCGTTTGCATTCTCACAAGTTAATCAGAGTAGTAAGGTCAAATCGGGAAATCCTGTCTTCCAGGGCTGGTACGCCGATCCGGAAGGAGTTATCTTCGATTCCCAATACTGGATTTATCCAACTTATTCAGCAAAATACGAGGAACAGGTTTTTTTCGATGCTTTTTCCTCTCCCGACCTTGTAAACTGGACAAAACACAGCCATATTCTTGATACGGCAAGCGTTAAATGGATTAAAAGAGCGTTATGGGCTCCGGCAATCATTAAGAAAGATAAAAAGTACTTTTTGTTTTTTGGGGCCAATGATATTCAGAATAACAACGAATATGGCGGAATCGGGGTGGCCGTAGCCGATAAACCATCAGGTCCCTTCAGGGATTACCTGGGTAAACCGTTAATTGACAAAATAATTAACGAAGCCCAGCCCATTGATCAGTTTGTTTTTCAGGACAGCGATGGTACTTATTACATGATTTACGGTGGATGGAGGCATTGCAACATTGCAAAATTGAAAAATGACTTCACCGGTTTTTTACCCTTTGACGATGGGACAATTTTCCGGTCCATCACACCTGAAAACTATGTTGAAGGTCCAATCATGTTTAAAAAAAACGGCAAATACTATTTTATGTGGTCCGAAGGCGGCTGGGGAGGTCCTAACTACAGTGTGGCTTATGCCATTGCCGATACACCGTTCGGGCCATTTAATAGAATTGGCAAAATTCTGCAGCAGGATCCCGAAATTGCCACAGGAGCAGGGCATCATTCTGTAATAAACGTTCCCGGAACTGATGATTGGTATATTGTTTACCACAGACGTCCAAAAGGGGAAACCGCGGCCAACTCCAGGGTAACCTGTATTGACAGGATGTATTTTGATAATCAAGGCTTTATTATGCCTGTTAAAATTACTAAGGAAGGGGTAGAGGCTAACCCGTTGAAAAGAAAGAATAAAAATTGATTTTGAATTTTAATAATTTTTACTCCAGAGAAAAAAAATCATTACTTTTAGCACCACATATCGAATTAACTCTAAAAAAAACTAATTTATGAACACAAACCAAAAAAGTTACACGTTACCAATTATAATGATGATCCTGCTTTTCGGTATGATCTCATTTGTAACAAACTTGGCAGCGCCCATGGGGATCGTTTTGAAGTCTCAGTTTAACGTTTCCAATGCCTTGGGAATGCTGGGTAATTTCGCAAATTTTATTGCTTATGCCGTAATGGGAATTCCTGCAGGTATTCTTTTACAAAGAGTAGGATATAAGAAAACCGCTCTTATAGCTATCGCTATTGGTTTTGTAGGTGTATTTATACAATATCTAGCCGGACATACAGGACCCGCATCGGCATTTATTGTTTACCTTACCGGAGCCTTTATAGCAGGTTTCTCTATGTGTTTATTGAATACCGTTGTTAACCCCATGTTAAATACACTTGGTGGTGGTGGCAATAAAGGTAACCAGCTGATTCAGGTTGGAGGCTCTTTCAACTCTGTTATGGCCACCCTTACACCAATGTTAGTAGGTATTTTGATAAGCGATGTTACTAAAGCTGTGATCACCGATATTTTCCCTGTAATGTACATTGCTATGGGAGTATTCGCTCTCGTATTCGTTATTTTATATTTTGTAAGCATTCCCGAACCACACGCAGAACAATCTTCTGAACCACTTGCAAATTTGATGTCCGGAGCATTAAAGTTCCGTCATTTTATTTTAGGAGCTATTGGTATTTTCGTTTATGTGGGTGTTGAAGTTGGTACACCAGGTACATTGAACCTTTTCCTTACTGATACCACAGGTAAAGGTGTAGGTATTGATCCTACCATTTCAGGTTTTGTTGTTGGTACTTATTGGTTTTTAATGTTGATTGGCCGCTTGTTAGGTGCTGCTCTGGGTGCAAAAGTTTCAAGTAAAACAATGCTTTCTGTAACTTCTGCTGTTGGTATCATCCTCGTATTGTGCGCCATATTCTCATCTCCTTCCACTCAGGTAAACCTTCCTTTATTGCAGAAAAGTGCAACCGGCGCTATTTCCTTTGGTTTGGCCGAAGTTCCCATCACTGCTATGTTCCTTGTATTGGTAGGTCTTTGTACCTCTATCATGTGGGGCGGTATTTTCAACCTGGCAGTTGAAGGCTTAGGTAAATATCTTGCTGCTGCTTCCGGTATCTTCATGGTTTTAGTTTGCGGTGGTGGTTTACTTCCATTATTACAAAACTGGGTAGCCGATATTTCTGGCTTTATGACCAGTTACTGGGTAATTGTTGCCGGTCTTGCTTATTTATTATTCTATGCTTTGATTGGTAGCAAGAACGTTAATAAAGATATTCCTGTAGCATAATTGCTTAAAGGGTTACATCATAATTTTGCAGAGAGCTGTCATATTGTTTGGCAGCTCTTTGTTTTTCCTGTCCTAACATTTTTTTCATTTAGTGTTTTATGTTTTCTTTGTTATAGAAAATAAATTTTTCCAAAATCAGTTATTAACTATAAAAAAACCTGTTGAAGAAATTTTTCCAAATAATTCCTCTTATTGCTTTAATTCTTGCTGTGGGATGTTCCACCCAGAAGAATACTCTTGTATCCAGAAATTATCATGCTTTAATTTCTCATTATAATATTTACTTCAACGGTAACGAAAGTTTTAAAAGTGGAGTCGCCCGGATAAATGAAGGTTATAAAGACGATTATAATCAGCTGCTGGATATTTTTACATACGGCGACAAGGACCTTAACGCTTCAGCAGCTTCCGATATGGATGTGGCCATCAAGAAGGCTTCAAAGGTGGTAACTATTCATTCTATTAAAGCAAAGCCGAACTATAAAACCAATAAGCTTAGCCCTTCCGAAAAGGAATTTATGGCCCGTAACGAATACAACAGTTGGGCCGATGAAAGTTATATGCTTATTACGAAAGCCAATTTTTATAAAAGTGATTATCAGGAAGCCGCAAAAACAATAACTTTTATACTTAAAGAATTTCCCAAGGATCCGGTTCGTTACGAAGCATTGCTGTGGCAGGCCCGAATTCACCTTGAGTCTAACGAACTGAATGATGCTGAAAAGATTCTTACAAATCTGGACAGTGATAAAAAGTTTCCTAAAAAACTGAAATCTGAACTTAATGCAACCATAGCCGATTTTCACATCCGAAAGGAGCAATATAATCCAGCTGCTCAAAAGCTTGAAAAGGCTCTGGAGAATGCGAAAGGTAAGCAGAAAAAGTTGCGTCAGACTTATATTCTGGCTCAGTTATACCAACTATTGGGAGAAGAAAGAAAAGCTTCGGAATATTTCACTAAGGTGGTCAAGATGAACCCTCCTTATGAAATGACTTTTAATGCCCGTATTAACTTAGCGGGATTAGCCGATGCCGATTCGAAAGGGAATAAGGGTATCAAGGCCCAGCTTTATAAAATGCTCAAAGATCAGAAGAATAAAGATTTCCGGGATCAGATTTATTTTGCTCTTGCCAACATGGAGCTGAAAGAAAAGAATGAAGACAAGGCTATTGAACTTTACAAGCAATCGGCCACAGCTACTACAAAAAATGAGCAACAGAAAGCCACCACTTTCCTGACACTTGCAGATATTTATTACGGTAAGAAGAAATATATTCCGGCTCAGGCTTATTACGACAGCAGTATGCAAAGCCTGCGACCCGATTACAAAGATTACGAAAGAGTAAAATCGCGTGCCGATAATTTGAATGTTCTTGTGGGCAATCTTAATACAATCGAGCTTCAGGACAGCTTGTTACTACTTGCTTCCATGACCGAGCCGGAAAGGTTACGCGTTGTGAATAATATAATTCAGCAGATTCGAAATCAGGAGGCCGAAGCACAACAAAAAGAGTTGCTTGCAAGTCAAAACTATAACATTTACAACAACCGGTCGCAAACTCAAACTGCAGCGAGTCAGGGTAACTGGTATTTTTATAATCAGGTGTCCATACAGCAGGGTATGGCTGAGTTTCAGGCTAAATGGGGAAAGCGTAAACTGGAGGATAACTGGCGAAGACGCAATAAAGGCTTAAATGCAAGTTCCGAAACCGCTGAATTTGCTGGAGCCGCTAATCAGGAGCAGGAAAAGAAAATTGCCGATAACAAAACCCCTGAGTTTTATCTTCAGGATATACCGGTTACCGATTCCTTAAAACAAGCTTCGCACTCAAAAATTCGGGACGCCTTTTTCAATGCTGCCGGAGTCTATAAAAATGAGCTAAATGAGCCAGACGAAGCAATTAAGCTTTATGAGGAACTGGTACGGCGCTATCCGCAGAGTAACTATACTCCGTCAGCATATTATCAGTTGTATAGTATCCAGAATCTTGCAGGAAATACTTCTAAGGCGCAGCAATATAAACAGCTTATCCTGTCGCAGTACCCGGGCAGTATATACGCGAAAGTGTTATCCGATCCGAATTATGCCAAAAGCGCCGATGAGGAAGCCAACCGCGCAAATCGGTTTTACGAGCAGACCTACAATCTTTACCTGGCCGGTAATTACCAGCAGGTGTATCAGAATTCAGAGCAGGCATTAAATCAGTATAAGAACAGTGCTCTTGTTCCACAGTTTGCTTTCCTGAAAGCATTATCCATGAGTAAAACTGCTGATATAACCACTTTCAGACGCGAGCTGGAAAGGGTTGCAGCAGCTTATCCCAATACCGAAGTAAGTACCGCTGCCAAAGGGATTATTTTTCATATAGATAATCAGAACCCTGAGGTTAAGAAAACCGAGGAGACTATTAAAGCTGAAGCGACTTACAGTTCCGAAGACAAAGCTCCTATAATCATGGCTTGGTTAGTTAATTCCAACGAGGATATCAATCAGCTTGTTTTCGATATCATCAATTTCAACCTCGATAATTTTAATAAAGTTAAGTTTGAGGTTCAGAATGCAGAGTTTGACAAGGAATGGAAGCTTATTACCATTCACCAGTTTAACAACCGGGACGATGCTGTGAATTATTATAACTCCTTTTGTCCATCGCCCGCAATCAACAAGAATCTCAAAACAAAGAAGACTTATTGTTTCATCATTACAGCCGATAATTTAAAGACTTTACTGGCAGATAAAAATCCTGAGACCTATCAACGATTCTTCGAAAAACATTTCCTGGGTAAATAAAATAAAAGAGGGACCATCACGGCCCCTCTTTATCCTATTTATAAACCTAATATAAAATCTGAAGTTATGAGAAGATACTAAAGATTTTCAATTGAACGTTAGAAGAACTATTTTATTACCCCAAACTCCTTGCCAATTTTAATAAAAGCCGATATGGCTTTATCTAAATGATGTTTTTCGTGTGCTGCCGAAAGCTGAACACGAATACGTGCCTGATCTTTGGGAACTACCGGATAGAAAAAGCCGGTAACATAAATTCCTTCTTCTAATAATTTAGCAGCAAACTGCTGCGAGAGTTTTGCATCGTAAAGCATGATGGCAACAATAGCCGATTGAGTTGGCTTAATGTCAAAGCCAGCTTTAACAATGGCTTCTTTAAAGTACTGGGTATTGCTAACCAGTTTGTCGTGCAGCTCGGTCGACGATTGCATCAGGTCGAATACAGCAATACCTGCGCTTACAACTGCCGGAGGAAGCGAATTGGAGAAAAGGTACGGACGTGAACGCTGGCGTAACAGCTCAACAATTTCCTTACGGGCTGTAGTAAAGCCGCCTATAGCGCCACCATAAGCTTTTCCAAGCGTTCCGGTAATAATATCTACTTTGCCTTCCAAACCAAATAATTCGGTAATTCCTTTGCCGGTTTTACCTAAAACGCCTGCAGAGTGGCATTCGTCGATCATTACCAGAGCATCATATTTTTCTGCTAAGGCACATATTTTATCCAATGGGGCAACATTGCCATCCATGGAGAAAACAGCATCAGTTACAATAATTCTGAAACGCTGGGCCTGCGCTTTTTTGAGTTGCTCTTCCAGGTCGGCCATATCGGCATTGGCATAGCGATAACGCTGGGCTTTGCAAAGGCGAACACCGTCGATTATGGAAGCATGGTTCAGCGCATCGGAGATGATAGCGTCTTCTTCGCCAAATAATGGTTCGAAAACACCGCCATTGGCATCGAAACAAGCTGCATATAAGATTGTATCTTCGGTATGGAAATAGCTGGCAATTTTTTGTTCCAGCTCTTTGTGGATGTCCTGTGTGCCGCAGATAAAACGTACACTCGACATGCCAAAGCCATGCGAATCCAATCCTTTGTGAGCAGCTTCAATTACTTTTGGGTGGGAAGATAATCCCAAATAATTGTTTGCACAGAAAACCAAAACTTCTTTACCATTCTGAAGTCTGATTTCAGAAGCCTGAGGAGTTGCAATCACTCTTTCGGTTTTATATAAGCCGCCTTCCTTAATGGATTCGAGCTCTTTCTGAAGGTGTTCCTTAATCTTTCCGTACATGTTTTTACTATTTTGTATTGTATCTAAATACTCTGTACTAAATACTAACTACTTTTTCTTCTTTTCAATTTCACGGAGCATTATTTCCGTCATTTTCTCCAAATTGTAAGTCGGTTCAAACCCCCAGTCGTTTTTGGCTACCGAAGCATCGATGGTGCGAGGCCACGACTCGGCAATTGCCTGCCGGAAATCGGGCTTGTAGGTAATCTGGAAGTCGGGCTTGTGCTTTCTGATTTCGCGGGCAACTTCTTCGGGAGTGAAGCTTATAGCTCCAATTGAATAACTTGATTTTACCGATAATTTGGAAGGATCGGCATGCATCAGGTCTACAGTAGCTTTCATGGCATCCTCCATAAAAAGCATAGGGAGCATGGTGTCCTCTTTCAGGAAGCACTCATACGAATTCTTTTTAACAGCATCGTAATAAATTTCCACGGCATAATCTGTAGTTCCGCCGCCTGCTTCTGTTTTATAACTAATCAGTCCCGGATATCTTATACTTCTGATGTCCATTTTATAACGACGGTTATAATATTCGCACCAGCGTTCCCCGGCCAGTTTACTAATTCCATACACTGTATTGGGTTCCATAACGGTAAGCTGGGGTGTATTTTCGTGAGGGGTAGTTTGTCCGAACACTGCTATGGAACTTGGCCAGAATATTTTTTTGATTTCATCGACTTCTTTACCAAGATCGAGAATATTCATGAGGCTGGACATGTTGATATCCCAGGCCTGGACAGGAATACGCTCTGCATTTCCTGATAAAACAGCTGCAAGATGATATATCTGGGTAATTTTATGGCGAATCACAAAATGAATGAGGCGTTTGTCATCCATTACATCGAGAATCTGGAATGGGCCACCTTCAACAATATCCTGAGGAGCCTGGCGGATATCGGTAGCAAAAACATGATCTTCACCGTATATTCTTCTGAGTGTCAGGGTGAGTTCTGAACCAATTTGTCCTGCTGCGCCTATAATCAGTATATTCTCCATAGCCTTTAAATAAATTCGACGCGAAATTAGCGGGCTATAATCCTTTAAATCCTGATTTTTCGCAGTGTTATGCTTTTAACCTGTGTGTTTAATAACACTGCTCTATAAAATGTAACTTTTTATTTTGCAAGGAGCCATGCGTTCTCAGCTCCCCTTTTACATTTTATTAACTCAAGTTGTTTCAGGGCTTCATCTTTCCCTTTATACTCACCAACGGATATGCGGTAAAGATTATTGCCGAAATCAATGACCTCCGTCTTCAAGCCGTTTTTAGCAAGAATTTTGGAATGAGTCTCCGCTTTTTCAAATGACTGAAAACTTCCTGCTATGATATAATAAGTCTTTTCGGCTTCGTTACCTGCAACCGGAGGTATATTTTGTGCAGGAGTTTCTTCGTATCGTAAAGCATTTTTTATATTAGTGGAAGTGTCGATATGCTGACCGACTTCAGAGGTGTCAGGGTTTATTTTGAAAGAACTGGTGTCGGGCAATTGGTTTATAGTTTGTTTGGCTGGTGTTTTGCGGAAATAAGTTTTGATGTCATCGAACTTCCAGTAAATAAATGCTGATGCTGCTCCTATTATATTTAATATCAGGAATAAAACTAAAATCTTAGCCACACTTATTCGGCGTTTAACGGGATAATATGTTTCTTCAACAACATCTTCCCTGTTGTTTTCAACAGGTATAACCGTAACGGCATTCAACCCATAGTTTTCCGGATTGTAATTTCTTTCTTCATCCCTTTTGAACCGGATAATATTCTGATCGTCCTGAAATAGATAGCCTACTTCTTCAATTAAAAGCGTGTTGCCGTCTCTAAGTTTTCTTTTGAAATCCTCGACCAAATCATTTACAAGAACGGTCGCTTCTGATATAGAAATAGACTTTTTGCTGCTTATAAAAGTTGTAAAAACACCGTCATCTTCAGTCAGTGAGCTGTCGAAAATAAAAGTTTTAACGGTTGGGGTTAAAATATTCTTTTCATAATCGATCCTGGCGGTGGTGAATTGAGCGACAAAACCTCCGAAGCCCGGAATGATGATTTTGTCGTTTAAGTATAAAAGCTCTTTTATAAATTGAGTTAATGCCACTTATATAAATTTTAAACAAAAGTAAAAAAAAATATCGTTCACCCTATTTATTGGGCAGTTCTTCAAAAAAAATAACAATCTCAGAAAAATGATTCGGTTTTAAACAATTTTGGGTAATTTCGTGGGTCATTTTTATATAGTATGCAAGGAATTAAAATGGTTGACCTTAAGGGTCAGTATTCCAAAATAAAACCAGAGATTGACAGCGCTATTCAGGAGGTTATAGATAATACTGAGTTTATTAATGGGAGTGCTGTTAAAAACTTTCAGAAAAATCTGGAACATTTTCTTTCTGTAAAGCATGTAATTCCTTGTGCCAATGGAACCGATGCTCTTCAGATAGCTATGCAGGCTTTAGGTTTGCAGCAAGGCGACGAAGTAATTACCAGTGATTTTACATTTATTGCTACAGTGGAGGTTATTGCTTTGTTAGGATTAAAGCCTGTTTTGGCCGATGTTGATCCTGACACTTTTTTGCTCACACCTGAAAATATCGAAAAATTAATTACTCCAAAAACAAAAGCAATAGTTCCGGTGCATCTTTTCGGACAATGTTGCGATATGGAGAAAATTATGGACATTGCCAAAAAGTATAATCTCTTTGTAATTGAAGACGCTGCTCAGGCAATCGGAGCCGATTTTACATTCAGCAATGGTAAAGTTCAAAAAGCAGGAACTATTGGTCATGTAGGTTGTACTTCGTTTTTCCCTTCGAAAAATTTGGGATGCTTTGGCGATGGAGGTGCATTATTTACCAATGACGATGAAATTGCCGCTATGCTCAGATCGGTAGCAAATCATGGAATGAAAGTCAGGTACTATCACGATCATATTGGGGTAAACAGCAGATTGGATACTATTCAGGCTGCCATTTTAAACGTTAAGTTGAAATACCTTGATGAATATAATGCAGCACGACAAAAAGCAGCAGCATTTTACGATAACGCGTTTAAGGATAATTCCAAAATCCAAACGCCGGTTCGTGTTGGTAATTCCAATCATATTTTTCATCAGTATACACTTGTGGCTAAGGGAGTGGACAGAGATGCTTTAAAGTCACAACTGCAGGAAAAAGGAATTCCTGCAATGGTTTATTACCCCGTTCCCATGCATTTGCAAAATGCTTATAAATATTTAGGGTATAAGGAAAACGATTTTCCGGTAAGTGAAAATCTTTGTAAAATTGTAATATCCCTGCCAATGCATACAGAACTTGATAAGGAGCAGCTTGAATATATTTCTAAAACAATTAATGAATTTACCCGTTAATTATGCCTGAGAAACAATATTACGCGCATGAATCTGCCATTATCGACGAAGGTTGCTCAATTGGTAAAGGAACTAAAATCTGGCACTTTTCGCATATTATGCCTAACTGTATTATAGGAGAAAACTGTAATATCGGGCAAAATGTTGTAGTATCTCCCGAAGTTGTCCTTGGTAATAACGTAAGGGTTCAGAACAATGTTTCCATCTATACAGGTGTAATTTGTGAAGATGATGTTTTTCTGGGGCCATCCATGGTCTTCACTAATGTAGTTAATCCCAGAAGTGCTATCAGCCGCAAAAATGAATATAAGAAAACTTATGTGGGTAAAGGGGCTTCAATTGGGGCCAATGCTACCATTGTATGTGGACACGATATAGGTAATTATGCTTTTATCGGAGCTGGTGCAGTTGTTACCAGAACTGTAAAGCCATATTCCTTGGTTTTAGGGAATCCGGCCCGTCATATAGGTTGGATGAGCGAATACGGGCATCGGTTAAACTTTAATGGTGAAGGCATAGCTGTTTGTCCTGAATCGGGTGAGAAATATTTATTTAAAGATAATCAAGTAAGCAAAATAGAATGATTAACGAGCATCCAAAAATTTTTGCTTTGATTGGGGCTGCGGGTTTTATAGCTCCCAGGCACCTGAAAGCAATAAAGGAGACAAAGAATACATTGGTAGCCGCACTTGATAAGTTCGACAGTGTTGGTATTATGGATAGTTTCTTTCCTGAAGCTGATTTTTTTACTGAATTTGAACGATTCGACCGCCATATCGACAAGCTGAAACGGCAAGGGCAAAAAGTTGATTATGTAAGTGTTTGTTCGCCGAATTATCTCCACGACTCACATATCAGGTTTGGATTAAGAAATCAGGCCGATGTTATTTGCGAAAAGCCTATAGTGCTCAATCCCTGGAATATTGATGGATTGGTTGAAATGGAAAAGGAGACCGGTAAAAGGGTTTACAATGTTTTGCAATTGCGTCTTCATCCTGCCATTATTAGTTTGAAGGAAAAAATAGCTAACGGACCTAAAGATAAAATTTACGATATAGATCTTACTTATATTACCAGTCGTGGTCACTGGTATCATACCTCCTGGAAGGGCGATATTCAAAAGTCCGGTGGTGTGGCTACAAATATTGGGGTTCATTTTTTCGATATGCTTTCGTGGATTTTTGGTCAGGTAAAGGAAAATATTGTTCATCTCTCAGAGCCCGATAAAGTCGCTGGGTTTTTTCAGCTCGAAAGGGCCCGTGTAAGATGGTTTTTGAGTATTGATTACAACGATGTCCCTCATGATATAAAAGCAAAAGGTCAGAGGACATTCCGGTCTATTACGATGGACGGTGAGGAGATTGAATTTAGTGAAGGTTTTACCGACCTTCATACAAAAACCTATCAGGAAATTCTTGCCGGCAGGGGATTTGGTCTTGAGGAAGCCCGTAATGCAATAAATACAGTTTATAATATCAGAAATATGACTCCTGTTGGTCTTACAGGAGATTATCATCCATTTGCTAAGAAATAATTTATGATATTTTCGAATTTACTTTCAAAAAAAGATAAGCTCGCCGTTATTGGTCTGGGTTATGTGGGTTTACCTATAGCCCTCGAATTTGCAAAGAAACTTTCTGTGATAGGTTTTGATATCCGGGAAGATCGTCTGGCGTTAATGCGAAAAGGTATCGACCCCAGCAACGAACTGGAAGCAGAAGCCTTTCATGGCTGTGATATAGAGTTTACTTCGTCTCTGGATGTATTGCGACAAGCTAAATTCTTTATTGTAGCGGTTCCGACCCCCATTGATAACTATAATTTACCTGACCTTACCCCGCTTCTTGGCGCAACAAAATCAGTTGGTAAAGTGCTGAAGAAAGGCGATTATGTGGTTTACGAATCAACCGTTTATCCTGGTTGTACCGAGGAAGACTGTGTTCCGTTACTCGAAAGTCTTTCAGGGCTGAAATTCGGAACCGACTTCAAGGTGGGTTATTCTCCCGAGCGTATCAATCCTGGGGATAAAGAACATACAATTACAAAGATTACAAAAGTTGTTTCAGGATGTGATAGCGAATCTCTGGATGTGATTGCTAAAGTGTATGAACTTATTGTTACCGCCGGAGTTCATCGTGCCAGCTCAATTAAAGTTGCCGAAGCAGCAAAAATTATCGAAAACTCTCAACGCGATATCAATATTGCATTTATGAATGAGCTTTCGGTTATTTTCGACCGTATGGGAATTAATACCTACGAAGTTCTAGAAGCTGCGGGGACAAAGTGGAATTTCCTGAAATTTTTCCCTGGTCTTGTCGGAGGGCATTGCATTGGCGTTGATCCATATTATCTTACATATAAGGCGTATAAGCTTGGAATTCATGCCCAGATTATCAGCTCGGGAAGAAAAATTAACGACTCTATTGCAGAGCACATAGCAAAGCAAACTGTTAAGAAAATGATTGCTGAAGATATCAGCATCAAAAATGCCAAAGTGCTTGTAATGGGTGCAACATTTAAGGAAAATGTGAGCGATATCCGTAATTCCAAAGTGGCCGATGTGATTAAGGAATTGAAATCGTACGGGATTTCGGTTGATGTGATTGACCCTTATGCTGATTCGGAGGAGCTAAATCATGAATATGGATTTAAGTTAACTGAAAAACCTGGAAATAATTATAGTGCAATTGTTGTAGCTGTAAATCATAACGAGTATTGCGGGTTGAGCGAGGATTATTTTCTGAGCCTTTCTGCTGAAAAGGGAATATTGATTGACGTTAAAGGGATTTACAGGAATAAGATAAAGAAATTAGTTTATTGGAGTTTATAATAATTTATTTAAAATGAAGAAAGCAACAGTTCTTGTAACAGGAGGTACTGGTTATATCGGATCACATACTGCAGTTGAATTGATAAACGAGGGGTATGAAGTTGTAATTATTGATAACCTGTCCAATTCTACAAAAGATTCACTGGATGGGATTCAGAAGATTACTGGTGTCCGGCCAAAATTTGAAGAATTTGATTTGTGTGATGCTGCTCGTGTTAATCAGTTCTTTTCTCAATATAAGGATGTTAAAGCTATTATTCATTTTGCTGCATCAAAGGCCGTAGGTGAATCTGTTGAGAAACCTTTGCTTTATTACAAAAATAACTTATGGTCGCTCATAAATTTATTAAATGCCATGAGCGAATTCGATGTGCCAAACATCGTATTCTCATCTTCATGCACGGTCTATGGTCAACCAGAAAAATTGCCGGTTACTGAAGATGCGCCTATTCAGAAAGCCATGTCACCTTATGGAAATACAAAGCAAATCTGCGAAGAAATTATAAGCGATACCATTGCGGCAAATAATGCATTAAAAGCTATATCACTGCGATATTTCAATCCTATCGGGGCACATCCCACTGCCGAAATTGGAGAACTGCCAGTTGGCGTTCCTGCGAACCTGGTGCCTTTTATAACACAGACTGCAATTGGCTTGAGAGATCAGCTGAAGGTATTTGGCGATGATTACAACACTCCCGACGGAACCTGTATTCGCGATTATATACATGTCGTAGATCTTGCCAAAGCTCATGTCGTGGCCATCAGTCGTTTGCTCGAAGATAAAAACAAAAGCAACTATGAGGTATTTAACATTGGTACTGGTAACGGAAATACGGTTCTTGACATCATCAAGACTTTTGAAAAGGTATCGGGTGTTAAGTTGAACTATAAAATTGTGAGCCGTCGTCCCGGTGATATTGAAAAAGTTTGGGCCGATACAAATTATGCCAATAACGAACTTGGCTGGAAAGCTGTAAGTACATTGGACGAAACTCTGCTTTCGGCCTGGAAATGGGAGCAGAAATACAGAAATCAAAAGAAATAAACTAACCTCATGAAATCTATTTTAATTACAGGTGGTGCCGGTTTTATCGGATCGCACGTTGTACGATTATTTGTAAATAAATATACGGAATATCAGATTGTCAATCTCGATGCTTTAACTTATGCCGGAAATCTTGAGAATTTGCGGGATATTGAAAATAAGCCTAATTATACTTTTGTCAAAGCCGACATACGCGATGTTGAGGCGATAAAGAACGTGTTTTCAAAATATAAGATCGACGGCGTTATCCATCTTGCCGCTGAATCGCATGTAGATCGCTCTATTTCTGACCCTCTGGCATTTATTCAAACCAATATTGTTGGAACAGTTACTTTGCTTAACGCAGCCCGCGAAGCATGGAAAGATAATTTTGAAGGAAAACTTTTCTATCATATTTCTACTGATGAAGTTTATGGTTCATTAGGAGAGACAGGCTTCTTTACCGAAGAAACTTCGTACGATCCTCGCAGCCCTTATTCTTCATCAAAGGCCAGTTCCGATCATCTTGTAAGGGCTTATTATCATACTTACAAGCTTCCGGTGTTAATTACAAATTGCTCTAACAACTATGGCCCTAATCAGTTTCCGGAAAAGCTGATACCTCTGGCTATTCATAATATCAAGAATAAAAAACCAGTTCCGGTGTATGGTAAAGGCGAAAATATCCGCGACTGGCTCTATGTTGTGGATCATGCACGTGCTATCGATCAGGTTTTTCATGAAGGGAAAGTTGGTGATACCTACAACATTGGAGGACATAACGAATGGAAAAACATTGATCTTATCTATCTTTTGTGCAAAATCATGGATAAGAAACTTGACCGGACCGCAGGCGAATCCGAAAAACTTATAACTTTTGTTAAGGACAGAGCCGGTCACGATTTACGTTATGCTATCGATTCTTCTAAAATTCAGAAAGTGCTTGGCTGGAAGCCTTCCCTCCAATTTGAAGAAGGTTTGGAAAAAACAGTTGATTGGTATCTGCAGAATGAAGCATGGCTCAATAATATTATGACCGGCGAATACGAAAAGTATTATATCAATCAATACGAAAAAAGATAGATTTGCCTCCGGTTATCACCTTATATACTGATGGCTCCTCCAGAGGTAATCCAGGTCCCGGCGGATATGGTGTAGTTTTGATATCGGGGCCTCACCGCAAGGAATTGTCTCAGGGTTTTAAGCTCACCACCAACAATCGTATGGAGCTAATGGCTGTTATAGTTGGCCTGGAGGAACTAAAATTTGCCGGCAGTATGGTTACTGTTTATACCGATTCCAAATATGTGGCCGACGCGGTTGAAAAAGGATGGATATTTGCCTGGGAAAAAAAGAGTTTCAAGGATAAAAAGAATCCTGATTTGTGGAAGCGATTCCTGCAAGTCTATCGCAAGCATAAGGTGAGATTTGTTTGGGTTAAAGGGCATGCCACAAATGTTGAAAATAACAGGTGCGATAAGTTGGCCACCGATGCTGCACAGGGAAGCAACCTTTTGGAAGACTCAGGATATTTACTTTTCGGGGAATAAAAGATGTATTTTTTATTAAACTGATAATACAGATCTGTTTAATTATCAAAAAATTGTTAAATTCATATATTAATATTTTATTATTGCAGTTTTATTCAATTTAGTTTCTGAATAAAGTTAAATTTATGGACGAGTCCCCGTCGATTGTTGTTTTGGAGTTTACCGGTTTAGTCTCTTTTAATACCATAAGCAGCCTTTTGCCAAAGCTTAAAGAAAATGTTGATGCCCTTGGAGAGAAAGTTAATACTTACAAACGGCTCTTAACTATTTCTATCGAAATACTCGAAAATTGCTACCGGTACGTCGAAAGCAAGATTTACCTGAAGAACTACCAGGAAGATTACCCTTCTTTTTTTAAGATTTCTAAGATTGAATCGGGTTTTGTGGTCGAATCGGGTAATACTATTTTAAAAGAAGATATGTCAATTATTTCGGCTAAGCTCGATAAGGTAAATTCTCTTGATGAAGCTGGACTTCGGGAATTATATAAAAAAACAATTGCTAATGGGCAATTTTCAGAAGTTGGGGGTGCTGGTTTGGGCTTTATAGAAATTGCAAAGGCTGCCGGAAGTGCGATTCACTATTCCTTTGAAAATATTAAACAGGATGTATATTTTTATAAATTAAAGTTGGATGTTAAACCTTGAAGATTGAGCGATGAAATTGTTGAACTTAAAAGCTACTGAATACACACCTGAAATAATACTGGATCCCGATGAACGTAAATTTGAATTCAAAGGCGTTTCCCGTCCCGAGAATGCAATATCTTATTATACTGAAGTTTACAATTGGTTTGCTGATTATGAGTCGTACCTGAAGAAGATAGTTTATGCCGGAGGTGACAAATTTAATCTTACCTGCGATTTTTACTTCACTTATTTCAATTCGGCTTCTTCAAAAATGATTTATACAATTCTTGAAATATTGAAAGGTATAAAAAAGCTGGGCTTCGGACTTACCATTAACTGGTATTACGATGAAGGAGACGATCAGATGCGTGAAGATGGAGAAGAACTTTCCGAAGCCATAGAGCTAATGTTTAATCTGGTAGAAATGGAATAAAAATTAGTAAGACCAGCCCTGCGGCTGGTTTTTTTATGCCTTCATTATTCCTGGTGTAATTTTTTTTATATTCCTGGCGTCTTAATCATTTAAAGAGATTTATTCAGAGAACCAAAGTTTCTTTATTTTTGGTATCTGTTCATCAATTTTAATTGTGACCACTTCGGATGTATAAGAACTATATTAAAGTCGCACGTCGTAACCTGCTCAAGCACCGTTCCTATACGCTTTTGAACATTCTGGGCTTATCTGTCGGGTTGGCCTGTTTTATGTTTATCTGGATGTATGTCGCAAATGAGATGAATTACGACAGGGATTTTACTCATTACAAGCAGATTCATCGTGTTTGCGTAAAGGGGAAGATGGCTGGCAGTGTTCTGAATCAGGCTGTAACGGCCGCTCCTTTGGCTCCAACACTCCGCAGGGAGGTTCCGGGAGTGGTTACAGCAACCCGTATGGCCAGGTTCGGCGATTGGCTGGTTCGCTATAAAGATAAACGGTTTAACGAAACGGGTGTGTTATTTGCCGATTCATGCTTTTTCGATGTTTTCGATTTTAAATTTGTAGCCGGAGATCCAAAAACTGCCCTCCATAAAAGAAATACTGTTGTTCTCTCGGAAGAAACTGCCAAACGTTACTTTGGCCAAGAGGATCCTATCGGGAAATTATTAAGAATTGAGTCGGACAGCACTTATTATAAAGTAACAGGTGTCGTAAAGACCTATACCAATTCTCATTTCCATTTCGATTTTCTGGCATCCATTTCTTCTATTAAGTTTCTCAATAACGATATCTGGACTTCTCACCTTTTCTATACTTATGTGCTCCTGGAAAAGGGTTATAACGTGAAGGACTTTCAGGCTTCACTGGATGGATTGGTTGAAAAATATGTAGCTCCTCAGGTTGAGGGTATTCTTGGTATTTCCATAGAGGATTACCTGAGATCGGGAAATACCTATGGCTTGTTTACTCAGCGGCTATCAGATATTCATATGCATTCCAATTTGCAGGTTGAACTGGAACCTAATGGTAATCTGTTGTTTGTTTCAATATTTGTAATTGTAGCCTTTTTAATTCTGATAATTGCGTGCATCAATTTTATGAATCTTGCAACAGCCCGCTCTTCAAGCAGAGCTAAGGAAGTTGCAGTACGTAAGGTTTTAGGATCCTCAAAAGGACAATTGATGGTTCAGTTCATTGTAGAGTCGGTGTTTCTAAGTTTGATAGCTTTTGGTATTTCTCTGGTTATTGTGGAGCTGCTTACACCCAACTATGTCAATCTTGTCCAGAAGCAAATCAGCCTTCATACCATGTTTACCATGGAGAATACGATTTTTATCGTAGGTGTTGTTGTTTTATCCGGTGTGATTTCAGGGAGTTATCCGGCTTTTATAATTGCATCTTACAATCCGTTAAGGGTTATAAAGGGCGATTTGCGCAGCAGCGTTAAAAGTAAAGGTTTGCGAAATTACTTAGTAACAGGCCAGTTTGCAGTTTCTATTTTGATAATGATATGTACCTGTGCTGCTTTCCGGCAGTTGATGTTTATGCGCGACCTCGATCTTGGGTTCGATAAGGAAAATACCCTTGTGATTAAGCGCTCCGATGGTCTGAAGAACAGAATAGAAGATTTTAAATCTGAAATTGAAAAAATACCCGGAGTGCTGGCTGTAGGAAATTCAACTCATATTCCTGGTAAAAATTATTGGTATAATAGCTTTTTCAAGGACAAAAATTACGGGAACACCTATTTGCTGTATCAGTCTCTTGTTAGTCCTGAGTATGCTGATGCCCTGGGGATTCGTATCAAAGAAGGTCGTTTCTTTTCTAAGGAGGAACCAGGGGACAGTCTTGCTGCGGTTATTAACGAATCGGCAGCTGAGCATCTCGGCTTCAAAAATCCCATAGGCTCCAAAATCTATTTTCCGGTCAATAATCGTAACCGGCAATCGCTTACTGTAATTGGGGTTATGCATAATTTCAACTTCAAATCCCTTCATTACAAAGTGGAGCCTTTAATTATGACGATGATGCACAAGAATATTGAAGGATTCCTTGTGGTGCGGATGAAAACTCATGATATTCAGAAAACGGTATCCACCATTGCTGATAAATGGGATGAATATACGTCCGATTATCCCTTTGAGAACTTTTGGCTCGAAGACGATTTTGCCAAGCTTTACGAGTCGGAAAACCGCATTGCATCTATTTTTCTTTCATTTTCAGTGTTTTCGATATTTATTGCCTGCCTTGGCCTTTTTGGGTTAATTGCTTTTGCAGCTGGCCGGCGGATGAAAGAAATTGGGATCAGAAAATCGTTGGGAGCTTCGTTCAGCGAAATTGTTTTAATGCTTACTTCGAGCAATTTCAGGCTTATTGCAATTGCCCTGGTGTTTGCCTGGCCAGCGTCGTTTTTCCTTATCCGTTGGTGGCTTACCGATTATTCCTACCGAATTCCGATGAATTACTTTGATTTTGTCTGGGTGGCTATTTTGTCAATATTAATTTCCTTTTTCACTATTTTTTATCAGGCAGCTAAAGCAGCCAGAGTAAATCCGGCCGATGCTATGCGATACGAATAGTCAGTTTATGCGTTTTAGCCGGGCCATGTAAAATCCATCGAAACCCTCAAGTGGTGAAATGTTTTTTTCGGCTAGTAATTCAAAATTGCCTTGCTTTTCCTCAAGAAAACGATTGATTTGTTGTTGGTTTTCCGATTCCAGAACACTACAGGTTGAGTAAACCAAAATGCCATTTTTAACAACCATATCCGAGTATTTATCAAGAATTTCGTGCTGGGTCTGTTTTAGTTGGCGGAGCTTTTCTTCTGAAAGATGATATTTAATGTCGGGATTGCGTTTGAGAACGCCGGTACCGCTGCAGGGCGCATCCAGAAGAAGCCGGTCAGCTGAGTTCTGGAGACGTTTAATAACTTTAGATGAGTCGATTGGACGGGTTTCGATATTAACAGCTCCCGCCCTGTTCATCCTTTTTTTCAGTACTTCAAGTTTGTGCGAAGCTGTATCCAGGGCTATAATTTTGCCTTTATTTGTCATTAGTGATGCAAGGTGTAGCGTTTTGCCACCATTGCCGGCACAGGCATCAACAACTCTCATCCCGGGCTCTGCATTCAAAAAAGGAGCAATGGCTTGTGATCCTGCATCCTGCATTTCAAACAATCCGGCGTGAAACTCTTCACTTTTGAATAAGTCGAAGTGCTTGTTTATTCTCAACGCTTCAGGATAGCCCTCAATGTCGGATATCATTTTACCTTTGGATTCAAGACGCTTCTTAAGTTCCTCCCTGGTAATTCTCAGAGTATTGGCTCGTAAAACAGTAGCCGGAATTTGATTGAGACAATGCGTAAGCTTTTCCTTATCGGATGTTTCCTGCAGCATAACATTCATAAGCCATTCAGGATACGATTCTTTTAGATGATTGATATTTTCAATCTTCTTAAAGTTTTCAAGTATCCTTTTTTCATATTCGCCTTTGCATACAAGCTTCCCTGTATAAAGTCTCTCAAGAATGTGTTGAATATGTAATATCTCGTTAAAATCTAGGTTTCTTGAATAAAACTGAGTTTTGTAGATTTCGTGAATAGTGAGCCAATACCGGATTGTGAATGTAAATAGCCTGAAAAGAGTTTCTTTGTCGTAGCTGGAGATACCTGGTGTATGTTTAAAGAATGTTTCTATGGATTTGTCGAGTTGGCGGCCGTTAAAGATAACTTCAGTCACCACGTTTTTGACAATATTGCTGATATTTAAAAACTTACTCACCCCTCTGCCTTAATAATCGGGTGCGAAGTTGTCGAATTTTTCTGAATCAAAAAAATGGATCTTTTCGGCTATTGAATTTAGATTGCTTTTTGTTAAAATTAGCTAATTGTAAAACTTCCTTTGAAAAATCGGTTAGCTTTGCAGTGATTTTACGACTTTGATTATGAAGCAGTACATTCTTGTTCTATTTGTTGTTTTAACTTTGGTTTCCTGCAATGATAGGGAAAACGAACTGTATATTCCCCGCGATAAATTTGTTGCAATTCTAACCGATATTCATCTGGCCGATGGATATTATTCCTTCAATTACGAAGGCCGGAAAACACATGGTGATTCTATAAACCTATATAATGCGGTGTTGAAGAATTACGGTTACACAAGGGCTCAGTTCGATACAACTTTAAAGTTTTATGCGGTGAATACTTCCAAATTTGAAGATCG
>JAJYAG010000214.1 GCA_021779665.1 Bacteroidota bacterium | reverse complement strand
TGCTGACGTTATTGGTAAAACTCACCTGGAACTTAATCCGGTCAACCCTGACAACAATTGGAAGTCTGTTTTTGCCCCTGTGGCGTTACATGGCCAACCTGTTAAAATTGAATACTTTGCCCCTAAATTCAATAAATATTTTAAAATCCATTCCTTTTGTCCCTCTTATGGGCAATTTGCCAATATAATTGAAGACATAACAAAAGAAAAACAAAATGAACAGGAAATAATAGCAGCAAAAAGAAACGCCGAAGAAATTCAGGAAAAGTTTAAAGCGTTAAGCAATAATTCGTTCGACATAATAAACATTCTGGATCAAAATGGAATAATTCTTTACGAGAGTAATGCCTCTAACCGGGTATTGGGGTATAAACCAAACGAACGTATCGGGATGGATGCATTTTCGTATATCCATCCAGATGAGTTAGGTGCTGTAAAACAACTTTTTATGGAATTATTAACAGATCCGCACAACTTTAAGCGCATTGAGTTTAGGTGCCGCCATAAGGACGGAGAGTGGGTTTGGATTGAAGCCAGTGGTCAGAATTTTATTGATAATCCCTCTATTGGTGGCATACTGATTAATTCAAGAGACATAAATGATCGAAAAATATTTGAACAGGAATTGATTTATACAAAGAGATTATCGGAAGAAAGCGAATTTAAATTTAAACAGATAGCTGAAAATTCAGAGGACATAATCTGGCTCAGGACAAATGAACAGATGCTCTACATCAATCCTGCCTTCGAAAAAATCTTTGGCATAAGCTGCGATGATTGCTATAACAAACCCCAGGTATTTTTAGATTTTATCCATCCCGAAGACAAACAAAATGTAATTTCAATAATCCGTTCGGAAGAGTTTAAAAACACCGGAATCTTTGAATACGATTATAGAATAGTAAGGCAAAATGACAGCGAAGTGAGATGGATACATGCCCGAACTAATGCTATATTAGATCAGGAAGGAAATATTTACCGGAGGGTTGGCGTTGCAAGGGATGTAACAAACAGAAAACTTATAGAACTTAATTTAATTGAGGCCAAAGAAAAGGCAGAAGAAAGTAACAGGCTAAAAACTGCTTTTCTCCAAAACATGTCTCATGAGATCCGTACCCCGATGAATGCCATTATTGGGTTTTCACAGCTGTTAAATAAAAATTTCAATAATAAGAACCGGTTAAAGCAATACTCTGATATAATAAATCACCGTTGTAACGATCTGCTGGTTATTATTAACGACATATTGGATATTGCCTTGATAGAATCCAATCAGCTTAAACTAAATACTGAAACATTCCAGATCAGATCATTCTTGGCAGAGCTAAAGCAAACATTCGAAATTTCGCAGCAAAATAAAATAGGAACAAATAAAATAGAATTTAACTTCAACTTATCTCCAGAGTTGACAAATAAAGAAATCTCCACTGACAGGCAAAAATTAAAGCAGATTTTCAATAATCTAATTGTCAACGCATTTAAATTTACTGCAGTCGGTAAAATTGAATTTGGCTGTTTTATCAATAACGATCAAAAATTGAGTTTCTATGTTTCCGATACAGGAATTGGCATTCCCAAAGAGAGTTTCGAAATAATTTTTGATCGGTTCACCCAATTAAGTTCAGGAGAAAGAAAGCATTATGGAGGCAACGGTTTGGGTCTTTCAATTGTCAAGGGTCTTTTAACCCTTATGCAGGGAGAAATAAGAATAGAGTCGGAATTGGACCGTGGAACATCATTTTTCTTTCAACTGAAAAATATTGAAGGGAATTGAATACCTGAAGTGAGAAATTATACTATTTGATCATAAAATTTCCTAATAACTCTTTCACTTCCCGCCAACCACAGGTTTCGCAACCAACTTTTTTATTGTTTTTACGATCAATTGCTCCGGTAATTACAAACCACAGAATACCTGCATCCGAAACATCAAATGCATTGCGAACCCTGTTCCGTGTCAACAGCCAGGAATAATCGGGACCCATTTCCCGAAGCCATTCCCAGCTGGCAACCGGTGTTTTGAAATCGAAATCTCCGTTGCTCTCGTTCTGGTCGGTTAACACATAGGGATTGTCTGTGAAAATTTCACGGTCGGAACTTTCAATAAACGTTATTTTATCTTTGCCAAAATCGCGTTTAATATCGTCCCAGGTATGTACCATGCCGGTACATAGACTGTCCATCGGAGCCCTGTTACGTGTATAATCTTCATTATAAATGGAATGAGATACCAGAATCAGGTTTTTGCGTTTTGATTTTTTTGCTCCTGCAATTGCCCTGTAAAGGCTTTCCATGCGACCGGCACAAATTACCCACAGCGGATTGTCCTTACCCGATGAATTGATGACCCGGATAAACTCATTCCTGGCATTATCGCTCTGTCGGTAATAATTGAAGTATGTTGAATTAGGAAAAGGGCCAAATCGTTCCCATGCCTCATGCATACTCTCATTCATTTCGGATTCCATTATGGAATCGTTGCATCCCAAAAAATGGCTATGTTCCATATAAACAAGTTTGTCGCTCAGTTTTGCTGCCTGCAGAATGGCGAGACACATGGGCATAGCCCCGATATCGTCGGGATCCCGGAAATTACCATCGTGTAACAGTACAATATTGCCCCCCGGAAAATTTACCTGGGCATAAATGTTAGTCAAATGACTACCAGCGCATAATATAAATAACAACAACGTTATTCTTCTTTTGATTTCCATAACTCTCTTCTGAAATTATTTTACTCTCTGTTTTCCATATTATTAGGCACCAAACCCATGCTGCCCAGAAAATCCATGCAGGCCACCTTAACACTGTAAATCAGGTTAGGTTTGGCATGTACCTGCTTAATGGTTTCGATAAAGGGCTGCTTGTTGGAAGTGTATAGCAAAAAATTTAATGCCATTAAAGCCAGGTTCATGTCGCTACTGTCACAATATTTTTTCAGGGTTTCTTCGGCCTGTTTATCGTCATATTCCTGGTAAGCAATTGCTGCGGCTGTTATGGCCACAGGTGGATAAGAATCGGCCATTGCCGATGTAATTGTTTTTTTTAATGGTGCCAATATATTGCCGTGCTGCGAACGTAAACCCAATATGGCCCAGTACCGGACTATATTATTCTTATCCTTAAGCATATCGACCTGTTTCTCTGCAACTTCGTTACTCCTGAAACCTGCTAAAGAAGCAGCTTCAACAATTTTGACCACCGGAAATTTCTGATTGTCCAGCCTGAATTCGTAAGCATTGGTACTGGCCTGCATTAACCCTATTTCGTATTCGGGAAGCAACATCACATCGCGCGACGACAACATTTCGCTCAAAAGCTTCTTTCTCATTTCCTGCAGCATGGCTGTGTACTTTGAATCTTCTGCGAGGTTCTTCGTTTCCCACGGATCATTTTTCAGATCGAAAAGAAATTCGGGCGGACGGCTCCCGAACATACTTTTCTGGAAGCCATTCATTTTCCCGTTATTGTAATCCTGCCTCATTTGTTGTTTAATCTCGCTAATTTCCATGTAGCGGATATACCTTAGTTCGGGTATAAAGGGCATGAAATTGCGGGAATAAAGAAAACGCCCATCGGTAATGGTCCGCACCATATCAATACCATTATCCGACCGGTCGGACGACAGGATCAAATGGTCGGCTGGCCGGGAACGGTTGGATCCGATAAGTGTTTTGCCCTTCATGTGGGCGGGTACTTGTCCCCCGGCAAGACTTATAATTGAGGGAGCCAGATCGGTAAACTCAACCAGATCGTTTGCCAGCACCCCTCCAGTACCCCATGGAGATAAATGCTTGTAGGCGTCGGGGAACCATACAATAAACGGAACCCTGTAGCCAAAATCAATACCATTGGTTTTTCCGCGTGGAATCCCTTCGCCATGATCTGCAAAAAAGAAGATGATGGTGCTGTCGCGTAATCCTTCTTTATCGAGACGGGCAAGGATTTCTCCAATTTTGTTATCGGTAAGCTTTAACGAATTATATACCCTTGCATGGTGTTTGCGCATTTCAGGGCTATCGCGGTATATGGGAGGCATTTCGAATCCGTCTTCATAAGTCTGTTCGTCAATTTTTAAGGCAGAGAGGACATTTTTCTGATACCAGTCGTACGATTCAGTCATGGTTCTCGATTGGTGCGAATCCATGAAGTTAAATACCGCAAAAAATGGCTGACCTGCTTTGCGTTTCCACCAGCCAGCCTTATCGGAACTTTCATCCCAGGCTTCCTCTATGAAACCGGCTTCGTTTTTAACATTGTAGTCGGTCTTGGAATTATTCGAAGTGTAGTACCCCTGTTGTTTCAAATAATAAGGGAACCCTTTTATAAAGCCGGGCAGGTTATATTTGCTCCGATGATGGCCAGTGCCTGCGCAATAGGTCTTTACCCCGGTAATTAGCGCCGTACGGCTGGGCGAAGAAACAGTTCCGGTTGAGAAAGCATTGGTAAACCGCACTCCATCGGCAGCAAGCTTATCGATAACCGGAGTACGTGCGTTTTTATTACCATAACAACCAATAAACTGGGGAGAAGTATCTTCTATGGTAATCAACAATATATTGGGAACCTTCAAGGCGTTTTTCTCCGGTACCGAAGCTGAAACTGCCGGAACAGTGATGGTTATCAAATTTAAATATATCAGTTTTTTCATGGGTGCGGTTTTAAATATTGTGTTCATCTTTGGTGGAAGTATAAGCTCTCCCTGATCAGATTTTTTTCTAAGTGGAAATGAGTTGTAACACTCTTTGCGCATGCAATTATTTGATTAATAAAATCCTGCTTTTTAGAATAATATTATCCGAAGCATTACCAATCATTAAATCAAAAGTACCTGCCTCGAGGGTAGGTTTAAGGTCTATCCCGGTAAATGAAAGATCTTGTTTTGGGAAAATTTTAAAATGAACAAGTTTTGATTCTCCTGGCTTTAAAAAAACCTTTTCGAAACGAACCAGCTTTTTTTCCGGGCGGGTTACTGAAGCTACCAGATCCTGAAAATAAACCTGAACCACTTCAGCCCCTTCCCTGGAACCAACATTTTTCACTTTGCACTCGAAATATAAAGTATCGGTCTCTTTGAACTGAGGATTATGAATCTTTAAATCTGATATTTGAAAGCTGGTATAACTTAATCCATGTCCGAAGGCAAAAAGAGGTTCAGTCTTTTCCGTTATATAATCTTTAAAGAATCCTGTATTTTTTTGTGAATAATAAATTGGCAGCTGTCCAACTGACCGAGGAAAGGAAATGGATAGTTTCCCTGAAGGATTTACATTACCAAACAACACATCGGCAACAACCTGTCCGTTGGATTGTCCCAGGTAAAAGGTACTCAATATGGTTTCCGCCTTTTCAGCTACTGCAGGAATAGCGTAGGGTTTCCCTCCCATTAGCAAAACAACAACGGGGGTGCCTGTCTCGATTGTCCGTAATATTAAATCCTGCTGATTACCCAAAAGGTCCAGATCACTCCGGTCGCCTTTCTGTCCTTTACCATAGGTAGCTTCAACACTTGTAAAAACATCTCCGCCCACACAAATTACGGCTGCATCGGCTTTGGCTGCCAGCCTCACAGCTTCTGAAACTGATTGTTCTTCCCTGTCAGGAGGCAATTCCTCAACTATCTTCTCGCCTTCTTTTGTTCGGGATTCCCGGGCAATAATGCATCCCGGATGGTAATATATCTTAATTTTACCGGCGGCAAAATTTCTAATTCCATCCAGGATGCTCATGCCATAATCAGTTTTCATGGTATACACGCCATTGGAATAGGAACCGGCATTAGGGCCAATCACTGCAATGGAGCGAATCCGATCGCTCTGAAGAGGAAGCAGATGCTTATCATTTTTTAGCAGTACCACACATTCTTCAGCCACTTTCCTGGCTGTAGCCCTGTTGGTTTCACATCCCACGAATGCTTTCGCCCTTTGGGGATCAACAAATGGATTTTCAAATAGCCCCAGTTTAAATTTAAGCTTAAGAATACGTTCCACACTGCGATCGATGTACTTCATTAAATCGGGCCTGACTCTTACCAAAGAGTCCAAAAGTGAATAAACTGCACCAACCGGCAAATCCAGGTCTACTCCTGCCTTAATGGCCAACTCAGCAGCTTCGGCCGGGATTTCGGCTACATGATGAAGCTCTTCGAGGCGTTTGATATCATTATAATCCGACACTACAATTCCTTTAAATCCCCATTCCTCTCGTAACAAACGGGTTAACAACCATTCATTGCCATGGGCCGGAATTCCGTCTATATCGCAGTGCGACGCCATGATTCCCTGTGCGCGGGCCTTTTGAACTGCATTGCGAAAGGGGGGCAGAATGTCATCATAAAGCATCTTCGTGGGAAAATGAGTAGGGGCAAAATTTCGACCACCATCAACCTGTCCGTAACCGGCAAAGTGTTTAACAGCCGAGATGACATGAGTTGTTCCGGGATCACCGGCCCAACCACCCTGTAACCCGGCTACAGCTGCCATCCCCATGAGAGAGACCAGATAGGTATCTTCACCATAAGTTTCTTCGATTCTTCCCCAGCGAGGGTCTCGTCCCAGGTCGACCACCGGAGTATGAGCTTCGTGGGCACCACGAGCCCTGGCTTCACGCCAGGCAATATCAAATGCCTTTTCAACAAGGTCCGGATTCCAGCTACAGGCCAGTGCTATGGGTGTGGGGAAAATTGTAGAGTTATAACCCGCATGCCCGTGCAAACATTCGGAACCTACCAATGCAGGAATCCGCAACCTTGTTTGTTTGACAAGGTAAGACTGCAATGTATTGCATATTGCCGAACTTTTCTCCGGAGAATTGGGATCGAATGTATTTTCTATTGAGCCAATCCCATTTTTTAAAACTTCTTCGGCAGGCATGGCATGGCCCGTTTGAATACCCTCCTCGGCAAAAGCCAAAAGTCTCAAATTATATGCTGAAAGCTGGGCCACTTTTTCTGCAACAGTCATTTGCTGCATCAGGTTTTTCACCCGTTTTTCGACAGGCAGAGAAGGATCCAGATAAGCCTGGGGATTATTGCGGCATGAGGTCAATAGCCCAATACCTGAAAGTAAGAAATAAAATATATTTTTCACAAGCTAAACATTTTTCTGATAGGCTAAAAAAACAGCCCATTTTAGGAGAACTAAATGATAGTTAATTACTAAGTCGGACTCAAATCCAGCCATGAAAGTTGACAGGAATTTCACTCTGTGAATTTGACTAAGCCCACAAGCCATCGTGGTAGCCATGCTGCATCCAGTCGAGTCCCTGATGGTTGAAAAAGGGCTCAAGCTTAACGGCCATGGCTTTCATTTCGTCCTCCGTCATAGGTTTGAAGTTCCTGAGTACTTCAAGGTTTTTTTCCAGCACTTCCATAGTTTCCATACCTACAACAATACCCGAGGGGCCTTTTAATGATAAGGCATACCTTACCAGCTCCGAAGCGTTAATCCCTGCAATTTTTTCCTTAGGCCGAACAACTTTCATAAGCATTATTCCCATTTTTTGCTCCTGAGCGGCAGGAATTGCCAGTTCTTGACGATTTTGGGCGTTGTTACCCCAATGGTTCATGGCCATCAGCATGCTGTCGAAGTCGCCCCTGTTGGCCATGGCTTTCATTGCCAGAGCTTCCGAGTGACCCGAAAAACCGATGAAACGGGTAACGCCTTCACTTTTCATCCGGTGCAAAATATCGATCAGATTTCCTTTTCCGCTGATTTTATCCACATCGGCCATAGATTGAATGTCATGGATCTTGAGCATATCAAGTTTATCGGTTTGAAGCCGTTTCAGACTTGATTCTATTTGGCGCATTGCCTCATCCGGGTCGCGGCTGGTTACTTTGGTCGAAAGAAAAATTTCTTTTCGTCTGTATTTTACCACATTTCCAATTCTCACCTCGCTGATCACGCCATTTTTTTTGTTTTCGTAAATATGGGCGGTATCCCAGTAATAAAGTCCCTGGTCGAGTGCATAATTCAGGAAACTTGTGGCAGTTTCATCACTTTCGATGTTACAGAAACGGCTGCCAAGGCCAATGGCCATCCGGGGAATGCGGACTCCGGTCTTACCAAGCACTGCTGTAGGCAAGCCTTTTGCATCGTAAGGCGAAAAAGGCAAATTGATTCTTAAACCAGCAAGAGCAACACCGGCTCCCAGGGAGTTTTTTATAAATGTTCGACGGTTGTAATCAGAAGTTTTCATAGTCCTTTTTTTTAACGTACAGTATATGGTTCGGTAAACTCTACTTTTGTTTTATCGGCATTCGAAAGGTTCAGGAGCCACCTGTTCCCCCTGCCGATTTTGGGTTTTGAAAGGGTTTGTCCTTTGAGGCGGCTTTTGAGTGTATAAACTGTTTGTTGCATGTCGGTAACCAAAAAACAAGGGTGACTGAAGTTTGGATCACTTGAGGGATAGTGTTCAATATTCTCGATACAATCGGGAATCTGAAGGTACATCATATCGGGTTTCTGAGCTATATCTTCGGGATATCGCCACATAGTGATAAATCCAAGGGCACCGGCATAAAATGGGTCGTTATCCATCACTTTATTTGAATATAAACCGGCGTGGTGAATGCGTTCAGAGATCCTGCGATCCGAAAGACATTTTCCTTTGGATTTGACATGCAGTCCTTTTTCACTATAATTCATAAACGCAACCGGCACTCCCGAAGGGTCGTGGACGAGGAAATACCCGTTGCCGGCCCCATCGTCGAGTGTCGACTCCGGAACAGGTATTTTACATTTGTCCAGATACCGGCGCATTTGTTCCGGCTCATCGGTTTCGAACCATACTGCTACCAGGCGGGTTTTTGTTTGTGCTTCCTTATCTTCGATGAACTCCAGAAACTGACGGTCGTTTATTTTAAATGAAAGTACCCTGCCCATGGGAGAATTGTAACTAAAAGCTTCGTCGAAGCCAAGAAAATCGCCATAGTATTCGCGGGCAACCTTAAAATCACTTACCAGATAAGTCATCCGGGCAATGCCCCAGACTTTTGGACGCGCCGTTTCCTGCCCATGCACCCAGAGAGGCGTGAACAAAAGAAAAATGCTTATTATCTGTTTAATATATTTTCTCATAATTTTTAAGATTGTAGAGTTAAAGTTTAAACTGAATAACACTTTTTTGAAAATCGATTTTGCAGAAATGAGGTTTTATGGTGTTTTAACTTTATAAAAATCCTGCAACCGGGGGGCTGAAACTTCTTTTTCCCATGCTGTAATTTTTTGCTGCAACTTTTCAGCTGTGTCATTATCTGATGAAAACAGATTATTCTTTTCAGAAGGATCCTCTTTCAGATTAAACAACTGTCTTGTTACAACTTCTCCTTTGTCAATTTCTTCGATGTATTTAAGGTCTCCGTCTCTCACTGCCTTTCTGATTCTGCTGCCGCGTTTAAGCCTCCAGAAAAGAGTCCGGCTAAAATCGGCCTGGTTGCTAACCACATGGTTTATCATGTTAAACCCGTCCAGATGCATCTGCCCGGTTGGTATCCCTGCCACTTCCAGTATGGAACGTGTAATATCCATACTGACAGCACTCTGGTGCGAAACAGTGTTTGGCGTTATTTTCCCGGGCCACTTTACAATACATGGCACACGGATACCACCTTCGTGAACCTGTCCTTTATAACCCGACAATATTCCATTGTTTGCTATGCCTGTACCCCCATTATCCGAAAAGAAAACAAAAATTGTTTCCCTGCCTTTTTCCATCTTTTCGATGCACTCCATCAAATGTCCAATCTCCTGGTCCAAGGCTTCAACCATCTCGATATATTTGGCACGGCTCTTATTTTTCCATTCATCGCCCTGCAATGGCCGGCCAATACTGTCGTTAGGGCCCTGATAAGGATCGTGCGGGGCAGTGTAAGGCAGATACAGGAAAAACGGCTTCCCACGTTTTTGCTTTTTGAGCCAACCCAAAGCCTCGGTTGTAATAAGGCTGGTGATATACTCCCCATCCCTGAATACTTCCTTGCCGTTCATGGCGAGATTATGACCGCCTTTAAAATCATTTTGACCTATAGGATCCTGTTCGACGTGATAAAAATAATCCCCGCCGAATCCAATCGGCCCAAAAGAATAGTCAAACCCCTGCTGGTCGGGACGGAATTTCTTCTCATAACCTAAATGCCACTTTCCGATAATAGCAGTAGCATATCCGGCCTTTTTCATTTCGCGGGGCAGGAGACAATGCTCCGCAGGCAAACCCAGTTCATGGTTATCGGCCAGCCAGGCAGCCTCGTCGTACCTGCCAACATTTCCGGCTCCAATGGCACATTCGAGCCCACCCACCCGTTGCTGGTAACGCCCCGTCAACAAAGCTGCCCGTGTTGGAGAACACTCCGGGCCATTGGCATAAAACTGCGTGAATCTTACGCCCTGTTTAGCAAGAAGGTCGATGTTGGGCGTTTTAATATCCTTGCATCCATACGAACCAAGGTCGCCGTAACCAAGGTCGTCGGCAACAATAAGTATAACGTTTGGCCGGGCGTCCTCTTTGGAAAACGGACTGCCTGCCAACGGCAAAGCACCTAAAAAGACCGATGCAAAAGGGAAAAGCATTTTTTTAGTCATAGCATTCAATTCAACTATGGAGCAACTATTTTAATCATATTAATTACCATTTGCCGGGCAACCTCGTCGTAACGGATTCCATATTTGTCAGAGGATCCAAAACCAGGAGCCAG